>NZ_CP050265.1:1523214-1827857 GCF_011765465.1 Erythrobacter sp. | reverse complement strand
CCGAAACCGAGGACAGCGTGTGGTGGGGCAAGGTCAACGTGCCGATGACGCCCGAACATTTCGCCGCGCTGAAGGCCGATTTCATGAAGGCGGTGGCGCAGAAGGAAAAGCTCTACGTCGCCGACCTGTTCGGCGGGTCGCAGCCGGAACACAGGGTGAATGTCCGCGTCATCAACGAGCTCGCCTGGCACAACCTGTTCATCCGCACCCTGCTGGTCCGTCCGACCACCGATGAACTGGCGGATTTCGCTCCCGAATACACGATCATCGACCTGCCGAGCTTCCGCGCCGACCCTGAACGCCACGGCACCCGCTCCGAGACGGTGATCGCGGTCAATTTCTCGGAAAAGCTGATCCTCATCGGCGGCACGAAATACGCCGGCGAGATGAAGAAGAGCGTCTTCGGCATCCTCAACTACCTGCTGCCGACGAAGGGGGTGATGCCGATGCATTGTTCGGCCAATATCTCCGCCGACGGCAAGACCAGCGTCTTCTTCGGCCTGTCGGGCACGGGCAAGACGACGCTGTCGGCCGATGCCAGCCGCACGCTAATCGGCGATGACGAGCACGGTTGGTCGGACACCGCGGTCTTCAATTTCGAAGGCGGCTGCTATGCCAAGATGATCCGCCTGTCCGAAGAGGCCGAGCCGGAAATCTACGCCACGACTCGCCGGTTCGGCACGGTGCTCGAAAACGTGGTAATGGACCCCGACACGCGCGAGCTGGACCTCGACGACAACTCGCTCGCCGAGAACACGCGCGGGGCCTATCCGATCGATTTCATCCCCAACACGAGCGAAAAGAACCTCGGCCCCGTGCCGTCGAACGTGGTGATGCTCACCGCCGATGCCTTCGGCGTGCTGCCTCCGATCGCGCGGCTGACGCCGGAGCAGGCGATGTATCACTTCCTGTCGGGCTACACCGCCAAGGTCGCCGGGACCGAGATCGGCGTGACCGAGCCGGAAGCGACCTTCTCGACTTGCTTCGGCGCGCCCTTCATGCCGCGCCATCCGAGCGTCTACGGCAATCTCCTGAAAGAGCGGATCGCCTCTGGCGGGGTGCAGTGCTGGCTCATCAACACCGGCTGGACCGGCGGGAAATACGGGGTCGGCAAGCGGATGCCGATCAAGGCGACCCGCGCGCTGCTCAATGCCGCGCTCGACGGGGATCTCGACAATGTCGAGTTCCGGCAGGATCCCAATTTCGGCTTCGACGTGCCGATCTCGGTCCCGGCGCTGTCCGAGGCGGGGATCGAGCAGTCGATCCTCGACCCGCGCAGCACATGGGACGACAAGGCCGATTACGACGCGACCGCGGCGAAGCTGGTGCAGCTCTTCATCGACAACTTCGCGGAATTCGCGGAGCACGTCGACGAGGGCGTGCGGAAGGCGGCGCCGGTCGCGGCCTGATCGGGCGGGGCGCTCCCCGCCGAAAACAGGGAGTGTCCTTGCACCGGAAAATCAGCCTGTCATCATCGCGTCCCGCGCGCGAATCCCCTTCGCGCGGTCACCAGAGGGAGGACGGGTATGAGCGTGCTCGACGGTATCCTTAAGAATGTGGGCGGGGCGCCCGACGACGTGGCCAATCTCGCCAGCAAGGTCGGGATCGACCCGGGGCTGGCGGAAAAGGCTATCGCGGTGCTGTCGCGCACGCACCAGATGGACGGCGACACGGTCGAACTCGCCTCGCAGCGCACCGGGCTCGACACCGGGGTCCTGTCGCAGATCGTGGCGCAGATCGGCGGCGAGGGCTCGCTCGGCGAATTCGCGCGCATGGTGCAGGACGATCCGTCCTTGCTTGCGGGGCTGCTCGATTTCGACGGCGACGGCAATCCGATGGACGACATCGCCGGCATGGCGAAGGGGCTGTTCGGCGGGAAGGGCTGACCGGGTGCGGGCGAGGCTCAGTCGCCCTCGCCTCCGCCCCCGTTATCCCCGTCATCGCCTTCCTTGTCCCCGGCCTCGCCTAGGTTCTTGAAGGTCACGCGCCGCCCGTCGGGCACTTTCTCGAGGACAGCGATCATCTCGCGCGCAGTCGCCGCGCGGCTGCCGCCGTGCGGATCGGCCGCGACCGGCGCGAGCAGGTAGCGCGCGATGGCCGGCTGTCCCTCGCCCGCTTTCATCACCGCGACTTCCATCGCAAGGTTCTTGTCGAACGGGGCGAGCTGCGTCGCCCGCTCGATCGCGAAGCGCGCGTCTTCGGGCGGGCTGATCCCCTGCCGCGTGAAGCTGCGGTAGTAATAGATCAGCGGCTGGGTGTGGTTCGTCTCGAGCGCGTTGAGGGCCTCGAACGGAGCCATCGCAGCGGCAAAGGCGGCTGCGGCATCCTGCGCCGCTTCGGCCTTACGGAAGAGGGCATAGCCCTGTTGGACATAGGCGTTGGTCACGGAAGGATCCGCCGCGATGGCGCGCCTCGCAGCGGCAATCGCCGCGTCGTCGTTCCCGGCGTCGTATTCCGCCTCGGCGAGCGCTGCCAGCACCTCCGCATCGCCCGGATAGCGCTCCGCGACCGCGCGGGCATCGGCGACCACCTCGGCGGCGAGTTCCTCGTCGACCCCCCGCTTCGAGCGCAGGATCACGTCCATCATCGCCGCGTGCCCTTCCGACAGCGGCTCGACCCGGACCGCACCGATCCGGATGTCGTCCGCGGCAAAGCGCATCCCGGCCATGCGGCGCTGGGTGGCGTAGGCGTGGAGTTCCTTTTCGAGCCTGCCAAGGTCGCCGAAAATCGCCTGCGCCGCCTCGAGAGACCCGGCCCCCTGCGCGACCGCCTGCCAGTAGGTCGCAAGCTGGCCCGCGCGCGAGGGCTCGAAGCGCAGGTAGTGATAGAGCAGCCACGCCTTGCCGTAATAGGCATCGTAGCGATTGCCCTTGTTCTCCCGGTAGAGCTCGTAATCGAGCAGTTCGGCGAGCGACACGGGCGCGGCCTGGCTCAGTTCCCACGCGCGGTCGTTGTTGGGCAGGCCGATATCGACCGATCCGTCCTCGTTGAACCGCGCCGAGGAGAAATATTCCGCCGCCCCTTCGCTCAGCCAGCTCGGCATCGCATGGCGGGCCGAGCCGATCAGGAAATGGTGCGCATATTCGTGCAGCAGCGTCGACAGCGCGGGGTCCACGCCGACATTGACGCTGCGCGAATAGCGCGTGCCGACCCGCCCGCGGCCCGCATCGCGCACGCGCACGCGGACATTCGGGACGAAGGCGACCGACCCGTTGGCGCGCGGGATGTAGAAGCCCCCCACCGCCGAGCGCCGCGAGCCGTAGAGCCGTTTGAGGTCGTCGCGGCTGCCGACCATGTAGACGGTGAGCCGGCTCGACGGGCTCGGCACGGGAACCTGCCGCCCGGTCTCGAGCGAGAGCGCGACGTGGTAGCGTTCGAGCGTCTCGGCGAATTCGGCAAGATCATCCGCGCGCGAATCGGAATAGATGATGAAACGCTCGCTTTCGGCCCGGTGCCATTCGGCCTGCGCAGGCACGGCGAGAACGAGCGCGGCGGCGAAAAACGCGGCCGCGCGGGCGAAAAGGCGCGCGATGTCGGTAATCATGAGTCCCCCCTTGAGCGTCTGCGATACGCTGGTCGGCAGGCGGGACTATAACGAGGCGGTTTTACATTGCCACCTCGAAACCTCGATTATTGAAGCACTTGGCAAGACCGCGCGGCGCGAGCGACCTTACCCGCGCGCCTCGGCGATATATCGGCTCACCGTGTTCTCGACCACGTTGAGGGGCGCATTGCCGCCGAGGATCACCGCGGTGTTGAAATCGCGCAGGTCATACGCTCCGCCGAGCGCCGCCTTCGCCCGCGCGCGTTCCTCGACGATGCGGGTGTGGCCGACCTTGTAGCCGCAGGCCTGCCCCGGCCAGCTGCAATAGCGATCGACTTCGGATGCCACTTCCTCGGCTTTCGACCCGTTCTCCTCGACGAAGAAGCGGCGGCCTTCCTCGCGGGTCCAGCGCTTGTGGTGCAGCCCCGTGTCCACCACCAGCCGGCAGGCGCGGAAGGCGAGGCTCTGCAGGTAGCCGAGCCGCCCGACCTTGAAATCGTCATAGGCGCCGAGTTCGTCGGCGAGCTGCTCGCCATAGAGCGCCCAGCCTTCGCTGAACGCGTTGAAGGCGAGGATCGAGCGGATCAGCGGCAGGCGGTTGGAAAACTCGCCTTCCCACACGTGGCCGGGGATCGTCTCGTGATAGGTCAGGTCGGCCAGGTCGTACTTGCGGTGCAGGTCCGTGGTGCGCAGGTTGATCCACATCCGGCTGGGGATCGTCCCGTCCTTGCTGCCCGCCCCGCCATAGGCGCCCGGCGCGCCCGGCTCTTCGGCGAGCGGCAGACGGCGCACTTCGAGATTGGGATCGACCAGCTGAGTGAAGGCGCGCGGCATCTGCGCCCTGATCCAGTCGATGCGCTCCTTGATGAAGGCCATGATTTCGGCGCGGCCCGGATCGCCCGGCGCGAACTGGTAGCGCGGGTCTTTCGACAGCGCCTGCATCCGCTCCCCGACCGAGCCCTTGGTGTAGCCGATTTCCTTGAGGATCGGGTCCATTCTCCCGTGCAGCTCGGCCAGTTCGGCAAGCCCCTGTTCGTGGATTTCGTCGGGCGACAGCCTCGTCGTGGTCGAGGCGCGGATCGCCCAGTCGTACCATTCCTCGCCGCGCGGGCGGGCCCACATCCCGGCATCGTCGGTGGCAAGCGCGCGCTGGGCCTTGAGCTCCTCCAATTGCTTGTCGAGCGCGGGCGCGATGTCGAGCCGGCTGATTTCGCGCGCCATCTCCACCTGCTGGTCGAAGGAGCCGTCGGGCACGTTCTGCGCGATGCCCTCGGCGAGCGGGCCGGCATAGGGCGTGCCCTCGTTCGCGGCAGCGATGCTCGCTTCCATCTGGGCGATCGCCTTGTCGAGCAGGAAGGAAGGCGGCACCACGCCCATACCCCGCGCCTCGCGCATCCGCTCGCGCTCGGCATCGAGGATGGCGGGAATCTGGCTGAGGCGATTGAGGTAGAAATAGACGTCGGATTTCGAGCGCACCGGCTGGGTCGAACCGAAGAAGCGCGGGTAGTCGATATAGCCGCCGACGTTCTGGATGACGACATAGGGCGCGTTGCGCCAGCTTCCCACCGCGACTTCGCCATAGGGCAGCGCCATGCCCTCCAACGCGCTGGCGAAGGCGGTTTCGACGACCTCGAAGCCGACCCGCTCGTCCGCGCTCATCCCTTCGCGCGGAAAGGCGCGCGCCTGTTCGAGCGAGCTGCGCAGGGTCGCTGCATAGGCTTCGCGCCCCTCCTCGCCAAGCGTGCCGAACGTCCCGCGCCAGCCTGCGAATTCGCCGTTGTCGATGCCCAGCCCGGTCGCACGGCCCGGTTCGTGTTCGAGCATGGCGTAGGCGATCTTGTCGAGCATCTCGCCCGGCGTCAGCGTCGCCGGAGGCGCATCGCGCAGGCTCGGCTGGGAATATCCGGCAGCGCAGCCCGGCAGCAGGGCGAGCGCCGAGACGCCGCCAAGCGTGCCGAGCGCCTCGCGGCGGTTGACGGGGCGGGCGGCGATGGTGGTGGGGGTGCTCTCTCTCATGCCCGCGGGTGTTAAAGGCCGGGGGCGAGGTGTCAATCGCGCGGCCCGGCGCGCTTGATCCGCGCGCGCTCGGCGATCATATCGCGCGCGGCCCATTCGCCGCTAAGGACACCTGATGAACACCGACATCGTGCTTTCGATCGTGATGCTGGCGGCGCTCGCGCTGCTCGCCGGGGCCTTCGTGCTGTGGCGGCGCACGGGCGAAGTCAGGAACCCCGCGCTGATGGTGGTGCTGGCGCTGGTCGCGCTCGCCAATGTCCTCATCTGGACCGTGCCGGGCGAGGACGGGACGCGGCCATTGGACGGATTGGAGGAGGCCGGGAAGGGCTGAGCCTCCCCGGCCCCGCCATCAATCGGGGATCTTCCAGTTGATCGCGTTCGAATAGCTCCCTGCGACGCGGTTGCCTTGCGCATCGCGCGCCGGTTCGAAGCGCGCGCGGCGCTCGATCAGGCGGCAGGTGGCGGCATCCAGCTCGGCATGGCCGGACGAGCGCGTGATGGTGCATTCGCCGACCTTGCCCGAAGGTTCTATCGCGAGCGTGAAGCGCGCCGTGCCGCTCATCCCTTCGCGAATCCAGCGCGCGCGATAGTCGGCATCCGTGACCCATTCGCGGGGATTGCCGCGCGGCTTCGCGAGCACCGGATCGGCGAAGGACGGGCCGGGCGGCAGCCCTACGGGGCCGATGTCGCCGATGTCCCCGATCGCTTCGCCCGCGCCGGGGAGGCTTTCGATGGGCGATGCTTCGCCGAAGTCGAAAGCGCTGTCGACGGGCCGGTCGGGCCGGGGCGGAAGGATCAGGTTGTCGCGGTTCGCGGTCGCGGCGGGATCGACGGGCCGCTCGGGCCTTGCGGGCTCGGGCGGGACCTCGACCAGCACCGGCTTGTCCTCGATCTGGGTCGCCTCGGGGTTGGGCACGAATTCGGGCGCGACGACGGTGACGGCGAGGCCGGCGACGAGCAGCGTGGCGATAGCGGTCGGCACGCCGAGCGCGCCGGCAAGCGCGGCCGGGTTCGGCTTCGCGCGGGATGCGACATAGTTCATGAAAGGCTCCTTTCCCGTTGCCTCCTGGGCGGCGGGCCGTAGGGGACGGCCCGCTCGACAGGGAGGCTATAGTCAAACGGGAAGGAAACGAAGTTGTTTCGAGTTGCGCTTTGCGACCCGTCGCGGATTGAAACCAATCCTACTTGCGCAATTTAATTACGCAAAGAATAAGTTTCGGAAAGACCCCGCATGTACGACGTCACTTTATGGGGCAGTCGGGAGAAAGCCGGAAATCGAGGTAATTGTCGACCGAACCCATCAATTCCTCGAGCTCGTTCTCGAAGAAATGGTTGGCGCGCGGTATTTCCTCATGGTGGATGGTGATGTGCTTCTGTGTGCGCAGCTTGTCGACCAGCTTCTGCACCGCCGCGGGCTGGACCACGGTGTCGGCCGCGCCCTGGACGAAGATGCCCGAGGCCGGGCAGGGCGCGAGGAAGGAGAAGTCGTACATATTCGCAGGCGGCGCGACCGAGATGAAGCCGCGCACTTCGGGGCGGCGCATGAGAAGCTGCATCCCGATCAGCGCGCCGAAGGAATAGCCCGCAACCCAGGTGGTCTGCGCTTCGGGATGGATCGACTGCACCCAGTCGAGAGCCGAAGCCGCGTCGGACAACTCGCCCACGCCCGAATCGAAGCTGCCCTGCGAGCGCCCGACCCCGCGGAAATTGAAGCGGAGCGTGGCGAAACCTCGGTCGGCGAAGGTCTTGTAGAGCCGCTGCACGATCCGGTCGTTCATCGTGCCGCCGCCTTCGGGATGCGGGTGGAGAATGAGCGCGACCGGCGCGCGCGGGCGCGGCGGGGGGGAGAAACGGCCTTCGAGGCGGCCTTCGGGGCCGGGGAAGATGACTGAGGGCATCTGGGTGTGAACCTTGCGTAGAATCGATGGCGGACGACCGGTTGGTCCCCGCGAAAGCGCGCTCTATATAGGCCGCGATGGCAATTTCGCAATTTTTTGTCGGGTGATCCCAGCGTGACGCGCATCTATCTCGATCACGCCGCGACCTCGCCGCTGCGTCCGGAGGCGAGGCGCGCGATGGAGGAAGGCTTCGCGCAGTGGGCGAACCCGTCGAGCCCCCATGCCGAAGGACGCAAGGCGAGGGCGGCGCTCGAGGACGCGCGCGCGCGGATCAAGGCGGCGCTCGGCTGGCAGGGCGAGCTGATCTTCACCAGCGGCGCGAGCGAAAGCGCCGAGCTTGCCCTGACCCGCGCCAAGGCGCGCGCGCGGCTGGTGAGCGCTCTCGAACACGACGCGATCCTCAAAGCCGCGCCCGATGCCGAGCGCCTGCCGGTCCGCCCTGATGGCGCGCTCGACCTCGACACCTTGCGCGAAGCGGTGCAGCGCGAGCGCCCGCTGGTCGCGGTGCAGCAGGTCAATTCGGAAACCGGCAACCGGCAGGACCTCGCAGCCATCGCCGCCATCGTCCACGAGGCTGGCGGGCTGCTGCTCGCCGATTGCGCGCAAGGGGCGGGTAGGTTCGCGCTGCCCCCTTGCGACATGGCCATCGTCTCGGCGCACAAGTTCGGCGGACCGATCGGCGTGGGCGCGTTGCTGGTGCGCGATTACGCGATGCTGGAGCCTTCCGGCGGGCACGAACGCGGATACCGGCGCGGGACCGAGAACCTGCCCGGCGCGCTCGGCATGGCGGCCGCGCTCGAGGCCTGCGGCGAGCCTTACGTCGCGCCCGACGTGCTCGAACCCTTCGAGGCGCTGGCCGCGGACTGTCGCGCGCTCGGCGGGACATGGCTTGGAGATACTCTTGCGGACCCCACGCCCTATGTCCGAGCGCTCGCCATGCCGGGCATGAGCGGGAGCGCGCAGGTGATGCGCTTCGACATGGCGGGCTTTGCCGTCTCGCAGGGCTCGGCCTGTTCGTCGGGCACGATGAAGACGAGCCACGTTCTCGAGGCAATGGGGCTCGATGCGGGCATCGCCGCGAACACGATCCGCGTCTCGGTCGGCTGGTCGACGACGCGCGAAGAGGTGGAGCGGTTCTGCGAGCAATGGCGGGAGTTCGCGCGCGCATGATCTACCTCGATTACCAGGCCACCACCCCGCTCGCGCCCGAGGCGCGCGAGGCGATGCTGCGCTGGCTCGAAGGGCCGGAAGGGAGCGGCTTCGGCAATCCGCACAGCGCGCACCGCATGGGCCGCTCGGCCTCCGCCGCGGTCGAGGCGGCGCGCGAACGGGTCGCCGCGCTGCTGCCGCCGGGCGGGCGCGTGGTCTTCACCAGCGGCGCGACCGAGGCGCTCAACACCGCGCTTCGTGGGACAAGCGGCGACGTGCTGACCTTCGCCACGGAACACGCCGCCGTCCTCGACTGCGCGCGGCCCGTGGAGGCGACTGGGAGAGGCTTTGCCGTGCTGCCGGTGGAGCGGGACGGGCGCGCGGATCTCGCCGCGCTCGAAGGCGCGATTGGTCCCGATACCGGCCTCGTCGCCGCCATGGCGATCAACAACGAGATCGGCACGCGCCATCCCCTTGCCGAAATCGCGCGGGTCGCCCGGCAGGCAGGCGCGTTGGTGCTGGTCGACGCGGTGCAGGCCTATGGCCGCGTGCCCCTGACCGAGCTCGATGCCGACATGATCGCGATCTCGGCGCACAAGATCCACGGGCCCAAGGGCATCGGCGCGCTGTGGGTGCGCGATGGGGTGGAACTCGCACCATTGATGTTCGGAGGCGGGCAGGAGGCGCACCTGCGCTCGGGCACGCTTTCGCCCGCGCTGTGCGCCGGCTTCGGCGCGGCCGCCCAGATCGCCGAGGAACGCATGGCCGAAGATGCCGAGCACGTCGAGGCCCTGTGGACCCGCGCGCGCGAACTCTTCGCGGACTGGACCCTCAACGGCAGCGCCACCGAAAGATGGCACGGCAATCTCAATATCCGCCGCGAGGGGCTGGACGTTGCCCGCCTGATGTCCGATTGCCGCAATGTCATGTTCTCCGCCGGGAGCGCCTGCGCCAGCGGGTCGGGCCGACCGAGCCATGTGCTGACCGCCATCGGGCTCGGCGAGCGCGAGGCGAAAAGCTCGATCCGGCTCGGCTTCGGGCGCTACACGCGCATGGACGACATAGAACAGGCGGCAGGCGCGATCGTCGATGCCGCCGGAGGGCAGTGGCCGTGAGCATAAAGGTGAAATTCATCGCCCCCGATGGCCGCGTGGTCGAAGCCGAGGCCGAGCCGGGCGACAGCCTGCTGCGCGTCGGGCAGGCGGCGGGCCTGCCGCTCGAAGGGACGTGCGAGGGCCAGATGGCGTGTTCCACCTGCCATGTCGTCGTTGCGCCCGAATGGTTCGAGCGGCTTTCCGAGGCGAGCGAAGAGGAAGAGGATATGCTCGACTTCGCCGCCGGCGTGCGCCGGACGAGCCGCCTGTCCTGCCAGATCGAATTGACCGAGGCGATGGACGGGCTGACCGTCACCGTGCCGGGCGAAAGCGTCGACGCGCGGCGGATGTAGGCGGTAAGGGCGCGTGCGGCTTCGGGAGTACCTGTTGGGACGGCGCGTCACGCTTCATTCGCCGCTGCCGCCCGACGAGGCCGCAAGGCGGATCGACCGGACGGCAGGCCCGGTGTGGTCCTTCGCGCATCACGGTGTCGCGGGGTGGGCGCGGTTCGGTTTCGTTCGGCTGGTCTGGAGCATCCCCATGTTCGAAAACGGCTTTCGTCCGGTCTTCGCGGGCAGGCTGGTCGCCACGGGCAAGGGAACGCGGCTTACGGCGTCCTATGGCGCGAGCGGTTTTCTGCGCGTGTTCCTCGCCGTGTGGTACGGGCTTTTCGGCATCATCTCCGCAAGCCTGATCCTGTTACCGGCCAGCACCAGGCATGAAGACGCAGGACCGCTGCTCGTCGCCGCGGCAGCGATGGCGCTCGCAGCGGTTCCGATCGCCTTCCATCTGATCTTCAACCGTAAGGCGGATGCGCATTACGAGGAGATGCTCGGCTTTCTTGCTCGCGAGGCCAAGTTCGGCTGAGCCCGTGTTGTCCTAAGTCTTGGCAGCCGGAAGCCGCTCTGCGCGCCGGAACGCCCACGGGCGCACCTCGTTCAATCACTTGCATGGAAGAGAACACCCACGAAGCGGACCAGACCTCCAAACGCACCGGCGCGGTGCGCAACGCGTTGCTTGGCGCGGTCGCCTTCGCCGCGGTTTTCTGGCTGCTGATGGAGACGATGACCATCTCCATGCCGTTCTTCGCCGCGCTGCTGCTGGCGCTGGGCGTGTGGCCGCTGGTCGAGCCGATCCGCGAGGCGATGCCGCCGCGGCTCAAGTGGACCGGGGCGCTGGCGGGGATGCTGCTGGTGGTGGGTATCCTCGCCGCCTTCCTCTTCGGCCTCGGCCTTGCCGCGCAGCAGGTCTACGGCCTTGCGCAGGATGTCGGCCCGGCCCTGCGCGAGAGGCTCGGCGCGTTGCCCGGCCCGATGCCCGATTTCCTCGACGGATCGCCCGGCGGGAGCGCGCTGTCGGCCGACGGCCCGCTGGTGTCCACCGCCCTGACCGCCCTCGATATGACCGCCAGCACTCTGGGAGGGCTCATCCTCATCGTCTTCCTGATGCTGCTGATGCTGACCGAGGCGGAGAACTGGCACAGCAAGATCCTCACCCTGTCGAGCCAGGGCGGCGACCGGCGCTGGATCGAGATCGGGCGCAGCGTCGGGCAGAAATTCCGCGCCTATTTCACCACGCGCTTCATCGTCAGCCTTATCAGCGCTGCTCTTTATATAGGCTGGCTGGCGCTGTTCGGGGTCGATTACCTCGTCCTGTGGGCTGTGCTGACCGTGCTGCTCAATTTCATTCCCACGGTGGGGTCGATCATCAGCGGAGTGCTGCCGGTGTTCTACGTTCTGGTGACCCGCGACCTCGGCACGGCGGCGATCATCGGCGGGGGCCTGCTTGCGATCGAGCAGGTGATCGGCAATTTCCTCGACCCCAGGCTGATGGGCAAGCGGCTCGCGATCTCGCCGCTGGTGGTGCTGGTCGCCCTGATGTTCTGGTCGATTATCTGGGGCATTCCCGGCGCACTGTTGGCCGTGCCTCTGACGGTCCTGCTGACCATGGTGATGGCCCATTTCGACCGGACCAAGGGCTTTGCCCTGCTGCTGACCGATTGTTCGACCATGGAAGAGCTCGAGGAATACCGCAGCCCCGACTGAGGCGCGGGCGGGCAGCAAAACCCCGCCGCACCAATGGCGCGACGGGGCGCTTGCCACGACCGGCCCCGCAGAGGGGAGGTCGGGACCGGCCGCGGCTTTGACTGTGTCGAGCCGGGCCGGATCTGGGCTGGCTCAGGCGTTCTCGCCGACGCGTTCCATTCAGGCGTTCTCGCCGACGCGTTCCATCGCGAGCGCTTCCTTCAGGGCAGCGGCGAACGCGCCGATATCGTCCGGCTTGCGGCTGGTGATGATGTTGCCGTCCACCGCGACTTCGCGGTCGACCACATCGGCTCCGGCATTGGCGAGGTCGGTGCGCACCGAGGGCCAGCTCGTCATGGTCCTGCCCTTGGCGATGCCTGCCTCGATCAGAAGCCAGGGCGCGTGGCAGATCGCGGCAACCGGCTTTCCGGCGGCATCGAATTCGCGCACCAGTTCGATCGCGCGGGGCTTCAGCCGCAGCACGTCTGGGTTGATCTGGCCGCCGGGGAGCATGAGGGCGTCGAAATCGCCGCTCGAAACCTCGTCGAGCGTGATGTCGACATCGACGCTGTCGCCCCAGTTGTCCTTGTCCCAGCCCTTGATCGAGCCGTCTTCGGGGCTGGCGATGGTCACTTCGGCGCCGGCATCGGACATGATATCGCGCGGCTTCGTCAGTTCGGACTGCTCGAAACCGTCGGTGGCGATGATCAGGATGCGTTTCATATCGGGGGTCTCCTTTTAAGCGTTTGAGCAATCAACGGAAAAAGGAGAAGGCGCGTTCCGCTTCCTTCGCTCGTGCGTTGTTCTGTCTCGGCGGGGCGTGAACCGCGGGCGTCGATGCGCGGTGCATGGCGGTGCGAGACTGTGGAAACGCCTCTCCCACGGGCGTGCGAGGCTTGCTAGAGGCTTTTTCCATGGCAGACACGACCGCTCCGGGCGCGCCCGCGCCGCCGGAAGATCCCTTCGACCAGATCGTAGATGCGCCCTTCGATGCGGCGCTCGAGGAGCGCTACCTCGTCTACGCGCTCTCGACCATCACCGCCCGCTCGCTTCCCGACCTGCGCGACGGGCTGAAGCCCGTCCATCGCCGCCTCCTGTGGGCGATGCGGCAGTTGGGCCTGCGCCCCGACAGCGCCTTCAAGAAATCCGCCCGCGTCGTCGGCGACGTGGTCGGCAAGTACCACCCGCACGGCGACGTCGCCGCCTACGACGCGATGGTCCGCCTCGCCCAGCCGTTCTCGCTGCGCTACCCGCTGGTCGAGGGGCAGGGGAACTTCGGCAATATCGACGGCGATAACGCGGCCGCCTACCGCTACACCGAAGTGCGGCTGACGAAGACCGCGATGGAGCTGATGGCGGGCCTAGACGAGGGCACTGTCACTTTCATCCCGACCTATAATGGCGAGGAGCAGGAGCCGGAGCTCATGCCCGGCCTGTTCCCGAACCTGCTCGCCAACGGCGCGAGCGGGATCGCGGTCGGCATGGCGACCAATATCCCCTCGCACAACGTTGCCGAGATCATCGACGCGACGCTGGAGTTGATCGACAATCCCCATGTCGAACACGCCCGCCTGATGGAGCTGTTCGCCGGGCCGGATTTCCCGACCGGCGGCCATATCGTCGACAGCAAGGACGCGATTTCGGAAGCCTATGCGACCGGCCGCGGCTCGTTCCGGGTTCGCGGCGTGTTTCGCGCGCCCGAGGCCGAAGCCGAGGCCGACCGCGAGGCGGGGATCGAGCGGCTCGGCGGCGGGCAATGGCAGCTCGTCATCTCCGAAATCCCGTTCCAGGTCGCCAAGGGCAAGCTGATCGAGCAGATCGCCGCCACCATCGCGGACAAGAAGCTCCCCATCCTCGAGGACGTGCGCGACGAGAGCGACGAGGAAATCCGCATCGTCCTCGTGCCAAGGAGCCGCAATGTCGATCCCGACCTCCTCAAGGAGAGCGTCTTCAAGCTGACCGACCTCGAAACGCGCTTCGGCCTCAATCTCAACGTGCTCGACGCCAACCGCACGCCGATGGTGATGGGGCTGAAGGAACTGCTCGGCAACTGGGTCGCGGCGCAGATCGAGATTCTCCAGCGCCGCACGCGCCACCGGCTGGACCAGATAGAAAAGCGGCTCGAACTGGTCGAGGGCTACATCATCGCCTTCCTCAACCTCGACCGGGTGATCGAGATCATCCGCACCGAGGACGAGCCCAAGCCGGTGATGATGGAGGAATTCTCGCTCACCGACCGGCAGGCCGAGGCCATCCTCAATATGCGGCTGCGGTCCTTGCGCAAGCTGGAAGAAATGCAGCTGAGGCAGGAAAAGGACGACCTGCTGGCCGAGCAGGATGAGCTGACCAAGCTGCTCGAAAGCCCGGCCCGCCAGCGCACGCGGCTCAAGCGCGACCTCAAGGCGCTGCGCAAGGACTATGCCGAGGACACGGCGCTGGGTGCGCGGCGGACGAAGATCGAAGAGGCCGCGCCCGCGGTCGAATTCTCGATGGACGCGATGATCGAGAAGGAGCCGATCACGGTGATCCTCTCGCAGAAGGGCTGGATCCGCGCGGCCAAGGGCCACGTCCCGCTGGACCAGGAATTCAAGTACAAGGAAGGCGATGCGCTCGCCTTCATCGCTCACGCGCAGACGACCGACAAGCTGCTCATCGCCGGGTCTGACGGGCGGTTCTATACCTTGGGCTGCGACAAGCTGCCGGGCGCGCGCGGGTTCGGAGAGCCGGTGCGCACCATGATCGATCTCGAAGCGGAAAGCTCGATTGCCAAGATGCTTGTCCATAAAGCAGGCGGTCGGCTGCTGCTCGCGGCCTCGAGCGGGAAGGGATTTCTCGCCAAGAGCGACGACCTGCTGGCCGAAACGCGCAAGGGGCGGCAGGTGGTCAATCTCAAGGGCGGCGCGCGGCTGCAGGTGGTTCGCCAGGTCGCGGCTGAGCACGACCACGTCGCGGCAGTCGGCGACAATCGCAAGCTGATCGTCTTCAACATCGAGGAAATGCCCGAGATGGCGCGCGGGCAGGGCGTGCAGCTGCAACGCTACCGCGACGGCGGGCTGTCGGACGCGACGACCTTCCGGCTCGAGGACGGGCTGAGCTGGACGATGGGGGGCGCGCAGGGGCGTACGCGGACCGAGACCGAGATCTGGCAGTGGAAGGTTGCGCGCGGGGCGGCGGGGCGGATGCCGCCGCAGGGCTTCCCCAAGGATAACAGGTTTGACTGAGGTCTGCGGGTCTTGCGGCCGTGACCCCGGAGCAAGCGCGATGTCGAAGCCGAAGGTTCAGATGAGCGAAGCACACCTCGACGCGCACCCGGGGCGATGCGGCCCCGAGGCCGTGTGAGCGAGGACATCGCAGCGCGGATGCGCTGCGCAAACAAAAAAGGCCGGCAGGATTGCTCCTGCCGGCCCTTTTCGTCCGACCGAACGGTGCGTCCGGTTCGGTTCAGCCTCCGTGAGCGGCGGCCATGATGTCGTCGTAATTGGCGCGCGCCATGATGGTGTCGTCCTCGTCGACCCACATCAGGGTGCGCGGCAGGCTGATCAGTTCTTCCTCGACCTTGACGACGATGATCTCGCCTTCGTTCTCGATGGTTTCCACCATGCCGAGCGGCTGTTCGTCGGCGGTCACGATCGGCGCGCCGACCACGAGCAGTTCGGCGAGCTTCGCCATCGCTTCGGCTTCGGCCTTGGCGAGTTCGGCCTTGCGCGCTTCCTCGGCGGCCTTCGCCTTGGCGACCTGGTCGGCCATCATGGCGTCGATCTGGCCCTTGGTCGCCTCGACCCGGAAGCCCATGTCGCCCGCATCGTTGATCGCCCGCTCGGCAATCGCGCCGCGCGGCAGCGGAGCCTTGTAGGTGCCGGTGTCGACGGTGACGGTGGCATCGTCGGTCACGGTGACCGTGCCGATCGGGTTGCCGTCATTGCCGTAAACCGTATCGCCCACGTCCTGCGCGGAAGCCGCGATCGGGGTCGCCGCCATGGCGGTGGCCAGGAAAGCCAGCTTGGCAAGTTTCATCTGAGAGTACTCCGTTCTTCAGTTCAACGAGACGCCGCCACACGGGAGCGGGCGACGCGGGCCGGACACGCGACACCAAGCGATCCTTCGGGGCGGTGAAGCCCCGGACTGTGCCAGGTGCGGATGGATGCGCGCGAATGTTCAATGTGCAAAACGCGCAAGGGGTTCCCTAGGGAAAAATGACTTGTGTGACAACACGAGCGACCCGGCTATGCTTATGGCAGGGCGCGCATGAAGCGGTGCTGAACGCTTTATCAATCGCTTAGTCGATCTCCTCGGAAAGGATCTGTCGCACCCGCGCAGCATCGGGAAAGCCCTCCGCAATCCAGCGCCGTTCCACCGCCTGGAGAATTTTTGCAACTTGCGGCCCTGCTGCAACACCTTGCGCAACGATTTCGCCTCCCTTGAGCGGGAAGAGGGGCGGTTGCCAGCCTGCAAGCGGGCGAGCGTCCGCCCCGGAAAGGAGCAGCCGATCGACCGCGAAATCGGGTCCGGCGCGATAGGCAAGCGCATGGATGTCCGACGCATCGCCCGCGCCGCGCTCGGCGGCGTTCACCAGCCGCGCGCGCTGGGCTTTCGACAGGCGCAGGCGGGCGGCGACCGTTTCGGCGATGTCGGGCGAGGGCGGCAGCAGCGCGGCGAGGCGGCGCAGGGGCTCGGGCGCGAAGCCCTGCTCGCGCTCGGCCGCGACCAGTCGGGCGAGCGCTGCGAGGTGCGCGGCGCAGGCTTCGGGCAGGATCACGCCGAGCACGCCGCGCGCGTGCATCCGCTCCACGGTCGGATGCGGGTCGGGAAGGGCGAGAATGGCAAGCAGCTCGCTCGCGATCCGCTCGCGCGAGAGCCCCTTGAGCGTCGCGGCCATATCGGCGCAGGCTTCCTCCGCCGCTTCGTCCAGCTCCGCCCCGAAGCGCGCCTGGAAGCGGTAATAGCGCAGGATGCGCAGGTGGTCCTCGGCGATGCGCTCGCGCGGGTTGCCGATGAAACGAACCCGCCGCGCCCGCAGGTCTTCGAGCCCGCCGAAGAAATCGACGATCTCCAGCGTTTCGGGGTGGGCATAGAGCGCATTGATGGTGAAATCGCGCCGCGCCGCGTCCTCGCGCCAGTCGCTCGCATAGCGAATCGTCGCGCGCCGCCCGTCGGTCGAAACGTCGTGGCGCAGGGTCGTCACCTCGACCGGGCCGTCCTCGAGGATCGCGGTCACCGTGCCGTGTTCGATCCCGGTCGGCACGGTCCTGAGCCCGGCCTCGGCGCAGCGTTCGATCACCTCCTGCGGCAGCAGCACGGTGGCGCAATCGAGGTCATGGACCGCAATGCCGAGCAGCCCGTCACGCACCGCTCCGCCGACCCAGCGGATATTCTCCGCGCCGAGCGCGCGCGTCAGCGCCGCGAGGCCCGCTCGCTTGGTCCAGTCGGCATTGTCGAGCGTTCGGTTCACCGGCCCAATTTCCGTGAGCGGACCATTCGCGGCCCCTTATCCTCGTCGCGGCAGGAGGGTTAAGGGATTATGAGCGCCTTTCACAAGCCTTAGCGAAGGGGTCAGCCTCGCCGCGCACCGGGCATCACCTCCTCGACCGCTATCCGCCGGGCGAGGTTGGCGATGATCGCGGCGGTCACCCCCCAGATGCGAAAACCCGAATAGTCCATCTCGAGATAGCGCCGCGTCGCGCCCCGCCAGAACACCTCGTTGGCGGTCCACGCCTCCTCGTCGAGCAGCAGCGCGAGCGGAGCCTCGAACCACGCCTCGACCTCGCTCGGATGGGGTTCGAGCGGGAGATCGGGCGGTATCACGGCGAGGACCGGGGTGACGATGAAGCCGGTCCCGGTCTGATAGCGGTCGGTCTCGCCGATCACGCGCACCGCCTCGCGCGGCATGGCAAGTTCTTCGTTCGCTTCCCGCAGGGCGGCGGTGATCGCGTCCTCGCCCGGGTCGAGCTTGCCGCCGGGAAAGGCGACCTGGCCCGGATGGTCGCGCATACCTTTGGGTCGCTGGGTCAGGACGATGCCCGGCTCGGCCCGGTCGGTGACGGCGATGAGGACGGCGGCCGGGGTCGGTTCGCCGGTCGCGAAGCGGGCATCGGACAACAGGTCGGGAATGTCCCGCTCGTGCCCGCGCGCGAGGCTTTGCGAAAGCCGGTCGAACAGGTCGCCCATGGCGCGTCAGGGAACCAGCGAGAAGATCGCGCCCTGACTCGAGACGATCCATTCGTCGCCATTCGTCTCGAGCGCGATCTCGGCGAGCTGGGCATAGGTCGAACGGTTCAAGCGCGCTTCGCAGCCGCGCCGCACGCCGAGGTAGAGCGCGGGCGTGTCCGGGTCGCCCGCCGCGCGCAGGGGATTGTCGGACCCGGCGACGACCAGTTCGTCGGTGTTGAGGCGGAAAGCGATCTCGCCTTCCTTCAATGCGCAGTCGACCGCGATGAAGGCGGCGTCATCGACCTCAATCGAGAGCTGCTCGAACGGGGTCATCAGCCAGTGCTGGCCGGTGTCGTCGCGGGTCAGCAGGCCGGAAAAGGCGCGCACCATGGCCGGCCGGGTGATCGGCGAGCCTTCGTGATACCACGTCCCGTCGGCGGCGATCCGCATCGCGCTTTCGCCCAATTGCTGCGGCGCCCAGTTCTCGACCGGCGGGATCTTGCGCGCGGCGACCTGCTCTGCGATTTCGGCGAGGGTGAGTTCGGCGAGGTAGGGAGGCGGTTCGTAAGGCATGGTCGGGAAATGCGTTGCCAGATCGCCGCGTTCCCGTGAAGGGGTTTGGGCCCGTGAAGGGGTCAGGACGTGGAACCCGGCCACGGTCCCAGCATCCCCTCGTGCGGCATCGCGGCAAGCGCCGCACCGCGCGCGAGCAGGCGTTCCTGGTCATACGGGCCGGGGCAGCGCCAGCTCCGTGTATGCGCGTCGGTGAAACCCCAGCGCCCGTAATAGTCCGCATCGCCGATCAGCACCTGCGGAAAGCTCGCCCCCGTCTCCTTCGCCAGCCGCGCGTCGGCATCGAGCATCGCCGCCATCAGCCCCTTGCCGAAGCCTTCGCCCTGCCGCTCGGGCAGGACCGCGACCGGGCCGACCATGACGAGCGGGACAGAATTGCCCTCGGGCGTGACCAGCGCGATCGGCCAGCACTGGATCGTCGCGACCAGCATTTCCTCGGCATCGAGCGCGGCGAAGCTGAGCGCGTCCAGCGCCTCCATCCCGGCGCGGATGCGATAGGCGGTGCGGGCATGGCGGTCCTCGCCGAAGGCACGGTCGAGCAGGTCCTCGACCATGGCGGGCGGGACCGCGGAAAGCGGGATCAGGGTGGCGTCTTCGCCGGTCATGCGTGTCGGCGCGATCAGCGCGGCGTGAGCTTGAGCAGGCGACCCTCGTCGCCGTCCTCGGCGATCCAGACCGCGCCGTCCGGACCTTCCTCGATCGATCGCAACCGGCTGTTCATGTCGTAGCGGGCGACCTCGCGCGCGTTTTCGCCCTCGAGCGCGACGACAATGATCGCCTGCGTCTTGAGCCCGGCGATCAGCGCATCGCCCTGCCAGCCTTCGAACATTTTGCCCGAGTGGATGATCATGTCGCCCGGTGCGATCACCGGGGTCCAGTGGACCTTGGGCTTTTCGAACCCGTCGCGCGGTTCGTGGTCGGGGATCGGTGTGCCGTTGTAATTGTCGCCATAGGAGCGCTCCGGCCAGCCGTAATTGCGGCTTTCAAGGACGAGGTTGAGTTCGTCCCCGCCCGCCGGGCCGTGCTCGACTTCCCAAAGGCGGCCTTCGGCATCGAAATCCATGCCGAGGATGTTGCGATGGCCGAAGGACCAGATCTCGTCCGGCGCGCCGGGCTCGTCCATGAAGGGGTTGCCCGCAGCGGGCGTCCCGTCGAGGTTCAGGCGGACAATCGTGCCGAGCGTGTTGGTGAGATCCTGCGCGGGCGTCTGCTTCTGGCGGTCGCCGCTCGCGACGAAGAGGTGCTCGCCGCCCGGCGAAACCTGGATGCGGTGCGAATAGTGCCCGCGCCCCGTGACCTTGGGCGCCTGCCGCCAGATCACCTCGAAGCCCTCTATCGAACAATCGTCGGTCGCGCTGCAATCGAGCGTGCCCCGGCCCAGCGCCGCGCCGCGCGTGTCGCCTTCGCCGGCCTCGGCATAGGACAGGTAGATCGTGCGCCCGGTCAGCATCATGTCCTCCTGCGAAGGGAGGAAGGCGATGTCGCCCAGGCCGCCCTGGCCGCCGTAATCGACTTCGGGCACGCCCGAGACGGTCCCGATCTCGCCGGTCGATGTGTCCATCACCTTGAGCGTGCCGCCCTGTTCGGTCACGAAAAGCACGCCCGTGCCCGGCGCGAATTCGATCGCCCAGGGTTCCTCGAACACCGCCTTGACCTCGCTCGCGAAGGGGCGCTCGCCGCTTTGGCTGTCGGTCTGAGCGGCGCTATCCCCGGTTTCAGCCTGCGCACAGCTTGCGAGAGCGAGCGCGGGGAGCGACAAGGCGGCGAGGATCGGGTTCGGGCTTTTCATGGATACGGCAACTCCCCAGGACTTCTTTCGTGCCGAGCGCGCCGCGCCGGATTTCGTCATCGGTGTCGACGAGGCCGGGCGCGGGCCGCTCGCCGGGCCGGTGGTCGCGGCCGCGGTGGTGCTGTGCGAGCCGATACCCGCCGGGCTCGACGATTCCAAGAAGCTTGTGCCCGCGCGCCGGGCCGAACTCGACTTCGTCATCCGGGAGAAATGCCGCTGGGCTGTGGCGGTGGTCGAACCCGAGGAGATCGACCGGCTCAACATCTTCATGGCGACGATGGAGGCGATGACCCGCTGCGTTGCCGAGCTTTGCGCCGCGCTCGACGGGCCCCCGCGCGAAGTGCTGATCGACGGCAACATGACGCCGCACGGACGCTGCGAAGGATGGCGCTGGAAGGCACGCCCGATCGTCGGCGGCGACGGGATCGAGCCGTGCATCAGCGCCGCCTCGATCATCGCCAAGGAATGGCGCGACCGGTTGATGATCGAGGCCGCGCGGGAGCACCCAGCCTATGGCTGGGAACGCAACAAGGGCTACGGAACGGCCGAACACCGCGAGGCGTTGCGCCTGCATGGACCGAGCCCGCTTCATCGCCGTTCCTTCGCACCCGTCGCGCAGGCGAACCTTCTCTAGCGCTGCGGATTGGGCTAGGCGCCCAGCCCCATGATCGAAGCGATCCTCTATGCGCTGGCCGGGCTGGTCGGCCTTGCCGTGGGCGGCGAACTCCTCGTGCGCGGGGCGGTGGGGATCGCGCAGAAGCTCGGCGTGTCGACCCTTTTCACCGGACTCGTCATCGTCGGCTTCGCCACCTCGATGCCCGAAATGGTGGCGAGCGTGCAGGCCGCGCTGTCGGGTTCGCCCGAGATCGCATGGGGCAATATCGTGGGCTCCAATCTCGCCAACACGCTGCTGATCCTCGGCGTGTCCGCGCTGGTCGCGCCGATCGTGCTGATCGGGACCGGGCGGCGCGACGCGGTGACGGCGCTCGGCCTGACGCTGGTGCTGTGGGCGCTCGCGCTGTCGGGCCTGGGCGGGCGCTGGATCGGGTTCGCCTTCCTTCTCGGAATTCTCGCCTATATCGTCTGGCGCTATCGCCACCCGGGAAGCTCGCCGCCGGACAGCGATGTGGAGGCCGCGCCGATGAAGGCTTGGCTCGCCGCGCTGCTGTTCCTCGGCGGGCTGGGCGTGCTGGTGGCGGGAGGCAATGCGCTGGTCTACGGCGCGATCGAATTGGCGACGATCCTCAAGGTGCCCGAGACCGTCATCGGCCTTACCGTCGTAGCGGTAGGCACTTCGCTGCCCGAACTCGCCGCCTCGATCGCCGCCGCCCTGCGCGGCAAGGCGGGGCTGGCGCTCGGCAATGTCGTGGGCTCGAACATCTACAACATCCTGCTGATCGGCGGTGCGACCATGAGCATCGCGCCTTACCCGCTGCCCGCCGACCTTGCCGGGGTGCAGATGGCGCTGCTGACCGCGAGCGCGGCTGTCCTGCTCGCGCTGCTTTGGTGGGGGAAGCGGATCGGGCGGGTCATCGGCGCGCTGCTGGTCGCCGCCTTTGCCGGGAATGTGGTGCTGGTGTTCAGCTGACCGGGCGAGTCCTTTCGGCAACACCACCCGATCTGGAGTCCTGCCTGCGGGGGCGGACTCCATATCTTGTTGCGGTCCCGTTTCGTTCCGCGCCGCTCACTTTTCCTTAACCATACCTGCGCCAGATTTACCGGGTTGACGGGGAGTCCGCTTGGACTCATGCCTGTGGATAACTTTGCATCCAGGGCATCAGGGAGACGAGACGTGGGCGTTATGGAGACGGCGAAAATGCGCGCGAGGACGGGCACGAAAGCCCGCGAAGCCGCGCCCGCCCCAGCGTCCGCAAAGACCGCGCTTCCGCTCGGCACGATCCTCGCGGGCGACTGCATCGAGGCGATGCGCTCGCTGCCCGACAATTCGATCGACTGCGTCTTCGCCGATCCGCCCTACAACCTCCAGCTTGGCGGCGATCTCAACCGTCCCGACGGCAGCCATGTCGATGCCGTGACCGACGATTGGGACCGCTTCGACAGCTTCCGGGCCTACGACGATTTCACCCGCGCCTGGCTCGCCGAAGCGCGCCGCGTGCTCAAGCCCGACGGCTCGCTCTGGGTGATCGGCAGCTACCACAACATCTACCGCGTCGGCGCGATCCTGCAGGACACCGGCTTCTGGATCCTGAACGACATCGTCTGGCGCAAGACCAATCCGATGCCGAACTTCAAGGGCACGCGCTTCACCAATGCGCACGAAACTCTGATCTGGGCGAGCATGGGCGAGAAGGCGCGCTACCACTTCAATTACCGCGCGATGAAGACGCTCAACGACGAGCTTCAGATGCGCTCGGATTGGGTCATCCCGATCTGCGCCGGGGGCGAGCGGCTCAAGGAAAACGGAAAGAAGGCGCATCCAACGCAGAAGCCCGAGGCGCTGCTCTACCGCGTCCTGCTGGCGACCACGGAAAAGGGCGACGTGGTGCTCGATCCCTTCTTCGGCACGGGCACGACCGGGGCGGTCGCGAAAAGGCTCGGGCGCGAATGGATCGGCTGCGAGCGCGAGGGCTTCTACCGCGAGGTCGCGCTGAAGCGGATCGAAAAGGAATTGCCGCTCGACGAGAGCGCATTGAAGACCATGCAGAGCAAGAAATCCGCGCCGCGGGTCGCTTTCGGGACGTTGGTGGAAAACGGACTGATCGCGCCCGGCACGAAGGTGTTCGACAAGAAGCGCCGCTGGACCGCGACCGTCCGCGCCGACGGCTCGCTCGATTGCGCCGGGCAGGTGGGCTCGATCCACGGGCTCGGCAAGGATCTCCAGGGCGCGCCTTCGTGCAACGGGTGGAGCTTCTGGCATTACGAGAAGGGCGGGGAGATCGTCCCCGTGGATGCCGCGCGCCAGCTCTACCTGCTTGCGAGCGAAGACTGAGGTGAGCGACGTCTATCTCCACCCCATCGCGCTCGCTTCCGGCCCGCAGGCCGAGGCGGGCGAGCACGGTCCGGGCGCAATCCGGCTGGGCGGGTCGATGGCCTATGCCAGCCGCTTCGCGCTGGTCCTGCGCGAGGATGGCGCGGTTGTGGACCGGCACGTCTTCGGTCTCGCCGATGCCGAACGCGTCTTCGAGACGCTCGGCCCGATCGAGGAAGCCGAGGCGCGGCGGCAATGGGCCAACCTCGCGCGCGTCCACCCCCCGATCGACGCGGGCGAGCGGGTGATCCGGCTCGACCAGCCGCAGGTCATGGGTGTGCTCAACGTGACTCCCGACAGTTTTTCGGACGGAGGCGCCTTCGACGGCAAGGAAGAGGAAGGCCGTGCCCATGCCGCCGCCATGCTCGAAGCGGGCGCGGCGATCATCGACATCGGCGGCGAAAGCACGCGCCCGGGTGCGGAGGCGACCTTCGAGACCGAGGAGATCGAGCGCGTCGTGCCCGCCGTGCGCTACTGCGCCGCGATGGGGGCTGCGATCAGCATCG
This sequence comes from Erythrobacter sp., assembly GCF_011765465.1. Taxonomy (NCBI): domain Bacteria; kingdom Pseudomonadati; phylum Pseudomonadota; class Alphaproteobacteria; order Sphingomonadales; family Erythrobacteraceae; genus Erythrobacter; species Erythrobacter sp. Next base: position 1,804,128 of record NZ_CP050265.1, on the reverse strand, counting down.
ACTCGCGCCGCGCGGGCGTGATCGAACAGGCGCTTGCCGCGGGCGCGCATATCGCCAACGACGTTTCCGCGCTGCGCTACGACCCGCGCAGCAGCGAGGTGGTTGAGGCCTATGAATGCCCGGTCGTGCTGATGCACGCGCCCGGCAGCGGCGAGAATCTCCACGAGGGCGGCGAATACCGCGATGTCGTGACCGAGGTGTTCGATTTCCTGCGCCACGCCCGCGAGAAGGCGATCGCCGGCGGCATCGCCGAGGAGCGCATCCTGCTCGATCCCGGTATCGGCTTCGGCAAGTCGCTCGCCGACAATCTCGCGCTGATGAACGCGCTGCCGCTGTTCCATGCGCTCGGTTCGCCCCTGCTGGTCGGTGTCAGCCGCAAGAGGATGATCGGCGCGCTTTCCAACGAGGAAGGGCCAAGCGACCGCCTTGCCGGATCGATCGCGCTTGCCGTGAAGGCTATGGATGCGGGCGTCCACGTCCTGCGCGTCCATGACGTTCCCGAAACGGTGCAGGCCCGCAATGTCTGGCGCGGCCTGCGCGATGCGGCGCTGACCGATTTCAGCCAATTGCCGCCGCTTTCCTGATTGGGTCTTGCGCGCTGTCGCAATCGCGTCATGGAGGGAAGGCAAGGGCCTCTCGCCAGACACGACAAGGACTTTCTCGATGCGTTTTCCACTCCTTCTCGCCGCGGTCGGAACCGCCGCGCTCGCCGCCATCGCGCCGCTTTCCGCCAATCCCGAGGTGGAGGTGAGCGCCGAGGATATGCTCGCGCCCTATTACGCCAAGCTCGAGCGTGAACTCGACCTGCCCGTCGCTCCGCCCGGAGCGGCGCTTGCCGAGGACACGGTGCTTACCCGCATCGGCGTCGGTTCGTGCAACCACCAGAGCCGTTCCCAGCATATGTGGGCGCAAATCGCCGCGGCCGACCCGCAGCTTTTCCTCTTCATCGGCGACAACAACTATGGCGACAACGGCTGGGAGGGCGATGCTGCCCTCGGATCGCTGCGCGCGGCCTATGCCAAGCAGGCCGAGACACCCGAACTTGCCGCCTTCCGCAAGGCCGTGCCGATGATGGCGGTGTGGGACGATCACGATTACGGCTTCAACGACGGCGGGGGGAGCTTCACGCCGCGGCGCTGGTCCGAAACCATCTTCGAGACGTTCTGGGGCTCTTCCGAAGAGGTCCGCTCGCGGCCGGGCGTCTACGATTCGCGCATCGTGGGCGAAGAGGGGCGGCGCGTGCAGGTGATCCTGCTCGACACCCGCTTCTTCCGTTCGGACCTCGAGACAGGGGGCTATTCCGAACGCCGCCCGCCGCTCGGTCCCTATGTGCCCAGCAGCGACCCGGAAAAGACCATGCTGGGCGAGGAACAGTGGGAATGGCTCGAGGCCGAACTCGCGAAACCGGCAGATTTCCGTATCGTGGCGAGCTCGATCCAGGTGCTGACCGACGCGCACAACTACGAGGCGTGGGAGACGATGCCGCTCGAGCGCGCAAAGCTCTACCGCCTGCTTGCGGCGCGCGAGGACAGCGGGCTGGTGCTGCTTTCGGGCGATCGCCACGCGGGCGGCATCTACACCGACACGCCGGAAGAGACAGGCGGCGAGCAATTGTGGGAGCTGACCAGTTCCTCGCTCAACCTCGCTTTCAACGACACCGCGACCAACACCGCGCGCGAACCCGATCCCAAGCGGCTGACCGATTTCATTTCCGAGGAAAATTTCGGCCTCGTCGACATCGACTGGCAGGCGCGCACCTTCACCCTGACCCTGCGCGGGAACCAGGGCGAGGAGCGCGCCAGCCGGACCGTGAGTTGGTGACCGCCGAGCGCTAGAGCGTGTAGCCGCCGTCCGACACCATCACGTGACCCGTGACGTTGGCGGCGGCATCGCCCAGCAGGAACAGGATCGTCTCGGCCATTTCTGCGGAACTGGCGAAGCGCCCCGACGGCGTGGTTTTCGCCATTGCTTTGAGCGTCGCCTCGCGGCCATGCGCTTCGACCGAACGCTTGAAGTCCTCCGAGGATTCCCAGATCGCCGTGTCGACCCCGCCCGGTGCGATCGCGTTGACGCGGATCTTCTTCGGCGCGCCCTCGACCGCGGCGATGCGGGCCATGTGCGCGACTGCCGCCTTGGACACCCCATAGGGTCCGATGCCCGGCACGGGCTTCAGACCGGTGGTGGAGGAGACGACCACTGCGCTCCCGCCCTTGCCGGCCATAGCCCGCATCGCGGTCGAGAGCGTCAGGAAGGCTCCGTCGAGATTGATGTCCATCACCCGCCGCCACTCGGCGAAGTCGAGCTCCGTCAGCGCACCGCCCGCGCCGACACCCGCATTGACGATGGCATGGTCAAGCCCGGCGAGGTCGCCCTCGAGGTCGGCCCATAGCTCGGGGTCGGCGACGCTGCCGATGACCCGCACGACTTCGCATTGGCCGAGGTCGAGCTTTTCCAGCCCTGCCGCGTCGATGTCGTTCAGGAACAGCTTGGCCGCACCGCGCGCGGCGAGCGCTTCGGCGCAGGCGGCCCCGATGCCCGAGCCTGCGCCGGTGACAAGCGCGCTGCGCCCTTCGAAATCATGTTTGGTGTCATTCATGGCCAGAGCGCTAGGCCCGGCGAGTCGCGCGTTCAAGCGGCGTTGTCGATTCCAAGGTCGGAAAGCTTGCGGTAAAGCGTCGAGCGACCGATGCCGAGCCGCCGGGCGACTTCGGTCATGCGCCCGCGATAATGGCCGATCGCAAGCCGGATCACGTCGGCCTCGATCTCTTCGAGCGGGCGCAGGTTTCCGTCCTCGGTGTAGAGCATGACGCCTGCGCCCTCGTTGAAGGCGGGGACAGGTGGCTCGCCGCGCTCGCCGACGACTTCGGACAATTGCGGGAAGCTTTCAGCTGTCAGGGTCTGGCCTTCGCAATAGACAGCCGCGCGGAACAGGACCGATTGCAGCTGGCGGACATTGCCCGGCCAGTCATAGGCGGCGAGCAGCGCCAGCGCGCTGTCGGACACCGAGAGGTGATTGAGCCCCGGCTGCTCGCCGATCCGGGCGAGGAAATGGCGGGTAAGTGCGGGAATGTCGCTGGTCCTTTCGCGCAGGGGCGGCAGGACGATGCGGGTGGCCGACAGGCGTTGCGCGAGCTCCGCATCGAACCCGCCTTCCTCGACCAGCATCGCAAGCGGGACATTGCTAGCCACGAACAGGCGCATATCGATGCGATAGCCGTAGCTCGCCCCGACCGGCCGCACGATACCGCTTTCCAGTGCTTCGCGCAGGCGCTGCTGGACGCTCGCAGGCAGGCGGTCGACCTCGTCGAGGACAAGCGAGCCGCCGTCGCAATGCTGCAATGCGCCGATCTGGCGGTCGAAAGCGCCGGGAAAGGCGCCCGGTTCGTGTCCGAAAAGGACCGATTCGAGCGATCCGGCCGGGATGCTCGCGACATTGACGATTCGCAGCGCTTCCTTTGCCCGCGGGCTCGCCTGGTGCATCGCGCGGATCAGCATTTCCTTGCCCGTCCCGCTTTCGCCCTCGATCAGAGCATGGCCGTGCCCGCGTGCAGCCTTGGCGGCCTGAGCGAGCGCGGTGCGAAAGCCGGGCGCGGTGCCGATCATCGCGTCGAAATCGAGGTCGGCGCCCATCTTCTCGGTCAGCGGGGCGAGTTCGTCGCGCTGGCGTTCATTGGTCGTGACCGCGCGCAGCGCCTCCATCAGCCGGTCGGGAGAGACGGGTTTGACGAGATAGTCGCTCGCGCCCGCGCGCATCGCCTCGACCGCGAGGACGGGAGAGGCACTGGTTGTCAGCATGAGAATCGGCAGCGCCGGGCGGCGCTGCTTGAGTTCGGCGATGAGCGCGCAGGCATCGTCGCCCGGAACCCACTGGTCGAGCAGGATCGCCGACAGCTGCATCCCCTCGCGCGTGCCGAGCATGGCGATCGCGGTGTCCGCATCGGGCGCGACCAGCGTGCGCCAGCCTTCGCGCGCGGCAATCGCGGAAATGAGCCGACTTTGCGCCGGCTCGTCGTCGATCAGCATGACAAGGCGCGGCGTCTCGCTTTCCGTCCGCGCCGCCTCGCCGAGGTGATCGAGAGCCCCGGCCTGCGCCGCCACCTGCCGGTTCGAATCGGGGATCGCCTTTTCCGACATGGCCGCGTGCCCAAGCTCCCTCAGCGCCCCGGACAACCGTCCCGGGGTGAAACGTCGGATCGCTTTACGGCAGGCAGGTAAAGACTGGATTAAGCCTGTTGGCATTGCCCGGTCTTTGTCGCGCCCGGTCAGAGGCGCAAATGGGAAGCTGCGCACTTGAGCGTGCGGGCAGGCTCGGATAACGCGTGCGCCTATCACTTTTCACGGCAACCTTTTGCCCTGAATCCCGTTAGGCACTTTCAAGGGGAACAAACAATCATGGCAACGCACGACATGGACAAGGCGCGCTCGACCTATGAGTCGTTCATGACCGCGCTCAAGTGGGCCGTCCCGATCATCGCCCTCATCACCCTGTTCGTCGTCTCGCTCATCGCCGGGTAAACGCCCGAAATCTTGCCGAAGCTTCCTGGGGGGCATTAGTGAAGATCGCAGTCCTGAAAGAACGCGCCGCAGGGGAAACGCGCGTCGCGGCGACGCCGGAAACGGTGAAGAAATTCATCGGCCTCGGCAATGAAGTCGCGGTCGAGGCAGGCGCGGGCGCGTCCGCCTCGATCACCGACGAAGCCTATGGCGAAGCGGGCGCGACCACCGGCGATGCGGCGGCGGTGATCAAGGACGCGGACATCGTCCTCGGCGTGCAGGCGCCTGACGTGGCGCTGCTCAAGGGCGCGAAGCCGGGCGCGTGGGTCGCGGCGCTGTTCGATCCCTTCCAGCAGGGCGAGCGGGTCGAAGCCTATGCCAAGGCCGGGCTCGAGGCGCTGTCGATGGAATTCATGCCGCGCATCACCCGCGCGCAGTCGATGGACGTGCTTTCCAGCCAGTCGAACCTCGCCGGATACAAGGCGGTGGTTGCGGCGGCGGACGAATACGGGCGCGCCTTCCCGATGATGATGACCGCGGCCGGCACGGTGCAGGCGGCGCGCTGCTTCGTCATGGGCGTGGGCGTTGCGGGCCTCCAGGCGATCGCGACGGCGAAGCGCCTCGGCGCGCAGGTTTCGGCGACCGACGTGCGGCCCGAGACCGCGGAACAGATCACCTCATTGGGCGCCAAGGCGGTTTTCGCCGAAGGGCTGGAGGCGGCTGGCGAGGGCGGTTACGCGGCCGAACTCAGCGATGAGCAGAAGGCCAAGCAGGCCGCGCTCGTTTCCGAACACATCGCCAAGCAGGATCTCGTCATCACGACCGCGCTCATCCCGGGGCGCAAGGCGCCGGTGCTGATCACCGACGAACAGATCGCGACGATGAAGGAAGGCAGCGTGATCTTCGACCTCGCCGTCGCGCAGGGCGGCAATGTCGAGGGCTCGAAGCCCGACGAGGTCGTGGTGAAGCACGGGGTGAAGATCATGGGCTATTCGAACACGCCCGCGCATCTTCCCGCCGACGCATCGGCGCTGTTCGCGCGCAACCATTTCAATTTCCTCTCGGCCTTCTGGGACAAGGAGGCGGGCAAGCCCGAACTCGACGAGGAAATCGGCGATGCGATCCGCCTGACCAAGGGCGGCGAGATCGTGAGCGAAAGGCTGAAGGGATAGCGCCGAGGCGCATCGACCAAGGACATCAGCGGGCCGGGTGCCGGACAGGGGTAAGCAATGGAATTCGTCTCAATCCTCTCGATCTTCGTGCTGGCGTGTTTCGTCGGCTATTACGTGGTGTGGTCGGTCACCCCGGCGCTGCACACGCCGCTAATGGCGGTGACCAATGCGATTTCCTCGGTCATCGTGGTCGGCGCGCTGATCGCGTCCGCAGAAGCGGGAAGCGACGTTGCCAAGTATCTCGGCCTTGCGGGCGTGGTGCTCGCCAGCGTCAACATCTTCGGCGGCTTCGCCGTGACCGAGCGAATGCTCGCGATGTACAAGAAGAAGGAGAAGTGAGCATGGGCCGCCTGCTTCCCTCCTTCGCTCTCGCCGCGCTGACTGCGCTGCTCGCCACTCCCGCCCACGCCGCGACCGCCGCTGAAGGCGTGCCGACCTGGGTTCCGCTCGCCTATCTTGTCGCGGGCGTGTTCTTCATCCTGGCGCTGCGCGGGCTTTCGCATCCCTCGACCAGCCGGGCGGGCAATCGCAACGGCATGATCGGCATGGTGATCGCCGTGGCGACCACTCTTGTCACCCACGACATCGCCAATATCGTCGAAATCGCCATCGCCATCGCCATCGGCGGTGTGATCGGCTTCATCATCGCGCGGCGCATCGCCATGACCGCGATGCCCGAACTGGTCGCGGGCTTTCACAGCCTCGTCGGCATGGCCGCCGTCCTGGTGGGTTTCGCCGCGTGGCTCAATCCGGGCGCGTTCGGGATCCTCGACGATGCAGAGCAGATCCTGCTGGTGAGCCGGATCGAGCTGGGGCTCGGCATCGCGATCGGCGCGATCACGTTTTCCGGTTCAGTCATCGCCTTTCTCAAGCTGTCGGGCCGGATGAGCGGTTCGCCCATCCTGCTGCCGGCGCGCCACCTCATCAACCTCGGCACGCTCGCCGCTATCCTCGTGCTGATCGGGCTCTATGCCGTGTCGCCCCAAGGGGCAGCGGGCGAAGGCTGGATGGTGCTGGTGATCGCGGCCCTTGCCTTTGCGATCGGGTTCCTTCTCATCATCCCCATCGGCGGGGCCGATATGCCGGTCGTCGTCTCGATGCTGAACTCCTATTCCGGCTGGGCCGCGGCGGCGATGGGCTTCACGCTCGGCAACACGGCGATGATCATCACCGGCGCTCTGGTCGGCTCCTCGGGCGCGATCCTGTCCTACATCATGTGCCGCGCGATGAACCGCAGCTTCATCTCGGTCATCGCGGGCGGCTTCGGCGCGGACGATGCCGGAGGCGCAGGCGGCGAGGCGCGCGAGCAGCGTCCTTACAAGCAGGGCAGCGCCGATGATGCCGCCTTCATGCTCGAACAGGCGGAAAAGGTCATCATCATCCCCGGCTACGGCATGGCGGTGGCGCAGGCGCAGCACGCGCTCAGGGAAATGGCCGAACTGCTCGAGGAGAAGGGCGTCGAGGTCAAATACGCCATCCACCCCGTCGCGGGCCGGATGCCGGGCCACATGAACGTGCTGCTCGCCGAAGCCAGCGTCGACTATGACAAGGTCTTCGAGCTGGAGGACATCAACTCCGAATTCGCCAGCTGCGACGTCGCCTTCATCATCGGCGCGAACGACGTGGTGAACCCGGCGGCCAAGACCGACAAGTCCTCGCCGATCTACGGGATGCCGGTGTTCGACGTCGACAAGGCCAAGCAGGTCTTCTTCATCAAGCGTTCGATGGGCGGGGTCGGCTATGCCGGGGTCGACAACGACGTGTTCTACATGAACCAGACGACCATGCTGCTTTCCGACGCGAAGAAGATGGTCGAGGAAATCGTCAAGGCGCTCGACTGAGGTGGCGAGCGAGGGAGGACAGGGAGCGCGCCCGCTGCGGCTTCTTGCGATCCTCCTCGCCATCGTCCTCATCGCCATCGTCCTCATCGCTCTCGGCGCGTGGTTCGTCCTGCGCGAGGACGGCCTGCTCGAACAGGTGACGGCCGAGCGGGTCGAGGATGCGCTGGTTGCCAATGGAATGCCCGCGCCGATGGCCGAGTGCATGGGCGAACGCCTCGTCGATCGTCTGACGATCGCGCAATTGCGCCGCCTCGAACGCCTCGCCCCGCAGGAAGGGGAAGCCGCCGTCCCGAGCTCCGTGCGCGAGGCGCTGGACAGGCTCGGACGCGTGGACGATCCCGCTGCGGTCGAAGCGCTCGCGACCTCGGCGGCGGGCTGCGGGGTGGAATTGCTGCGCGAACGCTTCTGAACGCTTGCCTTGCCCCTGTCCCTTGCGCAGACTGCCGCCAAGGGAGGACTTTCATGACCAGACTTTCGCTCGCCGCCGCCTTGCTCGCCTTTGCCGTGCCGGGGGCTCTCCACGCGCAAAATGCCGATACCGCGGGCGAGCGGGTCGGAACCGAATTCATGGTCTTCGACACCGAGGCGAGCGAAGCGGCCGAGGCGCAGTTCCTGCGCGGCCTCGCGCTGCTGCACAATTTCGAATATTCCCGCGCCGCCGCCGCCTTCCGCTCAGCACAGGAGGCCGACCCTGACTTTGCCATGGCCTATTGGGGCGAGGCGATGACCTACAATCACCCGCTGTGGGAGGAGCAGGACCGCGAGGCCGCGCGCGGGATCCTCGCCCGGCTCGCACCCACCGCCGCCGACCGTGCTGCCAAGGCCGCGAACGCGCGCGAGGCGGCATGGCTGGACGCGATCGAGACGCTCTATGCCGAGGAGGGGACCAAGGAGGAGCGCGACCTCGCCTATCTCGCAAAGATGCGCGCGATGCTTGAACGCTGGCCCGACGACATCGACGTGCGCGCCTTTACCGGACTTGCCGTGCTCGGCTCCTCGCATGGCGGGCGGCAGGTGCCGATCTACATGGAAGCGGCGGGCATCCTCGAACTGGGCTTCATGACGCACGAGCAGCACCCGGGCATCCTGCACTACCTCATTCATTCCTACGACGACCCGGTCCACGCCCCGCTCGGCGAACGCATGGCCGAGCGTTACGCCACCGTCGCGCCCGATGCGGGCCACGCGCAGCACATGATAAGCCACATCTTCCACGCGCTCGCCGACTGGGAGGCGTCGGAAGCGGCCAACATCAAGGCGGATGCGGTGGTCGATCGCCAGCGCATCGCAGCGGGGCGCGCGCCGGCCGATTGCGGGCACTACAACGAATGGCTGGTCTATGCGCTGCTCCAGCAGGGCAAGGACGCGAGCGAGCGCGTGGCGGCCTGCCGCGCTGCCGCCGACACGGACGAGCCTTCCTACGGCCCGGTCAGGAGCTACAGCGTGATGGCCGCGTGGCAGGCGGTCGATGCCGGCGAATGGCCCGAGCCTCTGGGCGAGGAGGCACGCGCCTTTCTTCTGCCGCGGCTTACTCTCACCCATGTCGAAGCGCTGCGGGGCCGCGACGATCCGCAAGCTGTCGAAGCCGCGCTTGCCGAAATGCGGGCCGATGCCGAGGCCGTTCCCGGCCTGCTTGCACGCATGGCGCCCGATGATCGCACCACGATGCCATGGGTCGAACGCGCGATCGCACAGGTCGAGGCGCTCGCGCTGCTCGCCGCGGGAGACAAGAAGGACGGCCTTGCGGCCCTGCGCGCCGCCGCCGAGGCGGAATCCGCGCTTCCGACCGTGTTCGGTCCGCCCGCCATGCCCAAGCCGAGCTGGGAACTGCTCGGCGAGGAATTGCTGGCGTCGGGGCGCAAGGCCGAAGCCGCGGACGCGTTTCGCAAGTCGCTCGCCTTCGCGCCGGGTCGTCTGCTTTCGCTGAAGGGGCTCGAAGCGGCGACCTCGGGCACGTGAAACCCTTGTCATCGCTCCCTTTCATGGGCCAGAGTGCGCGGACTGGAGGGAGAGAGACGATGACCAGATTTGCCCTTGGCGCGCTGCTGCTGGCAGGTGCCGCCCCGCTTGCCGCCGAAACCCATGTGATCGCGCCGGGAGAGGGCGCGCAGGAGCGGCTGCAGGAAGCGCTCATCCTGGCCGAACCGGGCGACGAGATCGTGCTCGAAGCGGGGCGCTACACGCTCACCGACGGGCTCAGCCTCGATGTCGATGGTGTCACCGTGCGCGGGGCCGGGCCGGCGCAGAGCGTGCTCGACTTCACGACCCAGCAAGGCGCGGGCGAGGGTCTGCTCGTCACCAGCGACGGCGTGACCCTGCGCGATTTCGCGCTCGAGAACCCCAAGGGCGACGGGATCAAGTCGAAGGGCGCGGACAACATCGTCTATCACCGCATCCGCGTGACCTGGACCGGCGGGCCGAAGCCGGAGAACGGCGCCTACGGCATCTATCCGGTCGAAAGCACCGGGGTGCTCGTCAGCCATTCGGAAGTCTCCGGCGCGTCGGATGCGGGGATCTATGTCGGCCAATCGACAAAGATCACGGTGCGCAATTCCATCGCGACCGACAACGTCGCAGGGATCGAGATCGAGAACAGCCGCGATGCGATCGTCACCGACAACTACGTCACCCGCAACACCGGCGGCATCCTCGTCTTCGACTTGCCGGGCTTGCCGGTGATGGGCGGGGGCAACGTGCTGGTGAAGAACAACCTCGTCTCGGGCAACAACACGCCCAATTTCGCGCCTCCCGGCAATATCGTGGGCGGCGTGCCGCGCGGCACGGGCATCATGGTGATGGCGAACGAGAAGGTCTGGGTCGAGGACAACGTGGTGATGGACAATCCCACCGCGCCCTTCATGGTGATCGCCTATACGCAAGCCTTCGACGATGCGCGCTACAATCCCTATCCGCGCGAGGTCGTGATCGCGGACAACACGGTCGATGCGGGCGCGAGAGATCCCGACCTTCCGGGCGGCGAGATGCTGCTCGCGGCGTTCGGCGGGACGCTGCCCCCGCTGGTTACCGACGGGCTTGCCGATCCGGGCAGTCCTGATGTCCACCCGCTTGCCACCCATCCCGACATTCGCGGCTGGTCGCTCGGCCTGTCGCGGCAGGGCCAGCCGCTTGCCGAGGCCAGTCCCGCGCCCTTCGCGGCGCCGGCCTACACCTCGCCGTGGGACATGGGCGACATTGGTGCGCCTGCCGAACTGGAAGCGCGGCTCAAGTGAGGCGCGGCGCAGCCCTTCTTGCGGCGGCGACGCTCGCGCTGGCGGGGGCGGTCGGTCATTCCGCCGCGCCTGCCCCTGCGGGCGTGAACGATGCCGCCGTGATGGAAGGGATGCCGCGCGCGCTGTCCGAATACGGCTTTTTCGCCGATCCCGTCGCGCAGGTGCCTGCCCCCGGGTCGCCGGATACGCGCTCAACACACCGCTCTGGTCGGACGGGGCGGACAAGCTGCGCTTCGTCTATGTGCCGCAAGGCGCGCCGCTGGAGCCGGACGGAGAGGGCCTGCTGCGCTTTCCCGTCGGTTCCGCGATTATCAAGACCTTCGCATTCGGGGAGGGGGCCGAGCGCCGCCTGATCGAAACCCGCGTCCTGCTGCACCGGGCCGAAGGCTGGGTCGCGCTGCCCTATCGCTGGAACGATGAGCAGACCGACGCGGCGCTCGCTCTCGCCGGGGCGAGGCTGCCGATAACCACGCCGGCGGGCGAGGAAATCAGCTACCGCATCCCTAACAAGAACCAGTGCAAGTCGTGCCATTCGAAGGACGGCGAGGTCATCCCCATCGGGCCCAAGGCGCGCAACCTGTCGGCCGAATGGCTCACCGACATGGAGCGCGCCGGACTGCTCACCGCCATGCCGGAAAGTTTCGATACCCTGCCCGATTGGAGCGCGGGCGAGGGAGAGACTGCGGCGCTCGCGCGGGCCTATCTCGATGTCAATTGCGCCCATTGCCACCAGCTGGGCGGGGCGGCGTCCAATTCCGGGCTCGACCTGCGCTGGGAACAGGACGACCCGCACGCGATCGGCATCGGCAAGCCGCCGGTCGCCGCCGGGCGCGGCGCGGGCGGGCTCCTCGTCAGCATCGCTCCGGGCGATCCCGACGCCTCGATCCTCGCCTACCGGATGCAATCGGCAGAGCCCGGCATCGCCATGCCCGAGCTCGGCAAGGAAACCGTCGATCATGACGGCGTCGCTGTCGTGCGGCGCTGGATTTCGGAGATGCCTCACCAATGAAATGGGTGCTTCGTGCAGGGCTAGCGCTGGTCGCGGCGCTGGTCGTCCTGTTCCTCATCTTTCGCACGCCCGACACGGACGCGGAGGCGATGCGCGCGAAATATGGTGGCGCGCCCTCGCAGTTCGTCGAGATCGGAGATGGCGCGGTCGTCCACCTGCGCGACACCGGCCCGCGCGACGGCTTGCCGATCGTGCTCCTTCATGGCTCCAATTCGGATCTCCACACCTGGGACGAATGGGCGACCGGGCTGGAGGACACCTATCGCGTGATCCGCTTCGACCAGGTCGGCCACGGGCTGACCGGGCCGGACCCTCAGGCCGATTATGGTCGCGCCAACTACACCGCCGACATCGGCGAGGTCGCCGACGCGCTCGGCCTCGAAGCGTTCGTCATCGGCGGCAACTCGATGGGCGGCAAGCACGCGCTCGCCTACGCCTCGGCCCATCCCGAGCGGGTGCTCGGCCTCGTCCTCGTCGATGCGAGCGGCGGGCCGATGCTGCGCGAGGCAATCGAGCAGGAAGGCGAGAAAGGGCAGGACGACGACGGCGGCGGCAATATCGGTTTCGCCATAGCGCAGATGCCGGGAATCAACCGGATCGTCGAACAGGTCACGCCGCGCTCGCTCATCGAAAGCAGCCTCGAGCAGAGCGTCTCGGTCAAGTCGGTCGTCACCGAGGAACTGATCGACCGCTACTGGGAACTGCTGCGCTATCCCGGCAATCGCCGCGCGACGCTGCAGCGCTTTTCGGGCGAGTACGACCCGCTGAGTAAGGAGGAGATCGCCGGAATAGCCGCGCCGACGCTGATCATCTGGGGCGCCGAGGATCGCCTTATCCCGCTCGCTGCGGGACGCTGGCTCGACCGGGTCATGCCGCAAAGCACGTTCGTCGTGTATGAGGAAGTCGGCCACCTGCCGCAGAAGGAGGTGCCCGAGCGCAGCCTCGCGGATGTCCGCGAGTGGCTCGCAAACCGTCAATTTACTACGCAAGCCGCGAAATAGGCTCGTCTAAACGCATGCTATGGACTGTCCTTGCGCTTCCTCGCTACACGAACGGGGAAGGACAGACGGAATATCGGCATGGCACTGCGCAAACTCGGATTGATCGGCGGGATGAGCTGGGTGTCGACCGGCATCTATTACGATCGCATCAACCGCATCGTTCAGAAACGCGCAGCCCCCATGGCGAGCGCGCCGCTGTTGATCGAAAGTCTCGATTTCGCCCAGCTCTATGCCCTGCGCGAAGAGCAGGACTGGAAACGCGCGGCAGAAGTGCTCGCGGAGAGTGCCAGGCGTCTCGAGCAGGCCGGGGCCGAGGGGCTGATCATCGGCGCGAATTCGATGCACAAGGTCTATGACGACGTCGCCGGCGCGGTCGACATCCCGATCCTGCACATCGCAGACTATGTCGGCCGTACGCTCAAGCGGTCGGGCCACAAGAGCGCCGCACTGATCGGGACGCGCAACGTGATGACCGAAAGTTTCTATCGCAAGCGGCTCGTGGCGCACGGGATCGACCTGCTGCCGCCGAACATGAACAATGTCGAGACGCTCGACCGGATCATCTATGACGAGCTGATGGTGGGCAAGGTCAGCCGCGACGCGCAGCGCGAGATGAAGACCATGATCACCGCGAAATCGCAGGAAGGGGCCGATGCGATCGTGCTCGCCTGCACCGAATTGAACCTCGTGGTCGACATCGACGCCAATGTCCTTCCCGTGTTCGATTCGACCCGGATTCACTGCGAGGCGGCCGCCGATTGGGTGCTCGATCAGGAGCTTGTCGACTGACCCGGCGGCTGGTCGATGAATCCACACGTTCCGCCGCAATGCTCCATTGCAAGGGATGCAAGGGTGCAGCGGCGGGCCTACGTGAGCCGGCAGAACTTCGTCATACAAACGTAACGACAAGTTCCGGGTCTTCGGGTCGCACCGATGGCCCAGGGCCGCAAGGCTCTTGGGGCCGCTCTCCTTCCCCCCCAATGCACCCGGGGAGTGGCCCCTTTCCCCCTTTTTCCAGCCCGTCCGGTCGGCGTTGCCGATCTGTTCCCGTTGAGCCGCGCCGCGCGCTGACCTAAGCGCGTCGGCGTGATGACGCGCGCGCCCTATGCAGCCGACCCGCACGCCCATGGGGGGCGCGAATGGACCGGCCGGCCCGGCGATGCCGAGCCGCGCGGCGAGCAGCGCGGGCCCCGCACCGATTTCCAGCGCGACCGCGACCGGATCATCCATTCGATGAGCTTTCGCAGGCTCAAGTCCAAGACCCAGGTCTTCATCGCGCCCGAAGGCGATCACTATCGCACCCGGCTCACCCACAGCCTCGAGGTTGCGCAGATCGGCCGGGTGATCGCGCGCGCGCTCGGCCTCGATGAGGATCTGACCGAGGCGTTGTGCCTCGCGCATGATCTCGGCCACCCGCCTTTCGGCCATGCGGGCGAGGCGGCGCTGTCCGATGCCATGCTGCGCCATGGCGGATTCTGCCACAATGCGCAGGCGCTGCGCACGGTGATGCGGATCGAAAGCCCCTATCCCGAGCACGAGGGGCTGAACCTCACCTGGGATCTTCTCGAAGGGCTCGCCAAGCACAACGGCCCAGTGACCGCGCCGAACTGGGCGTTGGCCGAACTCGACGAGGCATTCCCGCTCGACCTTTCGACCTGGCCCTCGCTCGAGGCGCAGGTCGCGGCGGTGTCGGACGACATTGCCTATGACAACCACGACATCGACGACGGGCTGCGCGCGGGCTTTCTCGATCTCGACGACCTGATGCAGCTCGATTTCCTCAGCCAGCAGTGGCGCAGCGTCGAGAAGCGCTTTCCGAACGCCCCGCGCGAGCGGCTGCTGCGCGAGATGGTGCGCGACCAGATCGGGCTGATGGTGAACGACGTGATCGCCCACACGCGCGAACAGGTGAAGGACGTGGGCTCTGTCGGCGAGGTGCGCGCGGCGGGCCGCCAGCTCGCCGGGTTCTCACCGCAAATGGCCGAGGCCGAACGCCGCCTCAAGCGGTTCATGTACGACAAGCTCTATTACCACCCCGACCAGATCGCCGCCGCCGAACGCGCACGCGATGTCGTCGCGCGGCTGGTCGCGGCCTATTCGCAGGATTCATCGCTGATGCCCGCCGAATGGCAGGAGCGCCTGCCCGAGCGCGAGCCATATCGCAGCCGCGTCATCACCGATTTCATCGCCGGGATGAGCGATCGCTTCGCGATCCGCGCCTGTGCCGAAATCTATGGCGAGCGGCCGATGGGCCTCACCAATGTCTGAGGGGAGGCGCGTGTGAGCCGCCCCTTGCACGGGGCCGACGAGGAAACGACGCGTCGCTCCGGCCCGGTGCGGCTCGCGCTGGTCGGGGCGACCGGCCTCATCGGCAGCCGGCTGATTGCGATTTCCAGTGCGGGCGAGGAGTGCCGCATCGTCGGGATCGCCCGGCGCGAGGTTCCCTTGCCCAAAGGCGCGCGGGTCGAAGTCTTCGTCGCGGAAGCGGACAAGTGGGGCGAAATCTTCGAGGCAGTGCGCCCGCGCGCGCTGATATGTGCGCTCGGGACGACATGGAAGAAGGCGGGCCGCGACGAGGCCGCGTTCCGGGCGGTCGACCAGGACCTGATCGTTGCGACCGCAAAGGCCGCGCAGGCGGCGGGCGTGCCGAACATGGTGCTGGTCAGCGCCGCGGGCGCGGACCGCGATGCGAAGAGCCTCTATATGCGGGTAAAGGGGGAGACGGAGGCGATGGTTTCCAAGGTCGGGTTCAAGCGGCTCGACATCCTGCGCCCGGGCCTGCTCAGGGGAGAACGGCAGGATGACTGGCGGCTCGCCGAAAGGCTCGCGCTGATGGCGAGCCCAGTGATCGAGCCGTTCCTTCCGGCGAAATGGGCGCAATACCGCTCGATCGAGGCGGACGTGGTCGCCGAGGCTGCGCTGTTCCTTGCCCAGCGGCGCGCGCAGGGACGCTTCACCCACGACAACGAGGCTATGAAACGCGCCGCGCGCGACTGGCGCGCGAGAAGGAGCTGAGAGGCATGGATTGGGGAGCGATCTTCAACGCGGTGAACCTGCTTGCGCTGCTCGCCTGGGGCGCGCTCATCCTGCTGCCGCGCTGGCCGGCGGTGCTTTCGGGCGTGCTCTATCTCGGCGTCGGGCTGCTGTGCCTTGTCTACGCCGCCTGCATGATCGGGCTCGTGAGCGGTCTCATTCCCAATCCCGAAGCCACCGGCGGGGTCGATTTCACCAGCATCGAAGGGGTCAAGGCGATCTTCGCCACGCGCGCGGGCGTGACCGTGGGCTGGACGCATTACCTCGCCTTCGACCTTTTCGTCGGCCTGTGGATCGCGCGCGATGCCGACGCGAAGGCGGTCTCGCGCCTCATCCAGGCTCCGATCCTGCTCGCGACCTTCATGGCCGGGCCGCTGGGGCTTCTGATCTGGCTGGTCGCGCGCGAACCCGCCGCGCGGCGTTCCGGGCGGTTCCGCTGACAATCTAGGCGGTGGACCTCGCCCGCCCGCCGTGCTTAATCCCCCGCCTGTGACCAAGCTGGGAGAGAGCACGGCCATGGCGCGAGAGGCCCACCACGACTTTTACACCTTCGACGAAATCCTGACCTTCTGGGCGAAGGAACGCGGCGATGCTCCCGCCTTCGAACAGGAAGGCCGCGTGACCACCTTTGCCGAGACGGACGAGCTGACCCGGCGGCTGATCACCCTGTTCCGCGAGCGCGGCGTCCACAAGGGCGACCGGATCGCCTGGCTCGGCAAGAACGCGGACACCTATTTCCTGCTCTATCTCGCCGCCGCGCGGGTGGGGGCGGTCATGGTCCCGATCGGCTGGCGGCTCGCCCCGCCCGAGATTGCCTACATCCTCAAGGATACCGGCGCCAAGCTGCTGTTCTGCGGCGCGGAATTCGTCGAGACGGCGAGCCGGGTCGCGGGCGACGTGCCGGTCAAGCCGCAGGTGATCGAGGCCGAGGCGGCCCGGCGCGAGGCGGCGGCGCTTCCCCCGGCGAGTTTCGAGGCGCCGGGTCCGGACGAGGCCGTGCTGCAGCTTTATACCTCAGGCACGACAGGCAATCCGAAGGGCGCGGTGCTGTCCAATCGCAACCTGCTCGGCCTCAGGAATCCGGGCAACGAGGCCGGGCTGGAATGGAATTATTACGAGCCGGGCGACTGTATGCTGATCGCCATGCCGTGCGCGCATATCGGCGGCACGGGACTGATGAACATCGCCGTCGCTAACGGCGTGCGCAGCCTTGTGCAGGCCGAGTTCACCCCCGTCGGTGTGCTCGAGGCGATCGAGAACGGGGCGACGCATATGTTCATCGTGCCCGCCGCCCTGCAGATGGTGGTCCAGCACCCGCGCGCGGCAGAGACGGATTTTTCCAACCTGCGCTATCTCATGTACGGCGCGGCGCCCATGCCGCTCGAACTGCTCAAGCAGGCGGTGCGCACCATGCCGGGGACGAAGTTCCTCCAAGCCTACGGCATGACCGAGACGAGCGGGACCATCTCGATCCTGCCGCCGGAGGACCACAGCCTCGAAGGCAACGAGCGGATGCGTTCGGCGGGCAAGGCCGTGCCGGGGGTCACGATCGAGGTGAGGGGGCCGGACAACACCGAGCTTCCCCGAGGCGAGATCGGCGAGGTCTGCATCAAGTCGCCCTCGAACACTGCGGGCTACTGGAAGCTGCCCGAGGCGACCGCGAAGACGATCGACCCGGACGGCTGGCTTCACACCGGCGATGCCGGGATCATGGACGCGGACGGCTACATCTACATCCAGGACCGCATCAAGGACATGATCATCTCCGGCGGCGAGAACGTCTATCCGGCCGAGGTCGAGAACGCGATCTTCGGCCATCCCGCCATCGCCGAGGTCGCCGTCATCGGTGTGCCGAGCGAGAAGTGGGGTGAAGAAGTCAAAGCCTGCGTCGTGCCCAAGCCCGGCGCCCAGATCGACGAGGCCGAAGTCATCGCCTATGCGCGCGAACGTATCGCCGCGTTCAAGGCTCCAAAGAGCGTCGACATCATCCCCGAAATGCCGCGCAACCCCTCGGGCAAGATCCTGCGCCGCCAGCTGCGCGCGCCCTATTGGGAGGGGCAGGAAAGGCAGGTTTCGTGACCGCGAAACAACACGCCCCCGCAACGCTGCGCAATCGCGAACCGATCCTCGCCGTGCTGCGCAAGGAATTGCCGACGAGCGGGCGCGTGCTTGAAATCGCGGCCGGGACGGGCGAACACGCCGTGTTCTTTGCAGGCGCTTTCCCGCAGGTCGAATGGATGCCGAGCGATCCTTCGCCCGAAGCGATCGCCTCAATCGCCGCTTACCGCGAGGATTACGCGGGCGAAAACCTTGCCGCCCCCGTCATGCTCGATGCCTCGGCGCGGGACTGGCCGGTGGAGCGGGCCGACGCCGTGCTTTGCGTCAACATGGTCCATATCAGCCCGTGGGAGGCGAGCACCGGCCTGTTCGACGGTGCCGCCCGCTTGCTTGCAAAGGGCGCGCCGCTCATCCTCTACGGGCCCTATTTCGAGGCGGACGTCGAGCCTGCCGCGTCCAATCTCGAATTCGACCGCTCTTTGAAAGCGCGCGACCCGCGCTGGGGCATCCGCGATCTCGCCGAGGTCGACCGGCTCGCCGCGCGCAGCGGCTTCACCCGCACCGCGCGCCACGCGATGCCGGCCAACAACCTCACTCTTGTCTACAGGCGGCGCTGAGCCGCGTCAGTCGATCGCGCGCTTGCCCGCCTGTCCGACCGACTTGATGTCGTCGCCCAGCCCGTCGACCGTGTTGCAGGCGCTGGTGGCGGCGAGAAGGGCGCCAAGGACGGCGGCGCTCAGGATCTTCAGTTTCATCGTCTGGACCTCGGTTGTTCTGGGGGCTTCGGGCGTCGAAATTGGCATCGCGGGCGCGAAACGCAACGAAAAAAGGGCTCGCCGCGATGGCGAACCCCCTTTTGCCATGGCGGCGGGATCAGATTTCCTCTTCGACTTCGTTCGAGGCGGATTCGAGGTCTTCGCCCGCGCCTTCGACGGTGTTGCAGGCGGCCGCGGCGAGGGTCAGGGTGCTCGCGGCGATGGCGATGAATGTCTTGCGGATCATTGTCTTGCTCTCCTTGTGGTTCACGCCGAATCAAGGAGTCAGGCGGACGGGCGTTCCGAAACTGCGGCGGGCCGCGCCCTTTGGCGGGCGAGTTGCCGCTCGCGCCACGCAATCAGCGCGCCCGCCCCGATGATGAGCGGCGCGCCGATCCACAGGCTCGCAGGCGCAGCGCGGCCGAACACCTGCCAGCCGTAGAAGGTCGCCCACAAAAGCGAGGTGTAGTCCATCAGCAGGATCACCGCCGCCGATCCGAACCTGAGCGAGGTGGTCAGCAATATCTGCGCGAGCGCCCCGCACAGCGCCATGGCGAGGATGATGAGCCAGGTCTCGGTGTCGTGGGGCCCGATCACGAAGGGCAGGGCGAGCGCCATCAGCGGGGCGGTGATGGCGGAAAACCAGAAGACGATGCTCCACGGGCTTTCGGTCGTGTTGAGATCCTGCACCTGGAAGCTGATGAGCGCCACGAGAAAGGCCGCGATCAGGCCCACGAGAGCGCCCCAGGGGTCGATCGCGCTGCCCTCCGCGAGACCGAAGCCGGGCGAGGTGATGACGAGCACTCCGGCAAATCCCAGCGCGACCGCGCCCCAGCGATAGAGGCCCACGCGCTCGCCAAACAGGACGACCGAGATCATCACGGCGAAGAAGGGCGCGGTGAAGCTGATCGCGGTCGCCTCGGGCAGGGGCAGCAGCATGACCGCGCCATAGACGAACATCATGCCGGTGATGCCATAGGCCGCGCGGCGCGCATGGGCGCCGATGCGCTTGGTGCGGATCGTGCCAAGACGGCCCCACGCGGCAAGCAGGCCCGCGACCGCGACGACGGTCAGCGCCTGCCGCCAGAAGATCAGTTCGAGCAGGTGCGCGCCGCGTTCGCCTGCCAGCTTGACCAGCATTCCCATTGTCGCGAGCACGCCTGCGGTCGCAAGTCGGATGGCGAGCGCGAGAAAGGGGCGGGGGCGGGCGATCGAGCCATCCATCGCATGAGGACTTAGGCCGGCGGGGGGATTGCGCAAGCGCCGAGCGCGCCTAAATGCTCCGGCGACCGCCCGGAGCGCCTGCCATGATCGACCTCTTCCACCGCCTTCTGCTCGCGAGCGACGCCGTGCTGATGACGCTCGCGGGGCTCGCATTCTGGCTGGTCGCCGGTTTCGCGCTGCTGATGGAGCGGCGGCGGGTCAGAAAACGCCCGCTCGAACGGCTGGAGGCGGTCGGCTGGGTTCCCTGGACCCCGATCTTCGTCGGCTGCGCGATCATCGGCGGCGGGATGCTGTCGATGAGCGCGCCGGTGGTGCTGGGCGAGATGTTGTAGGCGCCGGCTTTCGGAGGAAGACCCCGGCGGAGCAGCCGCCTCAAGTGCGACTGCGCGCCGGCCGTCAGGCCGCAGATGCCGGACCGGACGGCCCGGATCTGCGTGTCAAAGACACGCCTCAAGATACGCCTGGTCGAAGCCGAATTGGCGCGCCTTTTCCAGCGTGTAGGGGCGCAGGCCCGACGAGCGGAATTCGCCCATGATCTTGCCGTCCTCGCTCTCTTCGAGATACTCGAACTTGAAGAGCTCCTGCGTCACGATCACGTCGCCTTCCATCCCGATCACCTCGGTGATGTTGGTGGTGCGGCGAGAACCGTCGCGAAGGCGCTTGACCTGCACGATGAGGTCGACCGACTCCGCGATCTGGCGGCTGATGGCTTCCTTGGGGATCTTGATGTCGCCCATCAGGATCATGTTTTCCATACGGCCGAGGCATTCGCGCGGGCTGTTGGCGTGAAGCGTACACATCGAGCCGTCGTGGCCGGTGTTCATCGCGGCGAGCAGGTCGAAACACTCCGCGCCGCGGATTTCGCCCAAGATGATGCGGTCGGGGCGCATACGCAGGGCGTTCTTGACGAGGTCGCCGATCGTGATCGCGCCCTGGCCTTCGAGGTTCGGCGGACGCGTTTCGAGGGGCAGCCAGTGCGGCTGCTGCAGGCGAAGTTCCGCCGCGTCCTCGATCGTGAGAACGCGTTCGCCCGGGTCGATCATCTTCGACAGGGCGTTGAGCATGGTCGTCTTACCCGAACCCGTACCGCCCGAGATGACGATGTTCATTCGGCACGCGCCCGCGATCTTGAGCGCGGTGCACATCTTTTCCGACATCGAGCCGAATTCCTTGAGCATATCCAAGGTGATCGGTTTCTCGGAGAATTTACGTATCGAGATCGCGGTGCCGCGCAGGGACAGCGGCGGGACGATCACGTTGACACGGCTGCCGTCCTTGAGGCGGGCGTCGGCCAGCGGCGTCGTCTGGTCGACGCGGCGGCCGACCTGGTTCACGATCCGCTGCGCGATCTGGAACAGGTGCTGTTCGTCGCGGAAACGGATCGGGGCGAGCACCAGCTTGCCCTTCTTTTCGATGTAGGTCTGGTCGGGCCCGTTCACCATGATGTCGGACACGTCCGGGTCGTTCAGCAGCTCTTCGAGCGGGCCGAAGCCGAGCAGCTCGTCGATCAGGACCTTTTCGAGTGCGAACTGTTCGCGCCGGTTCAGCGTGACCTTGAGCTCGGCCAGCACTTCCATGATGATCGGGCGGAATTCCTCGGAGAGCTCCTCCTTCGACAGCGTCGCCGCCGCTTCGGGATCGACTCGCTCGAGCAGGCGCGGGAGCACCTGTTCCTTGATCTTGTGGACGCTGGCCTCGAAGCCGCCGACTTCCGAATCGGCATTGTGGACCGCGTTCATGCGCTCGGCGAGACGATCCATCGCGTCCGAGGTCGCGCCGCCCTTGGGCGGGCTGGCCTGCGCCGGCCCCGGCGCTTCGGGCACGGCGGGCTTTTCCTCGCCCGGAAGCGGCGGGAATTGGTCGCCGCCCTGCGGTTCGCTGGGGCGTCCGCCCCCCTTCATCGGCCGGGCCACTCCGAAAGCAGGTCGCCCGCCGGGCTTCATGCTCCCGCCGCCCTTCTTGCCGAATGCGCTCATTGTCGAAGCCCCCGAGGCTTTTTTAGGTCATGTCCGCGCACGTTTCGCCGTCCGGCAAACCGTGCCTCTCGAACCGCAGTCAATAATTGGGAAACCTTATCTTTTTCCTAAAGCGGGCCGAAGACCTGTAGCCGCGCTTGCCCGCCCGCCCCGGCGTCGAAGGAGAACGGCGAAGCGGTTGCGCGATTGCCCTCGGCGAGCGGGAAAGGGTGCCTGCGGCCACGTCGCGCCTTGCTTGCAGCCTGGGCAGAGGCGGGCGCTTCCTGCGCGCTCAAGCGAATCATTAACCATTATCCCCTAGTCGCAACCAACGGAGGTTGGATTGATGGCGGCACTCGCGAACTACTGGCAGAAGAGCATCATCCGGGAAATTCCGTGGAGCTGGGCGTTGTGGTGGCTTGTCCTGCCGAACCTGGCCTTCATGGTGATGTGGCCGATCGGCGGGCCCATGATGGCGGCTTCGATGCTGATCAGCGGGACGATCGCGGTCATCGCGGTGCAAAGCGAAAGCCGGATCGCGCGCGCGATCACCTTGCTGATGATCTTCCTCGTCCAGCTGACACTCTACGTCACCTCCTCGTTCAACATCGACTTCTGGAACGTGATGCTGCTCGACCAGTATCTGGCCGAACTGAACCCCGCGAAATCGCCCGAATATGTCGTTGCAGCCGCGGTCGTCGTCATCGCGATCGTCTGTTCGATGCGCTTTGGTGTGCGCATCGAGAAGATGAACAATCGCAACCAGCTCCTCGGCGCATTCGCCCTTGTCGCCTTGCTGGTCAATGCCGATGCGGCGGCCACTTTCGGGACGAGGGGAACCTACAAGACCGTCGCACCGGACGATGCCCCGGTGGATTCGGCGATTCTGCAGACCGCGATTTCGCCCGAGACCGTGGCCGCCGACAATCTGGTGGTCATCATGGTGGAAAGCTGGGGCGTTCCGTCCAACCCGTTCGAACGCGCGCTGGACGATGAAATCTGGGCGCTCGACCGCGTCGCGTCCCGTTATGCGGTAAGCCGGGGCGTCAGCACCTATTACGGCTCGACCACCAATGCCGAAGTGCGCGAATGGTGCAGCCTTTGGGGAGACCACCTGTCGACCGATTTCGACAAGGTGGACTGCCTTCCCGAACGCTTTCGGCAGGCGGGCTTTCGCACCGTTGCCTATCACAGCTTCAACGACGAATTCTTCGACCGCGGGGAATGGTATCCCAAGATCGGCTTCCAGGAATCCCATTTCGACTTGGATCTGTTCGCTCGCGGGGCGCGCCATTGCGACGGGGTCTTTCCCGGGGCCTGCGACCCCGACGTTCCCCGGATCATCGCCGAGGACCTTCGCAATTCGCCCGCCGAGCGCAATCTCATCTACTGGCTGACGCTCAATGCGCACCTTCCCGTGCCTCCGGACGAGAAGTTCGGCACGAACGAGTGTTCGCTCGGCAATGGCGAATGGAGCGAATCCTTCCCGATGCTGTGCCGCAGCTACAAGGTGCACAAGGTCGTCGCGGATGCGATCGTCGAGCAGGTCATGGACCCCTCCTTCCCGGAAGCCGACCTGCTGATCGTGGGCGATCATATGCCGCCGTTCTTCCAGCGCACGATCCGCACGCGCTTCGATTCGGCCCACGTGCCGTGGATTTACCTCGAGAACAGGGCGGCCCGCGAGGCCGTGCAGGATCCGGAACCGGAAGTGAGCTAGACCCGGCTCTGCCGACCGACGCGATAGCGATTGCCAGACGAGGTATCCCGGCCCTAGGGAGCCCGCATGGCGGACAACCAGCGTCGATCGGGATTGCTCTATGCGATCGCGGGCTTTGCCACGCTTTCGGTGGGCGATGCGGTGGTCAAGTCGATGGCCTCCGACTGGCCCGCCTTCGCGGTTGCGGCGTTGCGGTTCAGTCTCGGCGCTATGGGGCTTGCGGCGCTGCTCGCGCGCTCGGAAGGGCCGCGCGCCTTTCGTCCGACCCATCCCTGGCTCCAGCTCGCGCGGGGCACGTGCCTCGCCCTGGCGTCGGTCGCGTTCTTTTCGGCGATCTATATCATGCCGCTCGCCGAAGCGATGGCGATCGCTTTCCTCGCACCGGTGCTTACGCAGGCGCTCGCCGGCCCGCTGCTGGGCGAGAAGGTGCACCCGTCGGTCTATCTCGTCTCGCTGGTCGCGCTTTGCGGCGTTGCGATCATCCTGCGGCCCAATCTTGCCGAGCTTGGCCTCGGCGCGCTCCTCCCGCTCGTCTCGGCGACCTTCTTCGCCCTGCTGATGATTACCAACCGGGCGAGCGCCGGGCAGGGCAGCGCCTTGTCGATGCAGGTCTTCGTCGCCGGCATCTGCGCGCCTATCCTGATTTTTCTGGCCGCGGCGGCAAAGCTGTCCGGCGTGCCCGCGCTCGATTTCGGCTGGCCCGAATGGCACGTCGTCGCGCGCTGCGCGGTGGTGGCGGTGACCGCGAGCAGCGCGCACTGGCTGGTCTATATCGGCACGGCGAAGGCGGGGGCCTCCACCATTGCGCCTGCGATCTACGTCCAGATGCTCGTGGCGGTCGGCATGGGGTGGTGGTGGTTCGGCAACGTGCCCGACGGCTACACCATCGCCGGGGCCACGCTGATCATCGCATCGGGACTGTATCTCTGGCGCTCGGGCGCGCGGCGGGCATAGGTTCCTATCGCAAACGCTCGGGCTTGCCGTGACCATGTGAAACGCTAGAGCGACCGGAGGGCAATCCGCAAGGCGGCGCAGACGTGCTTGCCGCCGGAGAAAAGGGCAGGGTCTATGTGCGGCATCATGGGTATCGTCAGCAGCACGCCGGTCGCGGAGCGGCTTCTCGACGGCCTCAGGCGGATGGAATATCGCGGCTATGACAGCGCCGGAGTCTGCACCTTGCACGAGGGCGCGCTGGTGCGCCGCCGGGCCGAGGGCAAGCTCGCCAATCTCGCCCGCGTGCTGGGAGAGGACCCGGCGCCCGGCAATGCCGGCATCGCCCACACCCGCTGGGCGACTCACGGCGCGCCGACCGCGACCAATGCCCACCCCCACGCGACCGGCGAAGTGGCGATCGTCCACAACGGCATCATCGAGAATTACAAAGAACTGCGCAGCGAGCTTGCCGCCGAAGGGCGCACCTTCGAAAGCGAGACCGACAGCGAGGTCGTCGCGCACCTGATCTCGAGCCGGATCGAGGCGGGCATGGACCCGGTCGATGCGGTCAAGGACGTGCTCCCGCGCCTGCGCGGAGCCTTCGCGCTCGCGATCGCCTTTCGCTCGCATCCGGACCTGCTGATCGGCGCGCGGCTCGGCTCGCCGCTGGTGGTCGGCTATGGGCCGGAAGGAGAGGAGGCGGAGATGTATCTCGGCTCCGACGCGCTCGCGCTCGCGCCGCTCACCCAGCGCATCTCCTATCTCGAGGAAGGCGACTGGGTTGTCGTCGGGCGCAGCGGGGCGCAGGTCTTCGATGCCGAAAACAAGCCCGTAGAGCGCGAAATCCGCGCTTCGGGCGCTTCGGCGGCGGCGGTCGAGAAGGGCAATTACCGCCACTTCATGCAAAAAGAGATCTTCGAGCAGCCGACGGTCGTGGCACAGACGCTCGGCTCCTATCTCCGGCGCGAGGACAACACGGTCGCCCTGCCGCAATTCGATTTCGACCTTTCGGGCGTGAAGCGGCTCACCATCGTCGCCTGCGGCACGTCCTTCTACGCCGGGATGGTGGCGAAGTACTGGTTCGAACGCTTCGCCCGCCTGCCGGTCGATGTCGATGTGGCGAGCGAGTTCCGCTACCGCGAGCCGGTGCTGGAGGAAGGCGGGCTTGCCCTGTTCATTTCGCAGAGCGGGGAGACCGCCGACACGCTGGCTGCGCTGCGCCATTGCCGCGAACAGGGGCAGACCATCGGCGTCGTCGTTAACGTGCCGACCAGCACCATGGCGCGCGAGGCGGACCTGCTGCTGCCGACCCATGCCGGGCCGGAGATCGGCGTCGCATCGACCAAAGCGTTCACCTGCCAGCTCGCCGTGCTCGCCGCGCTCGCCGCTCACATGGCGGTGAGGAAGGGCCATTTCACGCGCGAGGAAGAGCGGGAGGTGGTCGGCCACCTGCTCGAAGCGCCCGCGGCGCTGAACGCGGCGCTCGACCATGATGAGGACATCGCCGCTATCGCCCCGCTGATCGCCCCCGCGCGCGACGTGCTGTATCTCGGGCGCGGGCAGGACTATCCGCTGGCATTGGAAGGCGCGCTGAAACTCAAGGAAATCAGCTACATCCACGCCGAAGGCTATGCCAGCGGAGAAATGAAGCACGGCCCCATCGCGCTGATCGACGACGAGGTGCCGGTGGTGGTGATCGCGCCTTCGGGTCCGCTTTTCGAGAAGACCGTCTCCAACATGGAGGAAGTCCGCGCGCGCGGCGGGCAGGTGGTGCTGATTTCCGATGCCAAGGGAGTCGCCGAGGCGGGCGAGGGCTGCCTTGCGACGATAGAGATGCCGGTGGTCCACCCGCTGATCGCGCCGCTGGTCTATGCGATTCCGGTCCAGCTGCTCGCCTACCATGTCGCCGTGGTGAAAGGCACGGATGTCGACCAGCCGCGCAACCTGGCGAAATCCGTCACCGTGGAGTGAGCGCGCTCGCGCAGTAGCCCGTCCCCGTATTCGCGCGTGTGTCGCGCGGTCAGGCCCGGACGCGTCCGCGAAGGTTCAGCCAGTGTGCGATGATGAGCAGGCTGGCCCCGCCCGCCGTCAGGGCCTGCTCCTGCCATTCCGCCTCGACGAAAAGCGCGCCCGTCATGGCGCCGAGCGCGACGACGAGGAGCGGGCCGAGCCACCGCACGACCAGCGCCCGCCGGCCGAGGACGGTGCCGCTGACGAGGAAGACCGGGACCAGCAACGCGGCGTGGAACAGCTCGGCCTCTGCGAGGCTGGCGAGGCCGCTCGATGCGAGCACGGGCAGGAGGGCGAGCGCGACCGGCAAGGCGAGGCAATGGCCGAGGCACAGCGCGGAAAGGGCGATCCCGGCGGAATCGAAGAGAGGGTTCGGGGCGGTTTTCATGGGTCCCTTGCATGGGCGGGGGAGAGAGGATAGAGCGACGTTACAACATTACATCAATATCGCAAAGGCATTCGCTTTGACCGCCACGATCGCTTCCGAAACCGCTCTTGCGCCCCACCCCGAAACCCTCGGCGAGACCGGCGCTGCGATCTCTACCGCTGCCGGGATACTCGATGCCGTGAGAAACGCCAATTGCAGCCTCGCCGTCTGGCAGCGCAACGCGATCCTCGACTGGAGCGCGCTGCTCGAAGGGAGCCCGCGGGACATCCGCTTCGAAACCTCGCGCGCCGCGCTTGCACCTCGTTTCACGGCCTCGCTGGCCGATCACGGCTTCGGCGGCCGGCATCTCCACCGTGCTTTCGCCGAGGACGTCGCCCTGCTCGCGGGACGCCTCTGCGCGGTCATGCAATGCGACAGCGTCGAAGTGCGGCTCGAGGTCGTGACGACCGATTCCTGCCGCAAGTTCCACGCCGATTACGTCGCCGCGCGGCTCATCACGACCTATGTCGGGCCGGGCACGCAATGGCTCACGCGCGAGGACGCCGCGCGCGTGCGCAGCGGCGGCGAGCCGCGCCGTATCCACCAGCTCGAACCCGGCGATGTCGGCATCTTCAAGGGCAAGCTCGCGACCGAATATCCCGCGATCCACCGCTCTCCCCCGATCGCGAGCGCGCAGGGCAAACGGCTGCTGCTCGTGCTCAACAGCTTGGAGAGCAAGTGACGGCGACGGCTGGCGCCAGCGCCAAAGACCGCATCATGCGGCGCGCTATTCGAAAGGCGGTTCGATCAGGACCGTTGCGAACAGGCGCTCCGCGATTTCGCGCTGGGCGGGCGACAGGGCTTCTCCGCCGGTGTGGAGCCTGACCCGCGACAGCTTACCACGCGTGTCTTCGGCGAGCCGCGCGGCGACGTGGTCGAACGGCGCGAGCAGGGCAGGCGGCAGGACGAGGTCGTCGATCCTGAGCGCGAAGATCTCGGCGAGGGTTTCCGCTTCGTCCGGCCGTTCCTGCCCGCGCCAGTGGATCGTCTGGCGGCAGGCGAGCGCGAGCAGGAAGTCGCTGATGAAACCCGCGTCGTCGAGCGCCCCGCGCCGGGTCAGGCGGCTTGCGCCGACAGGCGTCGCGAGTTCGCAGGAGAGCCGTTCGAGGATGCGCTCGATTTGCTCGCCGGTGAAATGGGCAAGGGCCGGCGGCAAGAGCGCCAGCTGCGCCTGCGGGGCGTCGTGGAGGGCGGCGAGGCTTTCCGGAAGCAGCGCGGGGTGATGCGCGATCCCGTCGGCTTGGATGATCGCGAACCCTGCGCGCCCGGGGGCTGGACGTTCTGCCAGTTCCGCGCGCAGGTCGGACAGGCTTTCCGGTCCCAGCGGCACATAGGTGAAGCCGCCGATGCAGCAGGCGACGAAATCGACCGCCGCCTCGAACGGGCCGGGCGCGCCGCACACCACGTCGCCCGCCGCCACACCCCGGTCGCGCAGGGCAATTCGCCGGGCATGGGCCGACGTCCAGATATTGGCCGCGGAAAGGATCGTCTCTCCTTCCGCTCCGGCGGTCTGGATGACCGGCGTGCCGCAGCCTTTCAGCAGTTGCTTGAAGAAGGCCCTCATGCCGCGGTCGGCAGGGCGAAGTCGGGCCAAGCGGCAAGGGTCAGGCGCTCGGGCACGGGCCGTTCCCGGCGCAGCAGGGCGGCGCGCTCGGCGATGAAGGCGGCCCCGCGGGACAGGTCGTGCGCGATCCCGATCCGTTCGCCGCAATCGAGCAGCGCCGCCATGCTGCCGGGCACGATGTCCTGGTTGTAGCCTTCGGCGGGCGAGGTCATGTTGCGCGCCGGAACGCCGCCCGCCCGCAGCGATTGTTCGAGCGCGTTGACGAGCTGGTGCACGCCCTTGACGTGGTCGCCCGGCGCGCATTCGAGATTGCGCGGCAGCCCCCCGCTCTCGCGCGGGTCGACCAGCAGAAAGGTCTGGCGATTGAGCATCTCGGCGCACTTGCAGGCGACATCGATCATCTGGTCGGCCGCGGTCGCAAGGCCGGCGGTGTAGAACAGGCCGCCATGCGCGACCTCGATTGCCCCGTCCTCGGCGGTGATGATCGGGTTGTCGGCTACCGACAGCGCTTCCGCCGTGATCCGCTCGGCGGCGAATTCAAGCTGGGCGAGCGCATTGCCGAGCACCTGCGGCGCACAGCGGATCGAATAGCGTGGCTGGGGCGGACATTCCGGCTCGCGCTCGATCTCGCCCCCGCCGTGCCGCGCAAGGAAATGCCGCCGCGCGAACGCGATCATCGCGCCTGCCTCGGCGTTGCGGCGATGGGCGGGATTGATCGCAAGCGTTCCCCCGGCGCAGAATTCCTCGTCGAGGCCGAGCGCGATGCTCGCGAGCGCCGTCGTCCGGCACGCCTGTGCGAAAAGCTCGCGCACCTTGCCGAACAGCTCGACCGCCAGCGCGCTCATCATGGCATTGGTGTTGACGAGGCCGAGTACGTCGCGCGGGCCAAGCACCCCGCCTGCCTCGATCACCGGAGCGATCGCATGGGCCATCGGCACGAGATCGCCGCTCGCCCCGAGGCTGCCGAAGCGTGGCACCTGTGGCAGCGCATCGCCGTTCGCAAGGCGGACGAGCCCGGCAATCGTGTCGGGATGGATTGCCGAGCGCCCTTGCAGTGACTTGAGCGCCTGGATCCTGAGCGCCCGTCGCACCACGCGGGCCGGCAGCGGGGCACCGACACCGACATGGAGATAGCGCAGCAATTCGGCCTGCTGCCGCCGCCAGTCGATCGGATCGCGCGGATCCTCGATATCGGCGCCGTAATAGGTGTGGATGCCGTAGATGCGCTTTTCGGGGTTGGCCGCGAGGAATTGCATCAGCGCCTCGTAAGCGCGCCGGGCGGGCTCGTATTCGGCCCGCGACGGCTCGAACGCGAGCGCGGCATCGCCCAGGGCATCGAGTTCGTCGAGCGCGGGAATTCCGGCGCGCTCGGGCGCGTCGCGGCAGCTTTCCCGCTCGGATTGCGGCGGCGCGGACGGGGCGAAGACGGGAGCGGCCATGTTCACGATGAAAGCATTTCCTCGATGTCGAGGACCATCACGAGATCCCCGGAAGTGTTGAGCACGCCGGCGACCCGGTGGCCGCCCGCATCGAAGGGCAAGGGCCGCACCCGCCCGCGGGTGATGCCGTGGATTTCGTTCGCCCTGAGCGCCACCCGCCCGGCATCGCCCAGATCGGCGAAGACGACGAGATTGCGCTCGTAATCGGCGCGCGCGCCGAACACGGCGAGCGAGGTGTCGAGCACGGGGTAGTAATCCCCGCTCGACGTCGAGAGCAGGTTGGCCGCCGAGGCGAGGCGCGCGGCGTCGACCAGTTCGATGAAGCTGACATATTGCGCCGGGACCGCGAGGGTAGAGCAATCGCGTCCGTTATGGACCGAGAAGCTCAGGTATTCGGCATTGCCGCTCAGCATGAAATTGGATTCGACGACCAGTTTGCTGCCCAACCCCGGATCGTGCGACTGGCGCACCTGCAGCCCGGGCGCGAGCGCGTCGCGCGGGACCGCGAAGCCGGCCGCGCCGAGGCCGTCGTCCTCGAGGATGAAGCTCAGCTTGCGCTCGTCGCGCTCGATCCGCCACCCCAGCGTGACATGGGCGTTCTTGCCGCTTTTCTCGCGATCTTCGGGGGTGGGTTCGATCGAATGGGTGAAGAGGTGCTCGAACCAGAGCCGAGCGAGAGCGAAGAAGAGGTCCGAAACATCGGGCGGGATGAGCTGCGAGCCGTCGGGATTCCTCAGTTCGATGAGCGCGGTCACACCGGCATCGGCGAGCCGTTCGACGAGTTCCGCCTCGAGCGCGGCGTGCAGGTCGTCCAATTCGATCCCGACATTGCGATCGACGCATTCGATCGAGCGCGAGAGCGACTTGTCGATCTTGTCGAGGACGTCGCGATCCTCGATCACGCTGCCGACAAGATCGCGCGCGGCGTTGAATTCCTGCAGCACCTCGCCGACCGCGCGGCCGGCCGAGGCTGTGACGCTCATCAGTCGCCGCGCCATGGTGGGAATCCGCCCGACCGTGCCGAACGGGTCGGCGGCGAGCTTCAGGGTCCAGAACAATTCCTGCCGGGTCTGCAGCCCCTCGAGCTTTTCCGCGATTTTCGACAGCATCGACCCGTGGGCCATGGTCCTTGTGTCGGCCTGGCCCTTGATGATGGTCTGGTATTGCATCTGGTCGTTGCAGCGCGACCATTCGTAGCGCAGCGCGAGCCAAGTCAGCGGGATGTGCTTTTCCGCCTCGCTCTCGTCGCCTTCGAAGGTGAGATCCTCCATCGCGGTGCAGATGTCGGTGCAGCGGGCGCGATAGTCGGCCTCGATCTCGGCGAGCATTTCGGGCGTGACATCGGGCGTGAGCGCGACGACCGCCATCGTCGCCTCGACCTCGGCCGGGTCGAGCAGCGCGCGGCGCAGCGCCTCAACTTTCGAGGTCGGGTTGTCCATCGTCCTCGCCCTTGGCCGGGCCGGGCCGCCCCGCGAGGCGGCCCGGTCGGTTGCCGGTGGATCACTTCTTCTTGACGAAGACCCAGTTCGACTTGCTTTCCTTGTCGCGCTTCAGGCGGATCGCGACGTTGGTCGGGCGCAGCTTGTAGGTGAAGGTGTAGTTGAATTCGGTGTCGAGCTCGTCGGCTTCGACACCCGACTTGAAACGGCCGTGGAACAGCTTGTTGTTGGTGCAGGGCGCGATCTCGGTGAAGAAGTTGCGGCCCTCGGCCGCCGCGGGGGTGACGCCGGCGAGTTCGGCCTCGTACTTGTTGTAGAGTTCGATCTTGCCCTCGTCGTCGACCTTGACGATGCCGAAGTCGGCGGCATCGGCCGCTTCGCGCGAGAGGGTGGCAAGGCCGGAATCGATTTCGGCGGTAACGAAAGACATCATTCTTCTCCTCGTATTCAGGTTGGGCTTCGGGGTTGGGGATTGGTTACGTCATGGCTGTCGCGACATGATGGGCCGGCATGATCGACCTGTCGGGACACGGTCTTGGGACGCC
This sequence comes from Erythrobacter sp., assembly GCF_011765465.1. Classification (NCBI taxonomy): domain Bacteria; kingdom Pseudomonadati; phylum Pseudomonadota; class Alphaproteobacteria; order Sphingomonadales; family Erythrobacteraceae; genus Erythrobacter; species Erythrobacter sp. Next base: position 1,772,279 of record NZ_CP050265.1, on the reverse strand, counting down.
CCGGACCCGGAAAAGCGGGTCGGCGCGCCGAGGAAGGATGCCGCAAAGCCGGTCCCTCCTTCGCGCAGCGGCGGAGAGGGATTGCCATCGGCGACCTTCGGTGGCCCGGCGCTGGCCGTTATCCTCTGCAGGAAGCCGGGCGGCGCAGGCGTCACGGGGTGGCGGGCACGCGGGGCTCCCGCGGGCGCTCACGCCGCGAGGGCGGTTTCCTGCTTCTCGCGGTAGAGTTCGACGATCTGCGCCTCGAGATTGGCGATCGTCTCGTCCTTCTGCGCGAGCACGCCCTCGGGGCGCGACAGCTCTTCCTTCTCGCGGTAGAGTTCGACGATCTGTGCTTCGAGACTGGCGAGGCTTTCGCGCATGGCGGCGATTTCGGCCCCGTCGGACCCTGCGGCCTGCTTTTCCTCGTAGAGCGCGACCAGCTGCGCTTCGAGGCTCTCGAGCATTTCCGCAAGATTGCCGGACGATCCCGTCAGTGGTTCGGTCATGTTCACTCTCCTTTCGTTGGACATTGTCGCAATGTCGGAAAGGGTGATGGATGAGGGCGGTTAAGATCGCGGCGCGGGCAAGGCGGGGGAAAATACGGGCCTCGCGCCGGGCCGCGGGAAAACCCGGCGCGCAGGTTCGCAGCGGGCGCAAAAGCCGGCCTGCGACTCCGGCCGCCCGCTTGTGAAAAGCCCGCTTGCTTTACTGGCCTCTAACCTTTCTCGGTTAATCGCGGTGGCCGTGAGCGAGCAGTCATCATCCCAATCCCAGCCGGCGATACCCGGACTGACGGCTGCGGCCGTGCTCGGCCTTTCCGACCGCGGCGGGGCCGAATGGGCGCGGCTGAGAGGGCTCCAGTATTCCGCGCTCTCCGGGCTGACTTTCCTGCGCTCCTATTCGCACGCCCTTTTCGCGCTCTTCGTCGCGGTGCTTTATCGCGACAGCGTGCCTTTCGTGTGGATCGCGCTGTGGATGGCGGCGCTGGCCTTCGTCCATGTCCGGGGGGCGGCGTTCGACCGCTCGCTCGGCGATGTCGAGCACCGCCGGATAACGACCAGCGAATTCAATCGCCAGACGCTCACCCCGGCGATTTCCGGGCTGCTGTGGGCCGGCGCCGTGGTCGGCTTCGGCCAGTTCGGATCGCCCGGCGCGTTCGGAGCGATGCTCTATATCCTCGCGATTCTCATCACCGGCGGCGTGTTCTTCAACACCGCCGCCCCGCTGGGCGTGGTGGTCTTTGCGGTCATCGTCGGCACGGGCACGGCGCTGGCGCTCGCCATCGCGGGCGAATGGCTCACCATGGTCGTCTCGGTCGTCTTCACCATCGTCACGGTCATCGGTTCGATCGAGACCGGTCGGCAATACCTCATCGCTCGCCTCGCCGAAGCGGCGGTCGCGGAAAAGGAGGAGGTCGTCTCGCTGCTGCTGCGCGAATTCGAGGAGAACGAGGCCGACTGGCTGTGGGAGGTGGACACCGCGAGGAAGTTGCGCTCGGTCAGCCCGCGCTTCGCCTTCGCGCTGGGCACGACGCAGGCTGCGGTGACGGGCAAGCCGCTGCTCGAACTGGTCACGGGCGGGCGCTGGGGCGAGGGGCGCTTTCCCGAAAGCCTCCACGAACTCGCCGACAAGCTAAAGAACCGCGAGAGCTTCTCCAACCTGCTGGTCGAGGTCACGATCCAGGGCGAGAAGCGCTGGTGGGAATTGTCGGGCACGCCGATGCGCGACGAGCGCGGGCGGTTCGACGGCTTCCGCGGGGTCGGCTCGGACGTCACCGAGCAGCGCCAGTCGTCGGAAAAGATCGCCTATCTCGCGCGCTACGACACGCTCACCCAATTGCCCAACCGCCTCCAGCTCACCGAGGCGCTGGGCGAGGCGCTGCGCTATGCCGAGCAATGGCGCTCGCGCTGCGCGCTGCTGATGGTCGATCTCGACCGCTTCAAGGCGGTCAACGATTCGCTCGGCCACATGACGGGCGACAAGCTGCTCGCGCAGGTCTCCGCGCGGCTCAAGGGGCTCATGAACGAGGAGCTCATGTGCGGCCGTCTCGGCGGGGACGAATTCGCCATCGTCATCCGCGATGCGAGCGACCGCGAACTCGTCGGCACGGTCGCGCGGCGGGTGATCGAGACCTTGTCCGAGCCCTACCAGGTCGAACAGCACACGCTTTACGTCGGGGCGAGCGTCGGCTCCGCGATCGGCCCGCGCGACGGCAAGACGGTCGAGGAGCTGATGCGCAACGCCGACCTCGCGCTCTACCAGGCGAAGGACATCGGCGGGGGCGAGCATTGCCGTTTCGAACCGGTCCTGCACGCATCGGCCGAAGAGCGTCGCCAGCTCGAGGTGGCGATGCGCAAGGCGCTGGGGCTCGACGAATTCGTGCTCCACTACCAGCCGGTGGTCGATGCGCGCAGCGAACACGTGGTCAGCTTCGAGGCGCTGGTGCGCTGGAATTCGTCCGAGCACGGCTTCGTCAGCCCGGGCAAGTTCATCCCGCTCGCGGAGGACACGCGCCTGATCGTCCCGATCGGCAAGTGGGTGCTGCGCCAGGCGTGCATGGAAGCGCGCGAATGGCCCGAGGACGTCAAGGTCAACGTCAACGTCTCGCCCGAGCAATTGCTAGAACCCGATTTCCACCAGGATGTCGTGGACGCGCTCGCCGCCTCGGGCCTGCGCCCCGAAAGGCTCGAGGTCGAAGTCACCGAAAGCATTTTCCTGCGCGATGCGAGCGTCGCGAGGAACGCGCTCGAACAGGTCATGGCGCTGGGCTGTTCGGTCGCATTGGACGATTTCGGGACCGGCTATTCCTCGCTCGGCTATTTGCGGAAGCTGCGGTTCTCGACGATCAAGGTCGACCGCAGCTTCGTCCAGGGCGCGGCGCAGGGGAATAATGAAAGCCTCGCGATCATCAACGCCGTGGTGGCGATGGCGAAGAGCCTCGACATGACGACCACCGCCGAAGGGGTCGAGAATGCCGAGGAAGCCGCGCTCATCCGCAACCTGGGCTGCGACAAGATCCAGGGCTTCTATTTCGGCCGCCCGATGTCGAACGAGGAAGCGCGCCGCCTGTTCAGGAGCCAGCGCCGCATCCGCGCCTGACGTCGGGCCGCAAAGGTTCAGGCAGTAGCGAGCGCGCCGATCAGCCCTTCGAACAGCCGCCGTCCGTCGTCCCCGCCGAGCGAGGGATGGCTCGCAGGCTCGATCGCGCGTTCGGGATGCGGCATCATGCCGAGCACCCGCCCGTTCTCGCTCAGCACCCCGGCGATGTCGCGGCGCGAGCCGTTGCAGGTCTCGCCGTAGCGGAACGCGACGCGGCCTTCGCCTTCGAGCCGGTCGAGCGTGTCTTCGTCCGCGAAATAATTGCCGTCGTGATGCGCGACGGGGATGCGGATCGTCTCGCCCTTGTCATAGCCGCGGGTGAAGGGGCTGGAGGCGTTCTCGACCGTCAGCGGCACGGTGCGGCAGATGAAGGTCTGGTTGGCATTGCGCATCAGCGCGCCGGGCAGCAGGCCCGCCTCGGTCAGCACTTGAAAGCCGTTGCACACGCCCAGCACCGGAACGCCGCGCCCGGCGGCTTCGACAACGGCGCGCAGGATCGGGCTTTTCGCGGCCATCGCGCCCGAACGCAGGTAGTCGCCATAGGAAAAGCCGCCCGGCAGCGCGATCAGGTCGAGATTTTCGGGCAGGCTTGCATCGCCGTGCCAGATGCGGATCGCCTTTTCGCCCGACACCTTTTCGAGCGCCACGGCCATGTCCCGGTCGCAGTTCGAGCCGGGAAAGGTGACGACCCCTGCGCGAAAGCCCATCAGCCGCGCTCCCCGATATGCTCGATCGCGTAATCCTCGATCACCATGTTGGCGAGCAGTTGTTCGCACATCTTCGCCAGCGTCTCGTCGCTGGTCCCTTCCGCGACCTCCAGTTCGATCATCCGGCCCACGCGCACGTCCTCGACTCCGGTGAAGCCGAGCCCGTCCAATGCATGATGCACCGCGCGACCCTGCGGATCGAGCACGCCGGGCTTGAGACGGACGAGGATGCGGACTTTCATGGGCTGTTCCTGCGACTGCGAGTGGTGGGGCGGCCTATAGCGAGGCAAGAGCGCGAGTGGGAGGGGTTTTGCGGTGTCTCTCCCCGGTTCGGGAGGCGGCGCGCAGATATTAACAAATGTAACCGGATTGCCACAGGTGACGCGAGAATGACGCGCAAACGCCGCTTGTCCGTCATTGATGCGCTGCAGCATCTCGCCAGAATCGCGCAAACCTGCCAGCGCGTAAGGCGTCACCGCCTCTCCATGTGACAAGCAAGGGGAATTTCCACGATGTCACAGCCTGTTCCGTTCCGCCGCGCCCTGTGGGCCTCGACAAGCCTGATTTCCGCCGCCGCGTTCGGCCTTGCCGCCCCGGCCGCGGCGCAGGACAATGAAACGGCCGAAGCCGCACAAGGCGAGCTTCCGACCATCATCGTCACCGCCAACCGCCGCGAGGAAAGCCTGCAGGACGTCGCCGTTTCCGCCGACATCCTCGACGAAGGCCGCATCGACCTCATCTTCTCCGGCTCCGCCGACACGACCGCGCTCGCCGGCGCCGCGCCCGGCCTCAACGTCGAAAGCTCGAACGGGCGCGTCGCCCCGCGCTTCTACATCCGCGGGCTCGGCAACACCGATTTCGACCTCGCCGCCTCGCAGCCGGTTTCGGTCATCCTCGACGAGATCGTGCTCGAGAACGTGACGCTGAAAAGCTTCCCGCTGTTCGATGTCGAGCGCGTCGAAGTGCTGCGCGGGCCGCAGGGCACGCTGTTCGGCCGCAACACCCCGGCGGGCATCGTCAAGATCGAGACGGTCAAGCCCGGCTTCGAAAGCGACGTGCAGGCGAGCGTTTCCTTCGCCTCGCTCGACACGCTGTCGCTGAACGGAGCGGTCGGCGGGGCGATCGTCGAGGACACGCTGGCCTTCCGCGTGTCGGCCCAGCTCCAGCGCCGCGGCGACTGGATCGACAACGGCTTCACCGGCGAGGAGAACGCGCTCGGCGGGTTCACCGATTTCGCGGTGCGCGGCCAGCTGCTGTGGACTCCGGACGAGCGCAGCGAAATCCTCGCACAGGTCAATTTCCGCGACCTCAAGGGCTCCTCGACCTTCTTCCGCGCGAACGTCCTGTCGCCCGGCAGCAACGAGCTCAACCAGAACTACGACCGCGACACCGTGTTCTACGATGCGGGCGGCGGCAACCCGGCCGAATACAACCAGTTCGGCGCGACGCTGAACGGTTCCTACGAATTCGATTTCGCCACCCTGACCTCGATCACCAGCTACTGGACGTCCGAAGGCTTCAGCCGCGGCGACATCGACGGGGGCAACCTCGTGACGGGCCCGGGCTTCATTCCCTTCCCCTCGGACACGCAGGATTCGATCGACCTCGAACAATTCACCCACGAAGTGCGCCTCGCCTCGAACGGCGACGGGCCGCTGTCATGGCAGGTCGGTGCGTTCCTCTTCGACAGCGATTTCGACGTGACGACCGTGGGCTTCACCTTCCCGCCGCCCGTCACCGTCAACCACACCAACACCGCCTGGGCTGTGTTCGGGCAGGCGAGCTACGAGCTGACGGAGGCGCTGCGCGTGACCGCGGGCCTGCGCTACACCGACGATGAAAAGGACTTCTTCGTGCGCTCGGGCGCGCCGCTCCAGCCGGTCAACGTGCAGGACGACAATATCGACTGGGACATCAGCCTGTTCGCCGACGTGACCGACACGACCAGCGTCTATGCCCGCGTCGCCAATGCCTTCCGCGCGCCGACCATCCAGGGCCGAGACGTCGCCTTCTTCGCCGCGCCCTCGGTCGCGCAGTCGGAGAATATCACCAGCTACGAAGCGGGCTTCAAGTCCGAGTTCGCCGACCGCAAGGTGCGCATCAACGGCGCGGCGTTCTATTACACGGTCGAGGACCCGCAGTTCACCGCGGTCGGCGGGGCGGGCAATCTCGTCCAACTGATCAACGCGAACGAAGGCGAGGCGTGGGGCTTCGAATTCGACACCGCGTTCCAGCCGACGCCGAACCTCACCCTGACGCTCGGCGTCGCCTACAACGACACGCAGATCAACGATCCCAATCTCGCGGTCGGTGTGTGCGCGCAGTGCACCGTGCTCGACCCGACGGTGAATCTCGGCGGCGCGACCCGCGCGCTGGTGGACGGCAACCCCTTCCCCAACGCGCCCGAATGGAGCGGCGACTTCACCGCGCGTTATGGCGTGCCGGTGGGCGATTCGGGCGAGTTCTTCGTCTTCACCGACTGGATCTACCTCGGCGAGACGAATTTCTTCCTCTACGAAAGCGCCGAGTTCAACGCCGACAGCCGGATCGAGGGCGGTCTGCGCGTCGGCTATGCCGGCAATGACGGCCAGTGGGAGCTTGCCCTCTTCGCGCGCAACATCACCAACGAGGACAACATCCTCGGCGCGGTCGACTTCAACAACCTCACCGCCTTCGTGAACGACCCGCGCATTATTGGCGTTTCCTTCGGAGTCGATTACTAAGGGGGCACAACGAGAGGGGGGACGGGCTTCGAACCCGGACCCGATTATCAGAATGGGGGCTGGCAAGAGGCGACTTGCCGGCCCCTTTTTTGTGCGCAAACCGCGGGCAAGGACGGCGCGCGGTTGCCGGGACGCGGCACGAATCGCGGCATCCTCTTGCCGGCGCTGCGCGAGCTGCCCGGAGAACGGGCATCGATCACGACGATCCGCCTGCTCGATTCGCGAGCATGGCGAGTTTTCGGGCCGAAGCGAGTGCGCGACCGCTCACTTTGGCCCGGTGCGCCTGCCCGTTCCTGAAGCACTGCCGCGCAAAGCGGCACACCGGCCCTGCTCGTCTGACTGCCCGCTTTCGCGGTACGCATTGGTGGCAGCGCCAAGGCGTCCGCTCGGCCTTGTTGCTGCTGCCCGTCAATCGGGCAGGGCGAGCGAGCGGCCCGGCGGCGTCAGGCGCGGTTCGACCCCGCGCGCAGGACGGGGTTATTTCTTGGGCGGGGGCGTGCGCAGGCGCGAGCGGTGGGTCGACAGGTCGAGCACTTCGCCCGGCCCGTTATCCTCGCCCGCCAGCAGGCCGAGCCGCCGGGCGACTTCGCGGTAAGCCTCTTCCTCGCCGCCGAGATCGCGGCGAAAGCGGTCCTTGTCGAGCTTTTCGCCCGTGCTCATGTCCCACAGCCGGCAGCCGTCAGGGCTGATTTCATCGGCGAGGATCACGCGGCTGTAATCGCCGTCGTAGAGCCGCCCGAACTCGAGCTTGAAATCGACCAGGCGGATGTCGATCGCGGCGAACATCCCGCACAGGAAATCGTTCACACGGATCGCCATCGAGGAAATGTCGTGCATCTCCTCGTTGCTGGCCCAGTTGAAACAGGCGATGTGTTCCTCGGCGATAAGCGGATCGCCCAGCGCATCGTCCTTGTAGTAATATTCGATCAGCGTGTGGGGGAGGGGCTCGCCCTCCTCGATCCCGAGCCGCTTGGAAATCGACCCCGCCGCGACGTTGCGCACCACGACCTCGATCGGGATGATCTCGCACTGGCGGATCAACTGCTCGCGCATATTGAGGCGGCGGATGAAATGGGTCGGGATGCCGATATGGGCGAGCCGGGTGAAGACGTGTTCGCTGATGCGGTTGTTGATCACGCCCTTGCCGCTGATCGTGCCCTTCTTCTCCGCGTTGAAGGCGGTCGCATCGTCCTTGAAATACTGGATGAGCGTGCCGGGCTCGGGCCCTTCGTAGAGGATCTTGGCCTTGCCTTCGTAGATCTTGGTGCGGCGGGACATGATGCTGTGCAAGGGCCTCGCGTCAGGGAGGGGAGTGGTGCCCAAGGGCGGAATCGAACCACCGACACTACGATTTTCAGTCGTATGCTCTACCAACTGAGCTACTTGGGCTTTCTACTCCGCGGCGACATGGAAACCATGCCGGCGAGCGAATGAGAGCGGGCCTATGGGACAAGGCAGCCGCCTTGGCAAGAGGCAAATTCCTCTGCGCGGAAGGTTCAGTCCTGCTCGTCCCAGTTGCGCTCGGCGAGTTCTTCGGGAAGCGCCGGGCGGCCGGGCACGGCATAGCCGTCGCCGAACCACTGGGCGAGGTCGCGGTCCTTGCAGCGCTGCGAGCAGAAGGGGGCGAAATCGGCGCTTCGGGGCTTGCGGCAGATCGGGCAGGGGCGGGTCGGATTCGTCGTCATTGCGCAAGAACCTGAGCACTCGGCGCCTCGAGCGCAAGGCCGGGATCGGTTTCGATCCGCACCTCGCGTCCCGTGCGGCGGGCGAGTTCGTCCAGCCATTCGGCCTTGAGCTTGGCCCTGAGCGCCGGGTGGACGCGCAGTTCGAGGATCGGCCCCGTGCCCTCGGCGCGCTCGGCCACGCGCAGGGCGCCGCGCGCGCACATCCCGGTGCGGCTGGCGGCGAAGCGGTGGAGCAGCGATGGCCCTTCGAGCCGCGCGACGATCTGGACGAATCCGAACCCGTTCATCGCCGTGCGCTCGTGCGGGAAATCGGCGAGCGCCGCGGCCAGCGCCTCGTCCACCGCGCGCCGGTCGGCCTTGGCCTCGATGCTGGGAAAGTCGATGCCGATATTGCCGCCGAGGTCGAACAGGGTGAGCGCGCGGGCGATGGTCGGGATCGCGGCGAGCGCGAGGTCGCGGGGCGGTCCGTCGCCGTCCACGTCGATCACGGTCATGGCGGGCGTGACCGAGCACAGAACCTCGCCGCCCGGAAAGTCGAGGCTGCCAGAGGACGCCGCGTGCCACGCCTCTTCCCACAGCCCGGCGGGAAAATGGCGAACGAGGCGCGCGTCGGGGGTCGGCCGGTGCGCTGCCTCATTTTTCGGCACGCCGTCCACGACCCGGCCCTGCGCGCGTTTCAGCCGTCCGCGTTCGGCGATCGCTGCCCGCGTAATGAGCACGGTGAGCGCCGCTCCCTCGGTCACGCCCCACGGCAGCTGGTCGACGAGGATTTCGCGGCCATTTTCGGTCCGCGCCGAGCCGCGTGCCTTGCCCGCCCGCTTGGCGACGAGCCGTGCCGAAACGACGTCGCCCGCGCGCATCTCGCCGGGCCACAGCACCTTCGCGGCAAGCGCTTCGCCGCCTTCGACCAGCAGCGCGCGCCGCTCGCCGATTCCGTCTTCGACCAGCCACTCAGGCAATCTGGAACCCCGCCGCCTTGAGCAGCGCGCGCGTTTCGTAGAGCGGCAGTCCCATCACGCTGGAATGGCTCCCGCGAATCCACTGGATGAGCCCTTCGGCTGCGCCCTGGATCGCATAGCCGCCCGCCTTGCCGCGCCATTCATCGCCCGCGAGATAGGCGGCGATCTCCTCGCGCGAGAGCGGCTTGAAGCGCACCGTGTTCTCGCTCAGCCGTTCGCGTAGGGTTCCGTCGGGCGCGCGCAGGACAACGCTGGAAAGCACGGTGTGGCGGCGGCCCGAAAGCAGCTTGAGGCAGCCTTGCGCCTCCTCGCGCGTCTCGGTCTTGGGAAGGATGCGGCGGCCTGCGGCGACCACGGTGTCGCCCGCCAGCACATGGCCGGGAGCGTCCACGGCGAGCGCCTTCTCACGCCCCATGCGCAGCGCATAGTCGCGCGGAAGCTCGCCTTTCAGCGGTGTCTCGTCGATGTCGGCGGGCGTGACCGCATCGGGCTTGAGGCCCAGCCGCGCGAGCAGGTCGCGCCGCCGGGGCGAGGCCGATGCGAGAGTGAGGTGAAGCGCGCCCATCAGCCGGGCAGCGCGCAGATTACTGCGGGCCGGGACCGCCGCGGCCCGGCATGAAGCGGTAGGTGATCCGCGCCTTGGTGAGGTCGTAGGGGGTCAGCTCGCACAGCACTTCGTCGCCGACGAGCACGCGGATGCGGTTCTTGCGCATCTTGCCCGCCGTATGGCCGAGCACTTCATGGCCGTTTTCAAGCTCCACCCGGAACATCGCATTGGGCAGCAGCTCGACCACACGCCCGCGCATTTCGAGGAGTTCTTCTTTCGCCATGAAATTCCTTGCACCCGTGTTGCAACGCACAATGCGTTCGTCGATGTGAGCGCGGCATTTAGCGATGCATGGGACAAAAGGGAAGGGTCGTGCGTTAGGGGGCCGTGCGCGCGGGGGCGAGCGGATTGCATCCCCTTGCGCCAGCGATCCGTAGGTCCGGGTGCAAAGCGTTACAAATGAAGCGCTTGCGCCGTGCCCCCTTCCGCTCAAGAGAGAGCCGCATGAACCGCTTTGCCTCCCCGCGCACCCCAACGCGCGCCGTCCTTGCCTCTTCCGCCGCATGGCTCGCGCTCTGCGCGATGCCGCTCGGCGCGCAGGAGGCGGGCGAGGGGAGCGAGAGCGCCGAGGCGCCCGCGCCCGCGCCGCAGGAGGCGGAAGAGCAGGATTCGAGCGGCGGGGGCGAGATCATCGTGCGCGCCCAGCGCCTGCGCGGCCAGCTCGATGTCGAACAGGCCCCGCTGCTCGAACTCGACGAGGAAGCGATCGCGTCCGAAGGCGTCGCTTCGATCAGCGATCTCATCCAGCAGATCCAGGCGCGCACCGGCTCGGCGCGCGGGCGCGGGGGCGGGGGGCGGCCGGTCGTGCTGGTCAACGGCATCCGCGTCGGCTCCTTCCGCGAATTCGCGCAGTATCCGCCCGAGGCGCTCGCCCGGGTCGAAGTGTTCCCCGAGGAAGTCGCCCAGCGTTTCGGCTTCCCGCCCGACCGCCGCGTCATCAACCTCATCCTCAAGGACAATTACGACAACGCCGAGGTCGAATTGGAATTCGAGGGGCCGAGCCGCGGCGGCTATCTCCAGACCGAGCAGGAACTGGGATATTTGCGCATCGCCGACGGCGGGCGGATCAACGCCAATTTCACCGCGCGCGACCGCTCGCTGCTGACCGAGGCGGAGCGCGGCATCATCCAGACGCCCGGTTCGACCTCCGACCTTGCGGGCGATCCCGACCAGGCCGAGTTCCGCAGCCTGCTCGCCGACACGCGTTCGCTCGATGCGAACTTGAGCTATGCCAAGGCTTTCATCGACACCGGCGTGTCGATCTCGGCCAATATCAATTACGAACGCAACGACAGCCGGTCGCTGAACGGGCTCAATTTCGTCACGCTGACGGGGCCGGGCGGCGACAGCCTGACGCGCACTTTCGGCGAGGAGACCCCGCTCACCCAGACCAGCGCGAGCGATTTCCTCAACGCCTCGGGTTCGCTGAGCAAGCGGGTCAATGCCTTCCAGTACACGGGCACCTTCGACGCGGGGCTTTCCGAAACCGAGCAGGTCATCGACCGCCGCTTCGACACCTCCGCGCTCGAGGCGCAGGCGCTCGCCGGGACGCTCGCGCTCGACGCGCCGCTGCCGGGCGCGGTGGACGGCGGATTCGACGTCGCGAATTCGCGCGGGATCAATGCGACGACCTTGCACACGCTGAACGGCCCGCTCGCGGACCTGCCGGGCGGCGAGCTAATGGCGACCTTCGATCTCGGCTACGACTGGCAGCGGATCGAGACATCGGACACGCGCGGCAACCTGCCGGTCCAGCTGACACGCGGCGATATCTCGACCGGCGCGAACCTCGTCGTGCCGATCACCAGCCGCCGCCGCGGCTTTGCCGATGCGCTCGGCAGCTTCACGCTCAACCTCAATGCGGGCATCAACGACCTGTCGGATTTCGGCACGCTCGGCGATTATTCGGTCGGATTGAACTGGGGCGTGACCGACAAGCTCGACCTGTCGGCGACCTATATCTACCGCGAGGTCGCGCCGGGGCTGGCGACGCTCGGCAATCCGCAGGTGGTCCAGCCCAATGTGCCCGTGTTCGACCTCGTCACCGGCGAGACCGTGCTCGCGACCGTCACCACCGGGGGCAATCCCGACCTTCCCGCCGAGACCCAGACCGACTGGCGGTTCCAGGCGAACTGGGAATTGCCCTTCTGGGAGAACACGCGCTTCACGGTCGAATATATCCGCAACCGTTCGGACAATGTGACGAGCGGCTTTCCGCAGGTCACGCCCGAGATCGAGGCGGCTTTCCCCGACCGGATCACGCGCGATGCGACCGGGCGGCTGGTCGCGCTCGACCGGCGCGCGGTGAGCTTTGCCGAGACGCGCTCGGACCGGCTGCAGTTCACGCTCGGCACGCGCGGGCGCTTCGGCGGGGACGACCAGCGCGGCGGGCCTCCGGGCGCGCGCGGCGGCGGCGATCGGAGCGGCGGCGGCAGGCCGCAGGGCGGGCCGCCTCCGGGCGCCTCGCGCGGCGGCGGCGAGAGCGGCGCGCCTTCGGCCGACCGGCGCGAGCAGTTCATGGCCTTCCGCACCCGCCTGTGCGCCGATGACGGGGTCGCATGGCTGACCGACCTCATCGCGCGGGCCGATGCGGGCGAGGACCTCTCGGCTGAAATACCCGGCTTCGATGCCGATCGCTTCAAGGCGATGATCGCCCGCGCGCGCGGCGACGACGGGACCATCGACACCGAGCGCCTCGCCATGTTCCGCGAGCGCATCTGCGCCATCGACCCGGCCATGATGGGCGGGCGTTCCGGTCCCCCGGCAGGCGCTCCGGCGGCACCGGGCGGGGGCGGCGAGCAGTCCCCGGAATACGAAGCCTTCCGCGCGCGCCTGTGCGGGGACGAAGGGATAGCCGCGCTCAGGGAACTGATCGCCAGGATCGAGGCGGGCGAGGACGTGTCCGCGCTGCTGCCCGGTGTCGATCCGGCTTTCGTCAAGATGGGCATCGACCGCTCGCGCGGGCCCGACGGGACCATCCCCGACGAAGTGCTCGAACGCTTCCGCTCGCGCATCTGCCAGAGTGCCGGGGACGAAGGACAGCGCGGCGGCGGAGGCGGCGGCCCGGCGTTCAACCCGCTCGCGGGCGACGGGCGGCCGAGCGGCTTCTTCTACTTCGCCAACCTGACTCACACGATCGAGCTCCAGAACGAGATCAGAATCGCGCCGGGCGTGCCCGTGCTCGACCAGCTCGATGGCGATGCGACCGGTGCCTTCGGCCTGCCGCGCCACACCTCGCGGCTCGAAGCGGGCGTGTTCGGCGAAGGCCTCGGTTTCCGCCTTTCGGGCCGCTACACCGGCAAGACGCGGCTCGACGGGTCGGGCCTGCCGGGCAGCACCGACCTGTTCTTCGACGACATCGTGACTTTCGACCTGCGCATCTTCGCCAATATCGACGAGCTGACCGGCAGCGAGGAGAAGTGGCTCGACAATGTCCGCGTCTCGCTGCGGGCCGACAACATCTTCGACGCCCAGCGCCGGGTGCGGGACGAGGCGGGCAACACGCCGATCAATTACCAGCCGCTGCTGATCGACCCCAACGGGCTGTTCCTCGGCATCGACATAAGGAAGTTGTTCTAGGAAGGACGATAGATCGGTCGCGCTGGACCGGCCCGAAGGGCCGCAAGGCCGACCGGCCGCCCGCAGGCCCGTAAGGGCCGAGGACATCGCACGCCGGATGGCGTGCGCAAATCAAACACTCTCCCCGCAGGCGACCCCGCTCGCCCAGGCCCACTGGAAATTGTACCCGCCGAGCCAGCCGGTGACGTCGACCGCCTCGCCGATGGCGTAGAGGCCGGGCACGCGCTTCGCCTCCATCGTGCGCGAGGAGAGTTCGTCCGTGGAGATGCCGCCGATCGTCACCTCGGCCTTGGCGAAGCCTTCGGTCCCGGTCGGGCGAAAGCGCCAGTTCGCGAGGCGCGCTCCCGCTTCGCGAAGGGCGGCATCCGACACGTTGCCGAGTTCGCGCTCCACGCCCAGTCTTTCGGCGAGCGCATCGGCTAGCCGGTCGGGCAGGTGTTCGCGCAGCGCCGCGCGCAAGGTCGCCTTGGGCCGGTCGCGCTTCAGTTCCACCAGCCAGTCCGGCTTCGCCTGCGGGAGGAAGGTTACGGCGACCTCCTCGCCAGAACGCCAGTAGGAGGAGACCTGCAGGATCGCCGGGCCCGACAGCCCCTTGTGCGTGAACAGCGCCGCCTCGTCGAAGCTGCCCTTGCCCGAGCGCGCCCGGACCGAGGCGGAGACGCCCGACAATTCGCGGAACAGCACGTCCTCGCCCCCCAGCGTCAGCGGGACGAGCGCGGGGCGCGGTTCGACCACCTTGAGGCCGAATTGCCGCGCAAGCTCGTAGGCGAAGCCGGTCGCGCCCATTTTGGGGATCGACGGCCCGCCGGTGGCGATGACGAGCGACGGGGCGGCATAGCTGACGCCCGACGCGGACACGGCGAAGTGGTCCCCATCCTTCACCACCGCCGTGACATCGGCGTTGCAGATCACGTCCACGCTGCCCGGGCACTCGGCGAGCAGCATGGCGACGATCTGCTTGGCCGACCCGTGGCAGAACAATTGCCCGAGCGTCTTTTCATGCCACGCGATGCCGTGGCTTTCGACCAGCGCGATGAAATCGGCGGGCGTGTAGCGGGCGAGCGCGCTCTTGGCGAAATGCGGGTTGGCCGAAAGGTAATTTTCCGGCCCGGCGTCGAGGTTGGTGAAATTGCACCGCCCGCCGCCCGAAATGAGGATCTTCTTGCCCGGCTTTTCCGCGCGTTCGAGCACGGCGACGCGCAGCCCCCGCTGGCCCGCGCGCGCGGCGCACATCAGGCCGGCCGCGCCCGCACCGAGGATGATCGCGTCGTAATGCTCCATCCTCGCGCGATAGGGCCGCGCGCGCCGCCAAGGAAGGGGGCAAAAAGCGCGGGACGGGTCGGCCCGGGGTCGCAAATGGCCGTCCCGTCCCGCAAGGAGCGCCGCCCCAGCCGGGGCCGTTTGGTGAGGCGGCGCGGATTGCGCGCTCAGGGCTGGGCCGCGGTGACCAGCTTGCCGAGCGTGTTCCACTCCTCGCGCGGGGACCAGTTGCGGTTCGCGCCGAGGAAGGAATGGTCGTCGAGTTCCATCAGGCCGATGATGACTTCGGCGACGATGGTTGCGCCGACCGGGCCGAGCCCTTCGCCCTCCTTGTCGCTGCCGTTCGCCTCGGCCCGGCCGATCACCTCGGCTTCGGCAAGCAGGTAGAGCCACAGCGGAATGCCGTCGCGCCCGAGGTCGCCGTTCACCTGTTCGACCAGGTCGAGCACGGTGTCGATCTGCGCCTGCGGGCAGCCGACGGCCTCTGCGACCTTCTCCCCGCCCGGCAGCAGGAAGGTGTTGCCGCGCAGCAGGTTGCGGGTGGCGAGCGAATCCTCGTCGGGCGGGTTGTTGATGAAAGGCAGCTTGAGCAGGTCGCCCGCAAGCTTGGTATCGAGCTTCAGCGCGCGTTCGACCTGGCGGTTCTCGGGCGTGAACAGCAATTCGTGCCAGTCCACCACCGCGTCGGGGTCCGACAGCGGGTCGAAGCCCGAACCCAGAGTCGATCCGAAGAGTTCGAACTGGCTCCCGCCCTTCTGCGTCTGGATTTTCATCGGGATCATCGAATGGCCGAAGCGGTAGGCCGCGACCGAGAATTCGACCGGGATGAAGGGGACGGGGCCGCAATAGACCTGCCGCCCGCAGCCGAGGATGCGCTCGACCACCGGCAGGCCGCACATGGCGACGAGGAAATCGTGCACCACCGCCCACTGGTAATGCCAGGTCGTCACCCGCCGCGCTTCTTCGTAGAGCGAATGGCCGGTCAGCCCTTCTTCCGAATGGATCGTTTCGGCGACGAGGTTGTGGAAACGGATGATGGCGAGCTGGATCTGACTGATGATCCGGTTCTCGTCATTGCGCGGGTCGCCGATGATCGCCCGGCCGTTGGGCGCGCGCAGCAGGTCGTGCTCCGGCAGCCCCGCCTGACCCGGATTGTCCGCCCCGGTCAGCAGCCGCACCCCGCCGAAATCGCCGCCCTGTTCGAACAGGTAGGGCTGCGCCTCGGGCCCGAGCCCGTAGATGCAGTCGAGATCGAGCGTCGGCGTGCGCAGGTTGGCGATCTCGCCGGGATCGTCGACCACGCTGTCGAATGTCGTCGAGGCATCCAATGTGATGTCGTGGTCGACGAACTGGCCGAAGAAGACCTGCCCGACCGCGACCGTGTCGGTCCGGTCGGCCTGGCTCTTGCCGTCCATCGGCCCGCCAGGCGCGCCGATCGCCTGCAGGATTTCGGGCCGGGTATAGGCCGGGGAGAGATCCTTGAAGAGCCGGCCGAAGCGGTCGTCGCGCTGCTGCGCGGAATACTGGCTCATCCGGCAATAGGGCGAAAGACCTTCAAGCGGCTTCATTCCATGGTGTTCGGTGTTACTCATGCCATTAATCCCCCAATAAAACCGATACGGAAAGAGAAGTTAACTAAAAGTAAGGCAACCCGATTCGATATTTATTGATATAGATTTGTCTTTAGAAGGATATTGCGCGAATCCATTGCGCCTTTTCGTGCATTTTTAGGGACGAATACATTTTGCGCCGGTTCGCTGCGTCCCCGGTGAACGCAAGGGACCCGCGGCCTGTGGCAATCGTCGGGCGCGCATCTTCCATCGCGCGCCGATGCGCCCTATCTCCTCGGCCATGTCCCGAACCGAAGCCGGCACGCCGCACGATCCGAGAGGGGCCGGGCGCTTCGACGAAAGCCGCGCGGCCTCCACGGTCGCGCGCGCCCAGCCCGACCTCGAGGCAGGCGTGAGCGCGATCCGCGAGACGGTGAAGGTGCTGAAGCCGGTCCCCGGCGTCTATCGCATGGTCGATGCGAGGGGCGACGTGCTTTACGTGGGCAAGGCGCGCAGCCTCAAAGCGCGGGTGGCGAACTACACCCAGTGGAAGGCGCTCTCCGGGCGGCTCCAGCGGATGGTCAGCCAGACCCGCAGCATGGAGATCGTCACGACGAATTCGGAGGCCGAGGCGCTGCTCCTCGAGGCGCAGCTCATCAAGCGCTTCCGCCCGCCGTTCAACGTGCTGCTGCGCGACGACAAGAGCTTCCCCTTCATCCTGCTGCGCGCCGATCATGAATTCCCGCGCATCCACAAGCATCGCGGCGCGCGCCGGGCGAAGGGCAATTACTACGGCCCCTTCGCCAGCGCCGGGAGCGTGAATACGACGCTGAACGCGCTGCAGAAGCTGTTCCTGCTGCGAAGCTGCACCGACAGCTTCTTCAACAACCGCGACCGCCCCTGCCTGCTCTACCAGATCAAGCGCTGTTCGGCCCCCTGCGTCGGGCGCATCTCGAAAGAGGATTATGCGGGCCTCGTGCGGCAGGCGAAGGACTTCCTCGCGGGCAAATCGGGCGCGGTGCAGGCCGATCTCGAACGGCAGATGGCGAAGGCGGCGGAAGAGCTCGATTTCGAGACCGCCGCGATTTTGCGCGACCGGCTGCGCGCGGCGACCTTCATCCAGGGGAGCCAGGCGATCAATGCCAAGGCGGTGGGCGATGCCGACGTCTTCGCGCTTGCCGCCAAGGGCGGACAGATCTGCGTCCAGGCCTTCTTCATCCGCGGCGGGCAGAACTGGGGCCACCGCGCCTTCTTCCCGCGCCACGTGAAGGAGGTCGACGAGGCCGAAGTCCTGACCGATGTCATGCTGCAATTCTACGAGGAAGTGCCGCCCCCGCCGACCGTGCTGGTCGACCGCGACTTGCCCGAGCGCGAGCTGGTCGAGGCGGCTTTGTCCGAACTGGCGGAAAAGAAGGTCGTGCTTTCGGTCCCCCAGCGCGGCGACCGGCGCAAGCTCATGGCGCAGGCGAGCCGCAACGCGGTGGAAGCGCTCGACCGGCGGCTGGCCGAGACGGGGACCAAGGCGAAAGTCCACCGCGAACTGGCCGAATTCCTCGAACTCGAAGAACCGCCGCAGCGCATCGAGGTCTACGACAACAGCCATATCCAGGGCGCGAAAGCGGTGGGCGCGATGGTGGTCGCCAGCCCCGAAGGCTTCGAGAAGTCGCAATACCGCAAGTTCAACATCCGCGAGGCGCAATCGAACGACGATTTCGGCATGATGCGCGAGGTGATGCGCCGCCGCTTTCGCCGCTTTGCCGACGGGGAGGAGCCGGGGGAGGGTGCCAAGGGCCACCACGCTGTCCTGCCCGACCTGGTCCTGATCGACGGCGGCAAGGGCCAGCTGTCGAGTGTCATGTCCGTGCTCGAGGAATACGGGCTCGCCGACGATGTCCCGGTGGTCGGCATCGCCAAGGGCCCGCATCACGGCCGCGAGGGGCGCGAGGTGTTCCACTTTCCCGACGGGAGGGAGAAAACCCTGCCGACCAATTCGCCGGTCCTGTTCTACGCCCAGCGCCTGCGCGACGAGGTCCACCGCTACGTCATCGGCGCGCACCGGGCGAAGCGGTCGAAGGGGATCACGGCGAGCCCGCTCGACGAGATCCCCGGCATCGGCCCGGCGCGAAAGCGCGCGCTGCTGCTCCATTTCGGCACCGCGAGCAAGGTCCGCGCCGCCGCGCTCGAAGACCTGCGCCGCGCGCCCGGCGTGAGCGACAAGGTCGCGCGCACGGTCTATGATTTCTACCACGCGGGGGGCTGAGAACCGCCGGGTCGCTTGACGATCGAGCATCTCGATTGCCCGCAAACACGCGTTTCCCCTCACTTGATCGGCGAGCGATGACGGGCGATCCAAGGGATATGGCCGCCGTCCCTCCCGAGCCCCTGGGCCTGTCCGATGCCAGGCTGTCCGATGCCATGCGTTCGCTGCAGGGGGCGATCGACCGATTCGACGTGGAGGCGGCGCAGAGGCTCGGGCTCGGGCGGAACGACTGGCGCGCGCTGCGCCTGCTGGTCGAGGGCGGGGCGCAGCCTCCGCGCGCGATCGGCCATGCGCTCGGCCTCACCAGCGGCAGCGTCACCACGCTGATCGACCGGCTCGAGGCGCGCGGGCTCGTGCGGCGCGCAAACGATCCCGCCGACCGCCGCGCGCTCACCGTCCACGCTTTGCCGCCCGCTCGCCGCGCCGTCGGCGAAGCCTATGCCCCGCTCGCCGCGATCACCGACCGCATCGCGCAGCGGCTCGGGCAGGGACGCAGCGAGGCGGCGGCGAAGCAATTGCGCGACTTCGCCCGTCTGGTCGAATGGGCACGCGTGTCCCGGCCGGAGTAAAGGAGCAAACGTGCAGGAAACCGACATATTCCTGCGCAGGATCAAGCATTTTTGCCCAGCTGCACGGTGAGGCTTGCTCAATTCCAAACTTGCAATTAACGGCGTTGCTCAGTCTCCAAAGACCGGCAATGCGCCCAAAAAGAAGATAAGTAACGGGAAGAGGAAATGGTCGGCATCAGGCTGGCATGGGTGCCTGCCAAAAGCATGAGCCGCATTCTGCCGGGCGGCAGCCTTGCGCTGTTCATGAAGAAGCGCGCTTACGTTCGCGGTGACATCCTGCTCGTGCGCCACCCGGAGCATGGAAAGATTGTCCGGCGTCTCCACGTGGTTGGGCGCAAGGGCCGCTATTCTCTCGAACCTCTGGGACAGTCCGAGCAACGCCTTCGTCTCGGCCCGATCGAGCCCGAATGGGTGCGCGGGGCGATGGTCTGCCGTATTCTGTAAGGGCTCAGGCGCCGCTGTAAGGGCTCAGGCTCCGGTCGCGGCGCGCTTCCATTCGGCGTCCCGTCGCAATTGCGCGTGCTCCACCCAGGTCGAATGCACCCCGCTCGAAATCTTGTGCGGCAGCTTCATCCGGCACACCGGGCCTTTCGCGATGTCGCCCGCATCGAGGATTGCGCAGTTCGATGTGCCGGTGTTCTCGTCGATCAGGAAGGTCACGAGATACGCGTCCTTTTCGCCTACCGCTTCGCTGCTTGAGGCGTCTTTCTCGCCTACCGCTGCGCTGCTTGAGGCGTCTTTCCCGCCTACCGCTTCGCTGCTTGAGGCGCCCTTTTCGCCTGCCGCGCCCTTCTTCGGCACGACCGGAGCTTCGCTCGCATAGACACCCTCGGGCAGGCGGTAGACCTCTTCGGCGCCGGTTTCGGTGTCGTGGCAGACGAAGCCGTCGAACAGGAACCAGCCGGGCTTCGTCGTGGTCGACCAGACATAGCGGCTCTTTGTCATCGCGAAGGCCGGGTTGATCATGCCGAATTCGACGATCCGGTCGGACAGGCGCTCCTCGCGGGTTTCGCCCGTGCGAAGGTTAAAGCGCCAGCGGTGCAGGCGGGACTGGAACGAGTGTTCGTCGACATAGGCCATCATGTGGCTGTATTCGCCCGCTTCCTCGAGCGGGTCGGGCATCGGCTTGTCCTGGAAATAGCCTTCGAGCACCACCTCGTCGCCGTCCTCATACGCATTCGTCCAGTGCAGGACATAGGTCGGCGCGGCCTCGAACCAGCGGATATCCTCCGGCTGGCCGCGGCGCGGGATCAGGGCGAAGCGGGTCGGCACGCCGTCGTGCAGCCGCGCCGCATGGATTCCGCGTTCGAGCAGCCCGGCGTCCCAGAACAGCGGCATATCATTGAGGATCGACCAGTTTTTCGTCACCGCCATGTCGTGCGGCAGGCGCGGCCCCGGCAGCGGGATCGGCACGTAATGGGCGAGCCGCCCGGCGCGATCGACCACGCCGTAATGCATGAAGGGCGCGTGCTTCGAATAGTTGAAGAACATCAGCTCGCCCGTCTCTTCGTCCACCTTGGGATGGGCGGATACGCCGTCCAGCGGCCCCCACGGCGCCTTGCCGAGCGTTTCCAGCGTGACGGGGTCCACCATCCAAGCCTCGCCGCACTGGTAGAAGGTCGCATAGGCGATGCCTGCATGAACCACGATGTCGGTCGAGCCGGTGTCCTTGAGCCCCCCATGCGCGCCGAAACCGGGCCGCCGCGAGGTTCCCGGCGGGTCCATCAGCCCGCCCCACAGCGAGCCGCCGGCGATCTGTTCCGCCTCGAAGCAATGCGTGCGCACGAAGCGGTTGCGATAGCTCGCCTTGCCGCCCGATATGCTCACCGCATGGATCATCGCATCGCCATCGAAGGGATGGTGGCGGCCAAGCGGCTGGTGCACCGGGTTTTCGGTGTTGCGCAGGTAGATGCCGTCGATGTCGGCGGGAATAGCGCCCTCGATCACCTCGAGTTCGGCGACGTCGACCTCTTCGTGGAGCGGGGTCCACGGACCCGACAGATAGGGATGGTTCGACGGCTTCAGGCTCGTCCTGACAGGCGGCAGGCGGGTGATTTCCATGGGTTCTCTCCTCGCCCGCGAGCCTAGCGCGCGCCGGGCGGGTTGCAAGCGCGCCGCTCGCCTGCAAATTTGATCCCGATCAAGGCAGCCTCGCGCGGCGCGGGGCAGAACGGCCCGCATATCGAGGGAGACAGGCCATGAAATCCATTTTGCTTCACATCGAAGGCGACAGCTGCATGGAGGCGCGCAAGCAGGCCGCGCTCGACATCGCGCGCACGTGCGATGCGCATATCACCTGCCTGCAGGCGGTCAGCTACGAGGTCTTCGCGCCGGGCGATTTTTACGGCTCCGCGCTCGCCGCCGCGATGCCGCGGATCAAGGAAGCGGCCGAGGAACTGCGCGGCGAGATCGAAAAGGATCTCGAAAACGAAGGCGTCTCCTTCGAATGGCGCTTCATGTACGGCATGGCCGATACGCGCCTGCTCGAACAATCGGCGCTGCACGACGTCATCCTCGTCGGGCCGAACGATGTCGGGGAGGAAGGGCGCGCGCCCTCGGCCATGGTCGGCGAACTGGTGCTGAAAGCGCCCGCCCCGGTCTTCGTCATTCCCAAGGACACGAAGAGGCTCGACCTGTCGCAGCCCGCTCTGGTCGCGTGGAACGGATCGAGCGAAGCCTGCGTCGCGCTGCGCGCCGCCGTGCCGCTGCTCAAGCACGCCTCGAAGGTCTACCTCGCCACCGTGTCGGAGGATTCGGAGCGCGAGCGGTTCGACTTCCCCCCGACCGAGGGCGCGAAATACCTCAGTCGCCACGGGATCGCTTCGGAAATCATCGAGATACCGCGCGGCGAGGCGCAGATTTCCGACACGCTTTTCTCGGCGGCGCAGGTGCGCGAATGCGGCTTCATGGTGATGGGCGCCTATGGCCATTCGCGGCTGGCCGAGATGCTGTTCGGCGGTGTCACGCGGCGCAGCCTGTCGGACCCGCAGATGCCGATCCTGCTGGCGCACTGATATTTGTGGGCAGTCCATCCGGGCTGCCCATCACGCCTCGCTGCGGGCACGTGGTGACGCTTGCGGCCGCTGTGCGGGCGGAGACATGGGCGATGGGGCTTACTGGGCCTTCTTCGCGCGCCGCTTCCTCATCATGCCTTCCTGAGCAACGCTCGCCACGAGATTGCCTTCGCGGTCGAAGATCCGCCCGCGGTTGAAGCCGCGCCCGCCGCCCGACCACGGCGCGTCGGTCGCGTAGAGCAGCCATTCATCCGCGCGCGCTTCGCGGTGGAACCAGATCGCGTGGTCGAGGCTCGCGCCCACCAACTCGTTGCGCATCCACGAAAGCCCGTGCGGCAGCGCGCTCGTGCCCAATAGCGTGTAGTCGCTCGCATAGGTGATGACCGCGCGGTGGAGCAGCGGGTCGTCGGGCAGGGCCGCGACCGTGCGGAACCAGGTGTGCGCGCGCGGCTCCCGCGGCTCGCGGCTCATCCAGTGGAGCTGGTCGAGGGTGCGCATCTCGATCGGGCGCGGGCGCAGCATCATGGCGCGCTGCGCCTCGTCGAGCCGGTCGCCCATCGCCTCGGCGAGTTCGCGGCGGGTTTCGATATCGGGTTTCAGTTCCTCCGGCCCGGCGACGTCGGGCATGGGCGCGTCGCAATGTTCGAGGCCGTCCTCGGGCGTCTGGAAGCTCGCGGTGAGGTTGAGGATCGGGGTGCACGATCCGTCCTCGTTCTCCTGCGCGGCGACGACGCGGCGGTTGGCGAAGCTCCTCCCGTCGAAATCGCGCGCGATGCGGTATTCGATTGGGCTGCCCTCGCGCCCGCCGCGCAGGAAATAGGCGTGGAGCGAATGGGCGACTTTCCCAGCGGGGATAGAGCCCTGCGCCGCCATCAGCGCCTGCGCGAGCACCTGCCCGCCGAAGACGCGGCCCACGCCTCCCTTCTGGGCATGGCCGAGATAGACGTCGGCGGCGCGCTTTTCGACGGTGAGCAGGCGCACGAGGCCGGCGACGAGTTTTTCAGCGGAGGGCGTATCGGTCATGGGAGCGAGGCTGTGCTGCGACCATGCGCCAAGGTCAAGCGTCAGCCCTTCACGAACAGCCGTCTGTAAGCCCGCCACGCAAGCGCCTTGCCCCGGCTCGTCTCGGGCCAGCGGCCGGGCGCGCGCGGCGCGAGGCCGAAGCGCCGGACCATGCCGTTGAAACAGCGCGCGTCGCTTTCCGCATGGCTCCATTCGGAGCGCCAGGTGATCGACAGCGAGATCGAGCTTTCGGGGCCGTTACGCACGAAATGCGGGGCCATGACGGGCACGTGGACCGCTTCGCCCGGGGCGAGCGGGAATTCGCGGGCGGCGTCCATGAAGCTCTCGTCCCAGCGCAGCTCGCGCGGGCCGCCGAGGTGGTATTGCTCATGGCGCTCGTCAGGGGCGAAGCGCGGGTCGCCCGCGGGAAACTGGGTCATGACCTTGGTCCCGGCAAGCTGCAGCAGGATGTTGTGTTCGGGATCGAAATGATAGGGCGTGACCGCGTCCGGGCTGGAGATGAACACGAACGCCTGCGGGTCCATCAGCGGGCCTGTCTTGGGCTCGATCGCCTCGGCCAGCTCGCCCAGCAGGTCGTGCAGCAGCGCGGCGTAGGAGGGCACCTGCTCGACATTCTTGAGCACGGCCCAGCTGTTCGCCCGCGCGATCGAGAGGATCGTCTCGGTGATCGAAAGCCCCGTCGCGCCCGGCTTGCCGTCGATGCCGACGGGCAAATCCCCGCGATTGTATTCGACGCTGCTTTCCGGGAGCCGCTCTGCAAGCTCGGCCAGCGCCGGGATTTCGAGCAGGTGGTGTCCGGCAAGTCCGTGGGCGAGCTTCACCGGTTTTTCCGGGTAATGCGCGGCGAAGGTCCGGCGCGTCTCGCTATCGAAGACCGGGCGCAGGCTCGGCGCGAAGGGGCGGAAAGGTGCGTTCATGATGGCCTCCTGCGATGCCGGTTCTCCCACGCCATCAGCGCGGCGAAAAGCGCGCGGCGCGCGGGTCCGCCGATCGCGATGTTGTGGCTGGTGAGCGTGCGCTTTTCGCGCCACAGCCGCTCGATCATCGAATGGCCTTCCACCGCGCAGCTGTCGGCCCATGCGATGCCGGGCCGCTCCAGCAGGGCGAGGTTTTCGAGCTGCAGCAGCAGGCCGGGCGAATGACGCGCGTGGCGTTCGTCGAAGGCGGTCTTGAAACTGAACGCGCCCGGCTGCGCAATGAGGTTGGCGAGCATGGCGACCGGCCGCCCGTCGAGCCGCAGCGCGAGCCGTTCGAGCCGCCCGCCTTCCGCCGCGCCGCGCAGGGCTTCGGCGAAAAAGGTGCGCGTCTCCTCCGCGCTGGCGAGCGCAGAGCCCGCCTCGCCTTTCCACCCCGCCGCTTCGAGAGCGAGGAATTCGCGGGTCCATTGCACGAGCCGCGCCTCGCCTTCGAGCCGCTCGAAAGTGAGCGCACCTTCCTCGCCCAGCCGCTTGTGCTGGCGGCGCAGTTCCTTGCGCTTCTTGGCGCTCATCGAGGCTTCGAGATAGGCTTCCGGCGAAAGTTCGGAGGCGAGCATGGCGCGGCTTTCGCGCCTGGCGACGGTGCGCATACGGCCCTGCTCGGCGAGCACGGCTTCGAGCGCATCGCCCACCGCATCGCCTTCGGGCAGCTGCGGCAGGTGGAGGAACAGCGCGCGCCGGGCGGAGCGGTCGAAATGGGCGAGCAGGGCGCGCCAGAACGCCTCTTCGTGCCCGCGCGCCACCAAGGGCGTTCCGCAAAAGGCGTTGGCGTGGAGCCAGCCGGTCGCATGGGCCACCGGGTAGCCATAGTAGCGCCTCCAGCGCACCACGGGGTAGAGGCCGCACAATTGCCCGCCGACGAAATACGCCTTGACCGTGACCCGCGCGTCCCTGCCCCAGCGCTCGAGGCCGGGGAGCAGGAAGAAGGGTTCGAAGAAGGGATTGGGCACGCTCGCCTCGCGCGCGAGGCTTTCCCATTGTCCGCGAAAACCCGGTTCGGCGAGCGCCTCGGCATCGAGCAGGACGATGCGTCCCGCTTCGAGTTGGGAGGGGGCGCAAGGGGCGCGCGGCGGCGCGGGCGCCGCCGCGCGCCCCCTCCGCCAGCTCGGCTTCGGCGCATTCGCCAGATCCATCGCGTGCGTTTCCCGTCCGTCTGCCGCGCGGCAATCCCCGCGCGTGCCCGAGGCTTATGCCACACGCGGCGCAGCGATGCGCGCGCTCGCTTAGGCCCTGTCCGCAGGTGGGACGTTAGCCCGGCGTAAAGGTTAAGGCGCCACCAATGAAAACCCTGCCCAAAGGAAAACCCCGCCGGGCAGGGCGCCCGGCGGGGTTTCCTGTGTGCCTTAGGGGCCGCGCTCAGTGCGCGCCGGCGAGCGCGGCGAGCAGCAGCAGGGCGACGATGTTGGTTATCTTGATCATCGGGTTCACTGCCGGGCCGGCGGTGTCCTTGTAGGGATCGCCGACCGTGTCGCCCGTCACCGCGGCCTTGTGCGCTTCGGAGCCCTTGCCGCCGTGATTGCCGTCCTCGATGTATTTCTTGGCGTTGTCCCACGCCCCGCCGCCGGCGGTCATCGACAGCGCGACGAACAGCCCGCCGACGATCACGCCCAATAGCAGCGCGCCCAGCGCCGCGAAGGCGTTGTCCTGCCCCGCGATCAGGAGAATCACGAAATAGGTCACGATCGGCGCGAGCACCGGGAGCAGCGAGGGCACGATCATCTCCTTGATCGCGGCCTTGGTGACGAGGTCCACCGTGCGGGCGTAGTTGGGGCGCGAGGTCCCCGCCATGATGCCCGGATCGCCAGCGAATTGCTCGCGTACGTCCTTCACCACGTCGCCCGCCGCGCGGCCCACGGCGGTCATGCCCATCGCCCCGAACAGGTAGGGCAGCAGCGCGCCCAGCAGCAGGCCGACGATGACGTAGGGGTTCTCCAGCCCGAAATCGACGTTCGCATCGGGGAAGAATTCGCGCAGGTCCGCGGTGTAGGCGGCGAACAGCACGAGCGCTGCAAGCCCCGCCGAACCGATCGCATAGCCCTTGGTCACGGCCTTGGTCGTGTTGCCGACCGCGTCGAGCAGGTCGGTCTTCTCGCGCACGCTGTCGTCGAGCCCCGCCATCTCGGCGATGCCGCCCGCGTTGTCGGTTACCGGGCCATAGGCATCGAGCGCCACGACCATGCCCGCAAGCGCCAGCATCGCGGTCGCGCCATAGGCCAGGCCGATGAGGCCGGCGAGCTGGTAGGCCGCGATGATCGCCGCGATGATGACGACCGTAGGCAGCGCGGTCGATTCAAGGCTGATCGCAAGACCCTGGATCACGTTGGTGCCGTGGCCCGTCTCCGAAGCCTTGGCGATCGAGCGCACGGGGCGGAAATTCGTGCCCGTGTAATACTCGGTGATCCAGATGATGACGCCGGTGAGAGCCAACCCGATCAGCGAGCAAAGGAACAGGTCCATGCCGTTGAAGCCGACCCCGCCCGGCCCGGTGCCGAGCGCCGCGTTCATGTCGCCGAGCGCATATTGCGTGACGAAGAAAATCAGCGGGATCGCCAGCACGGCGGTGACGATGAAGCCCTTGTACATCGCGCCCATCACGTTGGTCCCGCTGCCGAGCCGCACGAAATAGGTCCCGATGATCGAGGTGACGATGCACGCGCCCCCGATCAGCAGCGGCAGCGCCATCATCGGCAGGAGCAGGTCGCCCAGCGCCTCGGAAAAGAGCAGCGCCGTCAGCACCATGGTCGCGCCGACGGTCACGACATAGGTTTCGAACAGGTCGGCGGCCATGCCGGCGCAGTCGCCGACATTGTCGCCCACATTGTCGGCGATGGTCGCCGGGTTGCGCGGGTCGTCCTCGGGAATCGAGGCTTCGACCTTGCCGACGAGGTCCGCGCCGACATCGGCCGCCTTGGTGAAGATCCCGCCGCCCAGACGCGCGAAGATCGAGATCAGCGAAGCGCCGAAGGCGAGGCCGACCAGCCCGTCGATCACCGTCCGGTCGGCAGGCGCAAGGCCCATCGGCCCGACCAGCACCGCGAAGAACACCGCGATGGCAAGCAGGGCGAGCCCGGCGACCAGCATCCCGGTGATCGCGCCCGCGCGGAACGCGATGGTTAGGCCCTGCTGGAGACCCGCCTCGGCCGCGGCAGCGGTGCGCACGTTCGAGCGCACCGAGATGTTCATCCCGATATAGCCCGCCACGCCCGACAGCACCGCACCGATGACGAAGCCGATTGCCGGGATAATGTCGAGGAAGACCCCGACCACGATCGCCGCGACCACGCCGACCATGCCGATGGTGGTGTATTGCCGGTTGAGATAGGCCCGCGCGCCTTCCTGGATCGCGCCGGCGATTTCCTGCATTTTCTCATTGCCCGCGCTCGCGCCGAGCACCTGGCTGCTGGTGACGAAGCCGTAGACCACGGCGAGCAGTCCCAGCCCGATGGAAATATAGACAAGCTCCACGAAAAATCCCCTCTCCTGACGTGGGAATCGCCCCGGTTTTTCCGGAGTCGCGCGGGGGATCGAGCCCCCGTCCTTTCCCCCGATCCCACTTGTGCGCAGCGGGGGCTGCGTGACGTCAGTCTATGGCGCGCTCGGGGCGTGGCAAGCCTTTAACCGCCTCGGCGCGGCGCAAAGCGGGGGATTTCCCTCATTTTGACAGGGGGCGCCGCGCGGCGCGCGGCGTGCGGCTCAGCCGTGCTGGTAGCCCAGCGCGTCCGGATCGGTGAAGGTCGACGCGCCGAGCACCAGCGGGGCCGCGCCCGCTTCCTCGATGCAGCCGATCCGCACCGCGTCCACCGGGATTTCCGTGTCCCAGCTGGCGGTGAAGAGCAGCTCGTAATCATCGCCCCAGCGCATGCAGTCGTCGACCCGGTCGGGCGCGGCGACGGGGACGAGCTGCGGGTCGATCAGCACGGTGACGTCGCTCGCCTCGGCCATGCGGTAGGCATCGAGCAGGAGGCCGTCCGATATGTCCATCATCGCGCCCACGTGCGGGGCGAGCGCGATGCCTTCGGCGAGGCGCGGGCGCGGGCGGTTGAACGCCTCGAGATGTTCCTTCGCCCCCTCGAAGCCGAGCATGGCGCGGCCCAGCGTGCCGGTGACGAACAGCGCCTCGCCCGCCGTCGCGCGGGTGCGCGAGGGGATCGGGCGGTGCGTCGCGCGCCCGATCGCGGTGATCGAAAACGTGCTCGCGCCCGTCGTTGCGATGGTGTCGCCGCCCAGGAGCGGCACGTCGTATTCGGTCAGCGCGTCGGCGAGCCCTGCAAGAAAGCGGTTGTCCTCGTCCCCGCCCAGCGCATAGCCCAGCAGCACGCCGATCGGCTCCGCACCCTTGCTGGCGATGTCGGACAGGTTGAGCGCGACGAGCTTCCAAGCGACATCGGCGAGGTCGGCCGAAGGCTTGAAATGCGTGTCCTCGGCCATCGAATCCATGTTGATGACCAGCACTTCGTCGCCGATCTCGATCAGCGCGCAATCATCCCGCAGCCCCTGCGCGCCCGGATGCAGCGGCAGGCTCCGCAGAGCGGTGACAAAATCCAGCTCGTTCATGATTGCGACCCCATCCCAATGCAATCCTCTCCCAAGAGACAACATAACCCGGATCGGGGGACAGGAAAAGCGGGGAAGCGCAGGGGGGCGGGGCGGGACGCGCAAGAAAGGGTAATCAGCCGCGCACGTCGCGGGCGAGTGCGGTGTCCCTAATCGCGCACATCGCGGGCGAGTGCAGTGTTCCTAATCGCGCACATCGCGGGCGAGTGCGGTGTCCCTAATCGCGCACATCGCGGGCGAGTGCGTCGAGGATCCCGTTGACGAATTTCGCCTCGCGGTCGTCGAAAAAGGCTTTCGCCACATCGACATATTCGTTGATCGCCGCGCCGGCCGGCACGTCGGGCCGGGCGAGGAGTTCATAAGCGCCCGCGCGCAGCACCTGCAGCATGGTCTTGTCGAGCCGCGCCAGCGTCCATCCGCCCGCGAGGCGCGCAGTGAGGGCTTCGTCGATCTCCTCGCGCCGCGCGTCGACGCCGCGCACGATGTCGTCGAAAAAGGCGACCTCGGCCTCGGCATAGACCGCATCGCCGTGCTCGTCGTCGTCGACCGTGCGCCCCAGGCGGTGCTGGTGGAATTCGTCGAGCAGGCGGGCGAGCGGGGTCTTCTCCATCTGCTGCTGGTAGAGCGCCTGCACGGCGGCGAGGCGGGCGCTCGAACGCGCCTGCGAGCGGGGGTTCTGGGTGTTCATTTGCGTCTCAATTCGACCGACAGGGCGTGCGCGGGCAGGCCCTCGGCATGGGCGAGGGTCGCGGCCGTCGGGCCGATCTGCGCGAAGGCGGCCTCGTTCACCTCGAGGAAGCTGGTGCGCTTCATGAAGTCGAGCACCGACAGCCCGCTCGAAAAGCGCGCGCGGCGGCCGGTGGGAAGGACGTGGTTCGGCCCGCCGACATAATCGCCGATCGCCTCGGGCGTCATGCGGCCGAGGAAGACACTGCCCGCGTGGCGGATGGCGCGCAGCATCGCTTCGGGCTCGGCAATGGCGAGTTCGACGTGCTCGGCGGCGAGCCGGTCGGCCAGCGCAGGGGCTTCGCGCATCAGGTCCTCGACCACGATGACGACCCCGTTCGCCTCCCAGCTTTCGCGCGCGACCGCCTCGGTCGAAAGCTGCGCGGTGTGGAGCGTGACCGAATCCTCGACCAGCGCGGCGAAGGCGGCGTCGTCGGTGATGAGGATGGATTGCGAGGTCGGGTCGTGCTCGGCCTGCGAAAGGAGGTCGGCGGCGATCCAGTCGGGGTCGTTGTCGCTGTCGGCGATGACGAGGATCTCGGAAGGGCCGGCCACCATGTCGATGCCCACCACGCCGTAAAGCTGGCGCTTGGCCTCCGCGACCCAGGCATTGCCCGGCCCGGTGATGACATCGACCGCGCCGATACGCCCCGTGCCATAGGCGAGCGCGCCGACCGCCTGCGCACCGCCGACGCGCCAGATCTCGTCCACTCCCGCCACGTGTGCGGCGGCGAGGACGAGGTCGTTCGTCTCGCCGCGCGGGGTCGGGGTGGCGATGGCGAGCCGCGAGACGCCCGCGACCTTGGCGGGGATCGCGTTCATCAGCAGCGAGGAGGGATAGGCCGCGCGCCCGCCGGGGACATAGAGCCCCGCCGCATCGACCGGCCGCCAGATCGCGCCGAGGCGCACGCCCGCCTCGTCGCGATAGTCGCGGTCCTCGGGCAGCTGCGCTGCGTGATAGGCCCGGATGCGCGCGGCGGCGAGGTCGAGCGCGTCGCGCAGCTCGCCATCGAGCGCCTTGTAGGCCGCCTCGCACGCCTCGGGCGCGATCACCCAGTCGGCATCCGTGCCGAGGTCGTAATGGTCGAAGCGCGCGGTGTATTCGACCAGCGCCTCGTCCCCGCGCGCCTTCACCGCCGAAAGGATCGCGGTCACGTCGGCGGCGACGTCGCTTGCGGATTCGCGGCGATCATCGACGATCCGGGCGAAGCGCGCCTCGAAATCGGCATCGCTGGTGGAGAGCGTCTGCATTACGCCGGAACCCTGTCCGTGCCCGCGCCGGCCCGCCGCGCCTCGACCTCTTCGCGGAAGGCGGCGACGATCTCGGCCACGCGCGGGTCGGTCTTGAGCGCGGCGCGGTTGACGATCAGGCGCGCGGAAATGTCGAGGATGCGGCTCGTCTCGACGAGACCGTTTTCCTTGAGCGTGCGCCCCGTGGAGACGAGATCGACGATCCGCCGCGCAAGGCCGAGCGAGGGTGCGAGTTCCATCGCACCATTCAATTTGACGCATTCGGCCTGCACACCCGCGGCTTCGAAATGGCGGCGGGTGAGGTTGGGATACTTGGTGGCGACGCGCAGGTGGCTCGCCCCGCTGTCCGCGCCCGCGTCGCTCGCCAGCCGCGCGACCGACAGGCGGCAATGGCCGATGTCGAGATCGACCGGCGCGTAAAGGTCGTCGTAGTCGAATTCCTCGACGACGTCCGAGCCGACGATCCCCGCCTGCGCCGCGCCGTGGGCGACGAAGGTCGCGACGTCGAAGGCGCGCACGCGGATGAGGCCCACGTCCGCGCGCGTCGTCGCAAACGACAGCGAGCGGTTCGCGTGATCGTGAAACGCCTCTTCCGGCACGATCCCGGCGCGCGCCATCACGGGCAGCGCCTCGTCGAGGATGCGCCCCTTGGGCACGGCGAATGTCAGCTGGCTGGTCATGGAGCCGCGCATCTAGGCACTCGGGTGCGAAAGGGCAACAAGATGCGCAGCCGCTGAACACCCTGGGCGCAGGCTCAGCCGCCGAGGAATTCCTTCATCGCCCGGTTCACCGCATCCGGCGCTTCCCACGGCACGAAATGCCCGCAATCGGGCACGCGCACGATGGTGAGCGGGTCGACGATCTCCTCTAGACCCGAAAGGTTCTCGGGCGGCAGGGCAAGGTCGTCCAGCGCCCAGATGACCAGCGTGGGGATGGTCAGCTTGGGCAGGTCGGGGGGGGTATAGCCCGCAGGCACTTCGTAAGGCGCGTCCATTTCCGGCACGTCGATGGGCGAGGCGCGGTAGTAGTTGAGCATTCCGAAGGCCGCGTCGCGGTTCTGCCAGTCGCGCAGCAGCGCGTCGCGTTCCTCCGCCTCCATCGCGTCGGGGCGATCCCACTTGACCTCCTTGAGCAGCAGCCCGGTCAGGCCGTGCTCCTTCACCAGCGCGTCATTGGCGGGGTCGCGAAAGCCGCGGATATACTGGCTCGCCTCGCGCTGCTGCGGATTGGTGTAGAGGAGCTTCTGGAAGATCTGCGGATGCGGCGCGTTGGCGATCACGGCGCGTGTCACCCGCATATGCTGCCCGCCGAGTGCCACGCCCCACGCGATCGCGCCGCCCCAGTCGTGGCCGACGATGGTGAATTTCGGGATCGAAAGCGCATCGGCCAGCAGGAACACGTCCCCGATCAGCTTGTCGGGGGTGTAGGCATCCACCTCCTGCGGCTTGGACGAGCCGCGATAGCCGCGCTGGTCGGGGGCGATGCACCGGAACCTGTCCGAGAAATGCCGGATCTGGTGGCGCCATGTGCGGTGGCTTTCGGGAAAGCCGTGGAGGAAGATCAGCACCGGCGCATCGACCGGCCCTTCGTCGACGATGTCGAGGTGGATGCCGTTCGCCAGCTCTACCCGTTTCTGTTCCATCTCAGCCCTCCGCCTCGAGTTTTTCCATGTAACCGTTCGCCACCATCGCCGCGACCTGATCGAAGAGTTCATCGGGCGTGCGGCGCATTTCGCCCATGCCCGCTTCCATGCCCTGCGCGACGATGATCTCGCGCGTGCCGGCGGCGATTTCGTCGAGCATGGTCTTCGCCGCATCGGGCGCGGGAATGCCCTCGTCGATCACGCGGTCGCTGCGGCCGCGCTTCGACCCGTCGGCGACCAGCGCATTGCGCGCGACATCGGTCGCGACCGAGCCTGGGTAGATGACGTGGACGCTCACGCCGGTCTGCGAGAGTTCTGCGCGCAGCGCGTCGGCATAGCCCGCCAGCCCGAACTTGACCGCGCAATACGCGGTCCGCATCGGCACGCCGACCTTGCCCGCGATGGAGGAGACGAAAGCGAGCGCGCCGCTGCCGCGTTCCGTCATGTGGCCGATCAGCCCTTGCGAAAAGGCGATCTGCGCGGTGAGGTCGATGTCGATGATGTCGCGGTAGACCTGCATCGAGGTCTTGAGCGCACGGCTTCGCTGCGACACGCCCGCATTGGCGAAGGCGAGATCGACGCCGCCCTTCCACGCGATGGCCTTGGCGGTGGCATCGGCCAGCGCCGCCTCGTCGCGCACGTCGAAGGGCAGGACGAGAGCTTCACCGCAATCCGCCGCGACTGCCGCCAGCCGTTCCTCGTCCCGGCCCGACAGCACCACGTTCGCGCCGCGCCCCGCGCAGTCGCGCGCCAGAGCCGCGCCGATCCCCGAAGACGCGCCCGTGATCCAGGCGGTCTTGCCCGTATAATCCATGAAATCCTCCCCGAAATTCTCGTTTTACGGATAGCTGACGGTCTTGGGCCTGTCAGGCAAGGGGATAAATTCCGCCTCGTCCCCCGGCACGGTGGGGAAGCGGCCTTCGCGCCAGTCCTCTTTCGCCTGCTCGATCCGATCGCGGCTGGAAGAGACGAAATTCCAGAAGACATGGCGCTTGGTCGAGAAAGCCTCGCCGCCGAGCAGCATGACCCGCGCGCCGCTTTCGCTCGCCAGCTTCATCGCCTTGCCCGGCGCGAGGACGGCGAGTTCGTAAGGGGTGAGGGGGATGTCGTCGATGCTCGCCGCGCCCTCTACCAGCATCACCGCGCGTTCGTCGGCCTCGGCCTCGATGGGGAGCGCGCCGCCTGTGCCCAGCACGATCTCGGCGTAGATCGTCGCGGCATGGGTCGTCGTCGGAGCCCGCGCGCCCCACAATTCGCCCATGATGACGCAGGCGCGCGCCGCGCCGTCCTCGATCCACGGCAGGTCGGTCTGCGCCTCGAAAGCGGGGTCGATCTCCTCGCGCCCGTCGGGCAGGGCGAGCCAGGTCTGCATCCCGAACATCTTCGGGTTCGTCGCAAGCTCCGCCTTCGGGCTGCGCTCCGAATGGACGATCCCGCGCCCGGCGGTCATCAGGTTGACCTGTCCGGAGCGGATCGTGGCGAAGGTGCCGAGGCTGTCGCGGTGGTCGATCGCGCCCTCGAACAGCCAGGTGACGGTCGCCAAGTTGATATGCGGATGCGGGCGCACCGCCATGCCTTCGCCTCCGGTCAGGTCGGCGGGGCCGAATTCGTCGACGAAGATGAAGGGGCCGACCATCGTGCGTTCCCGCGCCGGGAGCGCGCGGCGGACCTCGAACTGGCCGAGATCGTGGGTCACGGGGGTGATGGTCTGGGCGATCATTCGGCGTGCTCCTCGATCAGGCCGCGCAGGGTCTCGGGGTAGAGCGCCTCGTGCCAGTCGTCCAATTCGTGGAGGGCGAACCAGCGATGCTCGTTCATCCACGCCTGTTCGAGCTCGGTGTGGCGCGAGGTGTCGATCCGGGCCTCGGCGACGCGCACGATGAAATAGCGCTCGTCGGCGCGGACGGGCTCGCCTTCCGGAGTGACGAATTCGGGCGTGGTGCGCGCGATCTGCTCGCCCGGATCGGCGGTGATGCCCGTTTCCTCGAACAATTCGCGCCGCGCCGCGTCCTCGAAGCTCTCGCCTTCCTCGCACTCGCCGCCCGCCGTCACCCAGAAGGGCGCGCGGCCCGGAATGTCGTAGCGGAACATCAGCACCTTCGGCGCGCCATCATCTCCGGGCGCGAGAACGATCAGCCGCGCCGAGCGGCGCAGGCGCTTTTGCGTCGTGCTGCTCACGCTCGTGTTCATGCGGTGGGCGCGCTGGCCTGGATCGCGACGGCGTGGACCCGCTCGCCGACCATGTCGCCCAGCGCCGCGATCACCGCGCGCTGGCGGGCGAGGCGGGTCATTTCGGCGAAGGCGGGGGCTTCGATCCGAATAGTGAAATGCGATTCGCCCGAGCCGTCGTCGCCCGAATGGCCCCTATGCTTGGCGCTGTCGTTGACGATCTCGAGCCGGGTGGGCGCGAACGCGTCCCGCAGCTTGGCTTCCATCTCCTGCGCAACCGATCCAGCCATCTCTTCACCTCTTTGCAACTTCGGACGGGTTGGAATCTGGCATCTCCCGCGCCATTCTCAAGCCTTATGCGCAGCACTCGATTCCACGGCCGCCACGAAGGCTCCACGCGCACCTGCGAAGCGCCCGGCTGCGAGGAGGCGGGCGAATTCCGCGCCCCAGGCCACCGCCCGAGCGGCTTCGACGGACCCGGAGAATGGCGCTGGTTCTGCCTCGAACACGTGCGCGAATTCAATGCCGGATACGACTGGTTCGAAGGGATGAGCGCGGAGGAGATCTACGCCGCGCAAAGCCCCGCGAGCGGCTGGCGCACCGAAAGCCCCACTTTCGGCCCGCGCGCAGGCGTCGACGGAATGCCGCGCTGGGCCGATTTCGACGATCCGCTGGACGCGATCTCGGCCCGAGCGGGCGGCATCAAGAGCCGCGCGCGGCGCGAGGCGGAAATGGCGGCGAGCGGGCGCTTCTCGAAGGAAGAGGCCGAGGCGCTCGAGACCATGGGCCTCGGCTCCGACACCGACAAGCGGCGGCTGCGGCGGCGCTATTCCGAACTGGTGCGGCGCTACCACCCCGACCGCAACGGGGGGGATCGCAGCTATGAAAAGCGCCTGGGGCGCGTGGTCGAAGCCTACCAGGTGCTCAGGAAAAGCTCCGCGATCGGCTAGGCGGAAGCCTGCGCGATCAGCTTGGCATCGATCGCGTTGGCCTCGGCGTAGGCCGGGCGCTGGGTGACGCGATCGACATAGGCGCGAAAAGCGGGCCGCTCGGGGATCGATCCGAAGCGCAGCCCCCAGACGAACTGGCTGCCGACATAGGTATCGGCCATGGTGAAGCGGCTCCCGGCGGCGAAATCATGCGCCGACAGCCAGCCGTCCAGCGCGTCCAATGTGCGCTCCAGAGTGCCGAAACCGGCGGTCGTGTCCTTCCCCTCGGGCAGCTGCCAGCCCATCATCTTCGCCATGATCGCCTGTTCGAGCGGGCCGGCGGCGAAAAACAGCCAGCGGAAATAGGCGGCGCGTTCGTGCGTGTCGGGAAGCAGGTCCGCTTGCGGGTGCGTTTCGGCGAGGTAGTGGTTGATCGCGGCGCATTCGGTCACGGTGTGGTCGTGGCCGCCATGATGGTGGACGAGGGCCGGGACTTTCCCCATCGGGTTGATGTCGCTGAAATTCGCAGGCTTCGTGTCCCAGTCGAACACGACATGGTCATAGTCCGCGCCCGCCTCGTGCAGCGCCCAGCGCGAAATCTGCCCCCGGCTCATCGCCACGGTGTAGAAGGTGAATTCGGCCATTGTTCAGGTTCCTGTCGCGGTCTGGTCGAAAACCGGCGTGAAGCTTCCGAAGATCATGCGCGCACCGTCGAAGGGCGGCGGGTTCGCTTGCGGGTCGAGCCGAGGGTCGCTGCCCGCCGCTTCGCCCATCCGCTCCATCGCGGCATCGCGCGTCGCCCTGTCGGGCCATTCGATCCAGCTGAAGCACACAGTCTCGTCCTCGCGCGCGGCGACCGCGCGATGGAAGTCGGTAGCCTTGCCGCGAGGTACGTCCTCGCCCCATGTCTCGACCACGCGCAGCGCCCCGTTTTCGAGGAACCACGTGTCGACGCTTTCGCAAAAGGCGGTGAATTCGGCCCTGCGCGCGCTGTCGACGGCAAAGGCGTATCCATCGATATAGGCCATGCTGTACTCCCGCTCACGTCGGTTGGCATAGCACGAAAGGCGCGCCCGGTCAGGTCTGGCGAAAGGCCCAGCGCAGCGTGCGTCCGACGCCCCATGTCGCCGCGCGCGCCGGGATCGCGGTGAGCACCGGGCGCTGGATGCGCAGCATGGCGCGCGCCCAATCGGGGACCATCGCGACCGCCTCGGCCGCGACCACCGCCTGCAGCGCCTGCGGCGTGCCTTCGGGTTTCGAGGTGAGGACGAGCTGCGCGACCTCGCGGGCCTCGGGCGAAGTTTTCAGATCGCCGCGCAGCTCGCGAAAGATCGCTTCGGCCTCGCGCCGCGTCTCGGGCACGGGATCGGCCCCCAACGCGCGCGCGATGACCGCGAATTGCCGGTAATACTCGTCCTGCTCGGCGAAAGGCATATCGGGCCGGACATGGCGCAGGTATCCGGCAAGGAAGCTCTGCGCCTCGACCACGTGGACCCAGGCGAGCGTGCGCGGGTCGGTGGCGGTGTAGGGCTCGCCGCCGGGAAGCGTCCCGCCGACCTTGGAATGGATGCGGTTGACCCGCTCGATCGCGCGCAATGCCTCGTCGCGGTGGCCGAAGGTCGTGACCGCGATGAAGCGCGCCGTGCGCCGCAGTCGCCCATGCATATCGGCGCGAAAATTGGAATGGTCGAGCACGCCCTGGAGCGCTGCCGGATGGAGCATCTGCAACAAGAGCCCGCGGATCCCGCCCGTCATCATGCCGACGATATCGGCATGGACGCGCCGGATCGGCGTGTCCTTGGCGAACAGCGCTTCGTCCGAAGGCGGCACGGGCTGCTGCCCGGTTTCGTTGAAGAGGTCGCGGACCTGCCCGACCAGCTTCAATCGCAGGGTTTCGACCGGGTCCGCCATACTTCCCAAGATAATGCGCTGCCTCGCGATTTGCGAGCCTCATCCGCCCGCGCGCGGCGCACTTGCAAATTTAGCAGGACCGAGCGGCTTGCAGGCTCGGCCTCGTCGCTTTAACCCTCCCGCGCGATGAACAGCCATTCCTCAGAAGAATTCGCCGGCAAGGACGCCATGCCATCCGAGCCCGACACCACGATCGACGTGAAGGACACGTTCGGCATCGATGTCGACTGGCAGGTGCCCGCCTTCTCCGCCAATGACGAACACGTGCCCGAGATCGACAAGGACTATGTCTTCGATCCCGACACGACGCTCGCGATCCTTGCAGGCTTCGCGCACAATCGCCGGGTGATGGTGCAGGGCTATCACGGCACCGGCAAGTCGACCCATATCGAACAGGTCGCAGCAAGGCTGAACTGGCCGAGCGTGCGGGTCAACCTCGACGCGCATATCAGCCGGATCGACCTCGTCGGGCGCGATGCGATCGTCCTGAAGGACGGGTTGCAGGTGACCGAGTTCAAGGAAGGCATCCTGCCGTGGGCGCTGCAGCACCCGGTCGCGCTGACCTTCGACGAATACGACGCAGGGCGGCCCGACGTGATGTTCGTGATCCAGCGCGTGCTCGAATTCGACGGCCGCCTGACGCTGCTCGACCAGAACCGCGTCATCACGCCGAACAAGTGGTTCCGCCTGTTCGCGACGACCAACACGGTCGGCCTCGGCGACACCAGCGGCCTCTACCACGGCACGCAGGCGATCAACCAGGCGCAGATGGACCGCTGGAACATCGTCGTGGCGCTCAATTACCTGCCCGCCGAGACCGAGCAGGAAATCGTCAAGTCCAAGACGCCGGATACTGACGACAAGCTGATCGCCGACATGGTCAAGGTCGCCGAGCTCACCCGGCAGGGCTTCATGAACGGCGACATCTCGACCGTGATGAGCCCGCGCACCGTCATTACCTGGGCGCAGAACGCGGCGATCTTCAAATCGACCGGCTTCGCCTTCCGCCTGTCCTTCCTCAACAAGTGCGACGAGGCCGAGCGCACTCTGGTGTCCGAATACTACCAGCGCGTCTTCGGCGAGGACCTGCCCGAAGGGGCGGCGATGGGGACGGTCACTGTCGGCCGCTGAGGGGCGGGCGCTGATCCCCGCTTGCGGGCTGGCGTATTAGCCTGCTAATACAGTCCGCATGGGCCTGTTCGAGCGATTCCGCAAAGGCGCACGCACGGACCCGTATGGGGACGACAGCGGCTCTGCGCCCGGATATTTCCCGCTCTACGAATCGCAGCGCCCGCTCGACGAGGGGGACGATGCGCCGCCGCGCGGGCGCGTATCGGCACCCGACTACACGCGCTGGGACAACACGCTTTCCCGGCTCGACAGTGCGGTCGAGGCCGAGGAGCGCCGCCGCCTGCGCTGGTGGCAGCGCGACTACTGGCGCAGCCGCGGAAAGCTGTGGTGGGCGCTGCGCGGCCTCGCCGCCGCGCTGCTCGCCTTCCTCGCGCTGGTCGGCTGGCTTGCCGTCACCGCGCCGCTGTCGAAAAGCCTCGAGCCGATCGCCGCGCCGCAGGTCACGCTGCTCGCCAGCGACGGCACGCCGATCGCGCGGCAGGGCGCGGTGGTCGATGCGCCGGTCGAAATCGCGAACCTCCCGCCGCACGTCCCGCAGGCTTTCATGGCGATCGAGGATCGGCGGTTCTATTCGCACTGGGGGATCGACCCGCGCGGCATCGCGCGCGCGATCTGGACCGGGAACGGCGGCGGTTCGACCATCACCCAGCAGCTCGCCAAGTTCACCTTCCTCACCCCCGAACAGACCCTTACCCGCAAGGCGCGCGAGGCGCTGATCGCGCTGTGGCTGGAGGCGTGGCTGACCAAGGACGAGATCCTCGAACGCTACCTCTCGAACGCCTATTTCGGCGACAACCAGTACGGCCTGCGCGCCGCCAGCTTGCACTATTTCTACCGCCAGCCCGAAAACCTGAAGCCCGAACAGGCCGCGATGCTGGCAGGGCTGCTGCAGGCGCCGTCCGCCTATGCGCCGACGAAGCATTACGACAGGGCGAAGCGGCGCATGGACCTCGTCGTGGGCGCGATGGTGGAGGAGGGCTATCTCACCCCCGCCGAGGCGGCCGCGCTGCCCGCGCCGCGGCTCGACGTGCGGACGAGGAACGACCTTCCCACCGGCACCTATTTCGCCGACTGGGCGCTGCCCATCGCGCGGCGAGAGATGGAGGCGAGCTATTCGAAACAGGTGCTCACCACCACGCTCGATTCGCGCCTGCAATCGCTCGCCGGGCGGGTGGTCGCGCGCGCGCCGCTGGGAGAGGCGCAGGTCGCGCTGGTGGCGATGCGCCCCACGGGCGAAGTGGTCGCGATGGTCGGCGGGCGCGATTACGCCAAATCGCCCTTCAACCGCGCGACACAGGCGCGCCGCCAGCCGGGCTCGACCTTCAAGCTGTTCGTCTACCTCGCCGCGCTGGAGGCCGGGTGGGCGCCTGAGGACACGATTCCCAACACGGCGTTCGCAGAGGGTTCGTACCGGCCCGAGAACGCCGCCGGGAATTATTCCGAGGAAATCACGCTCGAACAGGCGCTCGCCACGTCGAGCAACGTCGCCGCGGTACGGCTGATGAACGCAGTCGGCTCGGAGCGCGTGATCGACGTGGCGCGCGCGCTCGGCGTGACATCGGACCTGCCCGAGGGCGACCCGAGCCTCGCGCTGGGCACCTCGACCATGACGCTGCTCGAACTCACCGCCGCCTATGCCGGGGTCGCGGGCAATGCCTTTCCGGTTACGCCGCGCGCTTTCGAGCGCGAGGAGCCAGGCTGGCTCGACTGGCTGACGACGCGCGAGGACAGCCTTTCGCGCCGCCACCACGAGGCGATCGAGCGGATGCTGCGCGCGGCGGTCAATCGCGGGACGGGGCGTGCGGCGATGCTGCCGGTGGCGAATTACGGCAAGACCGGGACGACGCAGGATTACCGCGACGCGCTGTTCGTCGGCTATGCGGGCGAGGGCGAAAAACGGCTGGTGGTCGGCGTGTGGGTCGGCAATGACGACAACTCCCCCCTGAACGGGATCACCGGGGGGAGCTTGCCCGCGCGCATCTGGAAGGACTTCATGCGCGGCGCGCTGCGGCTCGGCGGCGGTCCGGCGGCGGCGCCCGCGCCCACCGCCTCGCCCGATCCCGAAGGCCCGGTCCAGCCCTTCGACGTGCCGGAGGTGGGCGAAATCCCGCTGGACGAAAACGGCTCGACCCTGCGCATCGAGGGGGGCGCGGTGACGGTCACGACCGAGATCGACGGGTCGCCGGTCGAATTCCGCCTGCGCGAAGACGGCTTCGAGGTCGCCCCTGCCGGGACGGGCCCGCCGGAATGATCCGCCGCGCCAGCGGCGCTCTCTCGGCCCCCTCGCTCCTGCGGCGGGCGTCAGGCCATCAGGATGTTCATCACCGCGCTCGCGATCGGGCGCGAGCGGTCGTCCTGCCACGCCTCGACCGTGAGGTTCGCATTGCGCCGCCCCAGCCGCGCGATCCGGGCGAGGGCGTAGGTCCGCTTCGACCGCCCGGCGGAAAGATATTGCACGGTGATGTTGATCGGCTTCAATTGTGGCGCGCGCCCCTCGGCGGCGAGCCGCGTGCGCAGCGCGGCATAGCCCGCGGTCTCGAGCAGGCCCGCGGTCGCCCCGCCGTGGAAATGGCCGGGCCGCCCCTCGACATTCCGCCCGAAATCGACCGTCAGCACCGGCAGGCCGTCCTCCTCGCCGTGGACCTCGATTCCGAGCGAGCGGGCATAGGCGGTGAGGTGGCGCTGCGCATCAGTCATCATCGCGGCCTTCCGTCTTGGCGGCTTCGGCCTGCGCTTCGAGCCGCGCCTTCGGGTTGTAGCTCACCTGCATGAAGACGCCCGCGATGTGCGCGACCGGGTCGGCCTCCTCCCCGTCATGGGCGATGCCGCGCACGAAGGCGGCAGAGCGGGTCGTGCGATAACATTCGACCCGGCCCCACACCGCGCTCTTCTCTCGCGCGGGGCGCTGATAATCGACGCGCAGGTCGAGCGTCGCGACGGGCGTGAACACGCCCGTGGTCTGCCAGATCGACATCCCGCTCGCCATGTCCATCAGGCTCACGATCGGACCGGAGGCGAGCACGTGGCGGTCGGGCTCGCCGATGAGATCCTCGCGCCAGGGGAGCTTCAGTTCCACCCAGTTCTCGCCGTGGCGCGCGTATTCGAGCCCGAGCCAGCCCGTGTGCCCGCCGCGAAAGAAGAACTTGCCCGCCTCGGCGGCATCGAATGTCGGCTGGTCGCTCATCGCCGCTTCCCTAGGGCGGGGCGGGCGCGGTTCCAATCCCCCTTTTGACGCAGGGCTAGAACGCCCCGCCCGCAAGCCGGTCGATCGCGCCCTGCAGGATGACCGCAGCGGCGTGGGAATCGATCCGCTCGGCGCGCTTTCGCCGGCTCATGTCCTGCCCGATCATCGCGGCCTCGGCGCTTTTGGTGGACCAGCGTTCGTCCCACAGCAGGACCGGCAGCGCGAAGGCTTCGGCGCAGTTCCTCGCATAGGCGCGGGCGGCCTGTGCGCGCGGGCCTTCGGAGCCGTCCATGTTGCGCGGCAGGCCGATGACGATGCCCTTCGCCTGCCGCTCGTCGATGAGCGCGGCCAGCGTTTCGCGGTCGCGCCCCCACTTGCCGCGCGCGATGGTCTTGCCGCTGGTGGCGAAGCGCCAGCCAGCATCGCAGGTCGCCGTTCCCACGGTCTTCGTGCCCAAGTCAAGGCCGATGAGCGCCCCGCCATCGGGCAGCGCCTCTGAGAAATCGGGGGCGTGTTCGGTAATCAGTTCGCCGCGTCCCCGCCCGAACCCGCGCCCGCAAAAGCCTGCACCCGGCGCGCGACGTCGACCTTGGTGTTCGCCCAGAACAGGGGCACGTCGTAGACGTGGTAATTGTTGCCCGGCAGCACCAGCGCGCCCATTTCCGGCGGCGGGCCGATCATCAGCAGGCCGCGGTCCTCGCAGGTCGCGGGCACGGCGGCGGGAACAAGCTCTCCGTCGGCGAGGCTTTCATCGGGCTTCAGCGTGCCGAGATTGCGGGTTGCCGGGGCCGAGCCGCCGATGCGTCCGGTGAGCGGATTGGTGCACAGGATCTCGCTCGACCCCAGCACCTCGCCGTCGAGACCCGTCGAGGCGGCATAGGTTTCGAGCACCGCCGAAGGGTCCGCCGGCTCGGCGAAGCTCGACCAAGACAGCACGCAGCCGGTCTGGTTCGCGGTCGCGCAGGCGGGAACGCCCATTGCAGGAAGATCGTGTTCGATCGAGATCGGCCAGCCGATGACATAGGCCGCGACCAGCCGCTCGGCGGCGGGCGCGCCTTTCACCTCCTCGGCCAGCAGGCGCATCAGGTGAAGCGCGCCCTGCGAGTGTCCCGCAAGGACGAGGGGCGTGTCCGCATCGACCGAATCGAGGAAATAGCGGAACGCCTCGCGCACGTCGGCATAGGCGGCATCGAGCGCCTGCTGGCCCTCCGGCCCCTCGGCGAGGAAAGCGCCCATGGTGGCTTGCCGATAGCGCGGCGCCCAGATTTCGGAGGCCGCGTTGAACGGGCTCGCCATGCCGCGCAGGAAGATGCGGGCGAACCTGTCCGCTTCCAGCGCGTCGGGGTCTTCGCCCGGCTCGAGCGGGGCGTTCCACATCTCGGTGCTGCGATAGCTCGTCGGGTGGACGAAGAAGACCGCGAAGGGCGGCTGGTCGGTCGACAACACGCGTGCCTTGGCTTCCTCGCTCACGCCCGACGGAACTTCACCTTCGGGCGCATAGGCGGGCTGCCAGCGGGCCGGGTCCGAGGTGCCGATGCCGGGGCGCGAATACCACAGCGAGGGGTCTTCATAGGCGTTCTGCTCGAGCGGTTCCTGTTCGACGAAATCGCCGCCCGGAACCATGACGAAGCGCGTGATCTCGGCCGAGAACAGGTTGAGCGCAATCGCGCCTGCAAGGAACAGGACGATCACCGCCGCGACGAGGTAGAGGAATTTCTTCGCCATGAACTGTCAGCGCCCCCCGTGCCTCACTGCGCCGTTTCCGCCGCTTCGCCGACCGCCGTGCCTTCGGCGATGGCCGGGCGCAGGGTCGACCACGCGCGGTCGCCGCGCAGGCTGGAGAACCATGTCGCCGGGTTCCACGTCGTCGACCCGTCGAGGCTGAAGGTGATGAATTCCGCGCGTCCGCCGATATTCGCCATCGGCACCGGGCCGCCCAGCCCGCTGTCCGCGATGCTGGCGCGGCTGTCGGCGGAATGGTCGCGGTTGTCGCCCATGACGAAGACGCTGTCCTCGGGCACGGTGACCGGGTCCATGTTGTCGAAGCGCACGCGCATATGATCGATCACGAGGTAAGTCGCCCCGTTCGGCAGCGTCTCGCGGAAGGTCGGCGGCTCGAAATACTGGCCGTCGGGGCTGCGATAATCCTCGAAGGCATCGAGGCAGGGCGTGGCGAGCCCGTCCATCCGGTCGCAGTAGAGATTGGGCTCGAACGGCAGCTTGACCGAGGCGACCTGTTCGCGCGGGATCGGCGTGCCATTGAGGATGATGCGCCCGTCCTCGACCGCGATCGTGTCGCCGGGAAGCGCCACGACGCGCTTGATGTAATCCTCGTTGCGGATCGGGTGCACGGGGATGACGATGTCTCCGTATTCGGGCGTGTCGGGAAGCACGCGCCATTCGCCGCGCGGGAGCAGGTGGAAACTCGCCGAGGCCCACGACCAGCCATAGGGATATTTCGAGACGATCAGCCGGTCGCCCACCCACAGCGTCGGCATCATCGAGGCCGAGGGAATGTAGAACGGCTTTGCGACCAGGCTGTGGAAGGCGAGCACCGCGAGCAGCATCAGCGCGAGGCCGCGTATCTCGGCGAACCAGTTGACCTTTTCATCTTCCTTCTCGTTCGCGTCCTCCCCAGAAGAGGAGGAGGCGGCTCGCGCTTCGCGCTCGCCGTCGCCGCCGCCGCCGGACAGGGGCGCTGGGCCGCCGGGCGTATCGGGCGCTGCGGGCTTGGAAGTGT
This sequence comes from Erythrobacter sp., assembly GCF_011765465.1. Lineage (NCBI taxonomy): Bacteria > Pseudomonadati > Pseudomonadota > Alphaproteobacteria > Sphingomonadales > Erythrobacteraceae > Erythrobacter > Erythrobacter sp. The sequence continues at coordinate 1,728,048 of NZ_CP050265.1, read as the reverse complement.
CGTCGGTCGCTGGGTCGGTCACGGGAGCGTCTCGGATGGGGAGGTCAGGGCTGGCCGGTCGAAATCGGTAGGGCCTCGATCAGCACCAGCGCATAGGCCCATGGATGATCGTCGGTGAGGGTAAGATGAATGCGCGCCTCATGGCCCGGCGGCGTCAATTCTTCAAGTCGCTTCGCCGCCCCGCCCGCCAGCGCGAGGGTCGGTGCGCCCGAGGGCGCGTTGACGACGCCGATGTCCTTCATGAAGACGCCGCGCTTGAATCCCGTGCCCACGGCCTTGGAGAAAGCCTCCTTGGCGGCGAAGCGTTTGGCGTAGGTTCCGGCAACGGTGAAGGGCCGGCGGCGGGCCTTGGTGCGCTCGGTCTCGGTAAAGACGCGGTTCTCGAAGCGCTCACCGAAGCGGTCGAGCGAATTCGCGATGCGCTCGATATTGCACAGGTCCGATCCGAGGCCGATGATCATGTTGGAAATGCCTTTCGTGAACCCTACGGGCGAAAATTCGCGGATTTTCGACCTGTCTGATCGACGCGAACTAAGCCGGCGGCCCTCTGAGGATCAGCGCGACGAGCAGGCCCAGGACGACGACATGGATCATCACCTGGCTCTTGAACAGGGGGTGGGCGAAATCGCCCTTCGCGCGCGAGAGCGATCCGGCATAGCCGAACACCTGCAGGACGACCCAGCCGATCGCGAAGGGCAGGATCACGCCTTTGGCCACGGCATAGCCGAGGAATCCGACCGCGGTGAGGAACAGCGTCGCGCCGAAAAAGGCCCAGCGCGACTGTTCGGCTGTAAGCTCGTGCGGGGAGCGGCCCGCCACTAGCGAGCCTCATCCATCAGCTCGCGCATCCGGCGGATGGCGCCTTCGAGGCCGATGAACACCGCCTCGCCGATGAGGTAATGCCCGATATTGAGCTCGGCGATCTGGGGAATGGCGGCGATGGGCGTGACGTTGTCGAAGGTGAGGCCGTGGCCCGCGTGCGGCTCGATCCCGTTCTTCGCGGCGAGCGCGGCCATGTCGGCAATGCGCTTCAATTCCGCCGCGGTGCGGGCCGAATCCCCGTCGAGAATGGCGTGGGCGTATTCGCCGGTGTGGAATTCGACGACCGGCGCGCCGAGGCGCAGCGCGGCGTCGAGCTGCCGCTCGGCCGGTTCGATGAACAGCGAGACGCGGATGCCTGCGCCTTTCAGCTCGTCGATGATCGGGGCGAGCGTGTTGTGGAGTCCCGCCGCGTCCAGTCCGCCCTCGGTGGTGCGTTCCTCGCGCTTTTCGGGGACGATGCAGGCCGCGTGCGGTTTGTGACGCAGCGCGATGTCGAGCATTTCGCGGGTCGCTGCCATTTCGAGGTTCAGCGGCAGGTCGGTCGCATCCTGGATGCGGCGCAGATCTTCGTCGCGGATATGGCGCCGGTCTTCGCGCAGGTGCGCGGTGATGCCGTCGCCGCCGACCCGCGCGACGATCTCGGCCGCGCGCACCGGGTCCGGGTGGTCCCCGCCGCGCGCATTGCGGATGGTCGCGACGTGATCGATATTCACGCCGAGCCGCAAGGGGTTGGGGTGGAGTGTCCTCGCCATTTCTCGCCTGCCTTATCGGACCGGGTTACTTGCGGCTACCCGGCTTGGTCACAGCTACGGCGCCGAGTGCGGGCGGGATGTCCTCGGGCGCATAAGTGGGGAAATCGAACGCGGCGAGCGGATAGAAGGGCACGCCGAGATCGACCGCGCCGCCCGAGCGGTCGATGAGAGCGCATTCGGCGATCACCTCGCCGCCCTCGCGCGCGACAGCCTCGATCGCCTCGCGGCTGGAGAGGCCGGTCGTCACGACATCTTCGACCATCAGCACTTTTGCGCCCGGCTCCAACGCGAAGCCGCGCCGCAGGTGGAAGGCGCCTTCTGGCCGTTCGAGGAAGAGCGCGTCCTTCGCCAGCGCCCGGCCGACCTCGTGGCCGATGATGATGCCGCCCATCGCGGGCGAGACGACGGTGTCGACCGCTTCGATCACGTCCGACGGGATGCCCGCCACGACCGCCTCGGCCAGCCGAGCGGCGCGCGCGGGGTTCATCAGCACGCGCGCGCATTGCAGGTAATGGCCGGAGTGCCTGCCGGACGAGAGCTTGAAATGCCCTTCGAGCAGCGCGCCCGAGGCGCGGAATTCGGCGAGCACCTCGTCCTCGGTCATGGGGCGAAAGGGGGTCTGTGTCATCTCGAAAGGCCTGTCGAAAATGGGGTGGGCCGCCGCAAAACCCGCGGAATTGCGCGGGCTTGCGCGCGCGGCACGGAAGCTTGCATAAAAATCTCCCTAGTAGCGCTTGAGGGTCCGGGCAAGCGCGGCTAAGGGGTGCGCCAACGCTGGCAAAGCTGTCGGCACGCGTTGTCCCACTGGTCCTCTGGACGGGGCCGAAAGGCGGGGCGACATGGGATCAGATCTGGACAACGATTTAGGCACATCACGATGGGTCATATGAACGCCCCTATCAAACTCGCTACCCTGTCGCTGCTGGCGGCGATTTCCGTCGTCTTCATGCCGCACGCTTCCCTCGCGCAGGACGCTGCCGAAATGACCGCCGCGCCCGGCAGCGGCGAAGTCTTCGGCGAACCGCCCGCCAGCGCCGCCGAGGGCGAGGTCGTCGCGAGCGAGACGACGCCGCCCGAGGCCGAGGGCGCCTATGTCCCGATGGCTCCGACCAAGGACAAGGGGATGCCGACCGACCCCAACAGCGGCGAGCCGGGCGCGATGGCCAAGTCGCTCACCTTCCAGGACCAGTATTCCAAGGACGGCCAATACGCGCTGTGGATGCACGACTGGTTCCTGCTGCCGGTCATCACCGCGATCTCGCTCTTCGTGCTGGGCCTGCTGCTCTATGTCGTGGTGCGCTTCAGCCGCCGCGCCAATCCCGAGCCTTCGCGCACTACGCACAACACCATGATCGAGGTCGTGTGGACGATCGTTCCGGCTGCTATCCTCGTCGTGATCGCGGTGCCTTCGCTAACGCTGCTTGCGCGCCAGTACGAAACCCCGCCGGAAGAAGCGGTCACGATCAAGGCGACGGGCTACCAGTGGTATTGGGGCTATTCCTATCCCGACCACGGCGGGATCGAGGTGATCTCGAATATGCTGAGCGATGCGGACGCCATCAAGAACGGTGAGCCGCCGCAGCTCGCGGTCGACAACCGCATGGTCGTGCCCGCGGGCGTGCCGCTGCGCATCCAGACGATCGGCGCGGACGTGATCCACTCCTTCGCGGTCCCGTCGCTGTGGTTCAAGCAGGACGCGATCCCCGGCCGCCTCAATGAAAAGCTGCTCACGATCGAGGAGCCGGGCGTCTATTACGGCCAGTGCAGCGAGCTGTGCGGCACCCGCCACGCTTATATGCCGATCGCGATCGAGGCGCTCCCGCCCGAAGAATTCGCGGCATGGGTGGCCTCGCAGGGCGGCACGATGCCCGGCGAAGAGACCGCCGAGGAAGCGCCCGCCGAGGACGCGGCTCCGGCCGAGGAAGCGACCGAAATCGCGCTTGCCGAGTAAGCCCGCCCGATCCGAACAGACCGAATACGAACCGACCGAGAGACTGACACGATGGCCACCACTGCTGAAGGCTTCGACATCCATACCGAGGATCACGCGGATCACGCCGATCACAAGCCGGGCTTCTTCGCCCGCTGGTTCATGTCGACCAACCACAAGGATATCGGCACGCTCTACCTGATCTTCGCGATCATCGCGGGCATCGTGGGCGGCGCGATTTCGGGCATCATGCGGCTCGAACTGGCCGAGCCGGGGATTCAGTATCTGACCTGGTGGGCCGGGTTCATGGGTGGCAGCGCGGATCTCAACACCGCGCTTCATATGTGGAACGTCTTCATCACCGCGCACGGCCTCATCATGGTGTTCTTCATGGTGATGCCGGCGATGATCGGCGGCTTCGGCAACTGGTTCGTGCCGCTCATGATCGGCGCGCCGGATATGGCCTTCCCGCGCATGAACAACGTGTCGTTCTGGCTGACCGTGGCGGGCTTCTTCTCGCTGCTGTTCTCGATGTTCGTGCCGGGCGGCGCGGGCAACGGCGCGGGCGTGGGCTGGACGGTCTATGCGCCGCTTTCGACCACCGGCGCCCCCGGTCCGGCGGTGGATTTCGCGATCTTCTCGCTCCACCTTGCGGGCGCGGGCTCGATCCTTGGTGCGACCAACTTCATCACCACCATCTTCAATATGCGCGCGCCGGGCATGACGCTGCACAAGATGCCGCTGTTCGTGTGGTCGGTGCTGGTCACGGCCTTCCTGCTGCTGCTCGCGCTGCCGGTGCTGGCCGCTGCCATCACCATGCTGCTGACCGACCGCAATTTCGGGACGACCTTCTTCGACCCGGCGGGCGGCGGCGACCCGGTGCTCTACCAGCACCTGTTCTGGTTCTTCGGCCACCCCGAGGTCTACATCATGATCCTGCCGGGCTTCGGCATGATCTCGCAGATCGTCGCGACCTTCAGCCGCAAGCCCGTGTTCGGCTATCTCGGCATGGCCTACGCCATGGTCGCGATCGGCGTCGTCGGCTTCATCGTGTGGGCGCACCATATGTACACCGTCGGCCTCGACGTGAACACGAAGATGTATTTCACCGCCGCGACCATGGTCATCGCGGTCCCGACGGGCGTGAAGATCTTCAGCTGGGTGGCGACGATGTGGGGCGGCAGCCTCGAATTCAAGTCGCCGCTCGTCTGGGCGCTCGGCTTCATCTTCCTGTTCACCGTGGGCGGCGTCACCGGCGTCGTGCTGGCGAACGGCGGGATCGACGACAACCTGCACGACACCTACTACGTCGTCGCGCACTTCCACTACGTGCTGTCGATGGGCGCGGTGTTCTCGATGTTCGCGGGCTTCTACTACTGGTTCCCGAAGATGAGCGGGCGGATGCATTCGGAACTGCTGTCGCACCTGCACTTCTGGTTCTTCTTCATCGGCGTGAACGTGATCTTCTTCCCGCAGCACTTCCTGGGGATGCAGGGGATGCCGCGGCGCTATCCCGACTACACCGAAGCCTTCACGCTGTGGCACCAAGTGAGCACCTACGGCTATTACATCATGGCCTTCTCGATGATCTTCTTCTTCGTGAACATCGTCTACTCGCTCGCCGCAGGCCGCCGTGCCGAGGGCAATCCGTGGGGCGAAGGCGCGACCACGCTCGAATGGACGCTGCCGAGCCCGCCGCCGTTCCACCAGTTCGAGACGCTGCCGGTGATCGAGGACCACCACAACTACCACGATCACCGTCCGCTGGGCGAAAAGCCGGCCGGCGCCTGACGGGGGCGGCCTCACAGCGAGGCCGTTTCGAAAGCGAAACAAGGGGGAGGGCGCGCCGGTGGGTGCGCCTTCCTTCGAATAGAGAACACGACGATGCAGAACGCAGCAAACCCGATCACCACCGCGACGATGCCGGCGGAATGGCGTGACTTCTTCACGCTGACCAAGCCGCGCGTGATGACGCTGGTGATCTTCACCGGGATCTGCGGCCTGCTGGCGGCGCCCGGGAGCATCCACCCGGTGCTCGGCTTCACCGCGATCCTCGCGATCTCGATGGGCGCGGGCGGGTCCGCGGCGCTCAACCACTGGTGGGAAGCCGATATCGACAAGGGCATGAAGCGCACCGCCAAGCGCCCGCTGCCCGCAGGCCGGATGCGGCGCGAGGACGCGCGCGATTTCGGCGTGTTCCTGTCGGCGGTCTCGGTCGTGCTGATGGGCGTTGCGATCGGCTGGCTCGCCGCCGCCACGCTGGCCGTGGCGATCGTCTATTACGCGGTCGTCTACACCATGTGGCTCAAACCCCGCACGCCGCAGAACATCGTCATCGGCGGCGGAGCGGGCGCGTTTCCGCCGCTGATCGGCTGGGTCGCGGTGACGGGCGAGATCACCGCCATGCCGGTGCTGCTGTTCGCGATCATCTTCTTCTGGACCCCGCCACATTTCTGGGCGCTCGCGCTGTTCGTGAAGTCGGACTACGCCAAGGTCGGCATTCCCATGCTGCCCGTGGTCGCGGGCGAGAAGACGACGCGCCAGCACATCCTCTTCTACACGCTCCTGCTCGCCCCCATCGCGATTGCGCCCTGGGCGATCGGCGGGACGAGCTGGGTCTACGGCTCGGTCGCGGTCGTGCTTTCGGTGCTCTTCACCCTGCTCGCCATTCCCGTCGGCCTGCGCGAGCGGCGCGAGGAGGATGCGATGCGCGAGGAGAAGGTGCTCTTCAAGTTCTCGATCTACTACCTCTTCGCCCTGTTCGCCGCGCTGGTGGCTGACCGCGTGCTGTTCGCGCAGGGCCTCATCGGTCCCGGAATGCTGGCATGACCCCGGAGGAGGAAGAGGAATTCAAGCGTCGCCGCAAAAGCCGCAACCTCGTGGTTGGCGGGACGCTATTGTTCTTCGTGGTGCTGTTCTACGCCATCACCCTCGTGAGGATGGGAGACTGACATGAGCACGGCGACCCTCGACCGCGACACATCGCGCCGCAACCTGCGCACCGGGATCTATGCCGGGCTTTTCGCACTGTTCATGCTCGGCCTCGGCTATGCCGCGGTCCCGCTTTACGACCTGTTCTGCCGGGTGACGGGCTTTGCCGGCACGACGCAGGTCGCCAGCGAGGAAGACGCCGCGCGCGCCGCCGCCGCGGGCTCGGGGCGGACCATCTCGATCCGTTTCGACGGGTCGACCGCGAGCGGGATGCCGTGGACCTTCGCCCCCGACCAGGTGACCGAGACCGTCCGCATCGGCGAGCGCGACATCGCGACCTACACCGCGATCAACAATTCCGACACACCCATCACCGGCACGGCGACCTTCAACGTCGAACCCGCGCAGGCCGGGCTCTATTTCAACAAGGTGCAGTGCTTTTGCTTCACCGAACAGACGCTGCAGCCGGGCGAGGAAGTCCATATGCCCGTGCTGTTCTACGTCGACCCGGCGATCGAACAGGACGAGTTCATGAAGGACGTCGAGCAGATCACCCTGAGCTACACTTTCCATCGCGCGAAAGAGCCCGTAACGAACGGCCGCGCGCGGTAACCGATCAACCGCTGATTCCTAAGGGACGGGAACGAGAAAAATGGCAGGCAATGTAAACCACGACTATCACATCCTCGAGCCGGACATCTGGCCGCTGGTCGGATCCCTCTCGGCGCTGACCTTCACCTCGGGGATGGTGCTGAGCTGGTATCCCGACCTGTTCGGCAACATGGCCGCGATTGTCATGTGGGCCGGGCTTGCGGGCCTCATCGCCACGTTCTTCATGTGGTTCAAGAACATCGTCGTCGAAGCCCAGCGCGGCGACCACACGCCGGTGGTGCAGCTGCATATGCGCTACGGCATGATCCTGTTCATCGCGTCGGAAGTCATGTTCTTCGTCGGCTGGTTCTGGGCGTGGTTCGATTTCTCGCTGTTCCCCTCGACCCTGACCGACGTGATCGGCGGCGTGTGGCCGCCCAAGGCGATCGAGGAAGTGCTCGATCCCTTCGCGCTGCCGCTGCTCAACACGCTGATCCTGCTGTGCTCGGGCACGACCGTGACCTGGGCGCACCACTCGCTTATCCACGGCGACCGCAAGGGTCTGAAGCAGGGCCTGTGGGCGACCATCGCGCTGGGCGTGCTGTTCAGCTTTATCCAGGCCTATGAATACGCGGTCGCGCCGTTCGCTTTCGGCGGCAACACCTATTCGAGCGCGTTCTACATGGCGACCGGCTTCCACGGCTTCCACGTGATCGTCGGCACGATCTTCCTCGCCGTGTGCCTCTATCGCGCCTATCTCGGCCACTTCACCCCGCGCCAGCACTTCGGCTTCGAAGCGGCGGCGTGGTACTGGCACTTCGTCGACGTGGTGTGGCTGTTCCTGTTCATCGCCGTCTATGTCTGGGGCGGCTGGGGCGCCGAATACCACTGATGGACCGGGGCTCCGGCCCTGATGCTGAAAAGGGGCAGCCGGGCCTTGGCCGGGCTGCCCTTTTCGGTTTGTGCCCCCGCTGCGGCGCGCGCACCCTGTTCGAGGCGCCGGCGCGGATCGCGCTCGCCTGCGAGGCGTGCGGGCTCGACCTCGGCGCGCTGGAGCGCGGCGGGCGTCTGGCGGGTCTGTTTACAATGGTGCTGGCGGCGCTTCTGATCGGCGCGGCGCTCGGGATCGACGCGCTGCTGAGGCCGCCCCTGTGGCTCTCGGCGCTGGTCTGGGCGCCGATTACGGTGGGCGGCGTGATCTTCGCGCTGCGCTTTTACCGCACCGCGCTGCTCTATCGCCAATACGAGGAGCACCTTGCCCGATGAAACGCCTGCCCGTCCTTCCCACCATCCTCGTCCTCGCCGCCGTCGCCACGATGATCGGCCTCGGCATCTGGCAGCTTGGCCGCAAGGACGAGAAGGAGGCGCTTCTGGCGCGCTATGAAGCGGCGAGCGAGTCCCAGGAAATGGTGCCGTTCCCAGTGGCCGGCAAGGGCGAGGCCGTCTGGTTCCGCCGCTCCGTGATCGACTGCCAGCAGGTGATCGATAGCGAGCCGGTCGCCGGAACCGCTGCCAACGGGGCCAAGGGCTGGGCCATGCGCGTCACCTGCGAAATGGCGGGCAGCGATGCAGCGGTGACCGTCGATCTTGGGTTCGCGCGCGACCTTGCCGCTCCCGAGTGGCAGGGAGGGATGGTCAGCGGCGTGATAGCGCCGGGACCGCGTCTTGTTGCCGACCCGCCAATCGCCGATCTTGCGCCTCTCGCCGCGCCCGATCCTGCGGACCTTCCCAACAATCACCTCGCCTATGCCGGGCAGTGGTTCTTCTTCGCGCTGACCGCGCTCGTCATTTACGCGCTCGCGCTTCGCACCCGGCTGAAGGGGCGAAATGAGACGGCGTAACCCGCCCGCCATTGCCGCGCGGCACGCGGGGCGCTAACCGCACTACCCCATGGAATACGTATCCACACGGGGGAGCGCGCCCGCGCTCGATTTCGAAGGGGTGACGCTGGCGGGGCTCGCGAGCGACGGGGGCCTCTACCTGCCGCGCGAATGGCCGCGGTTCACCGAGGCCGAGATCCGCGATCTGCGCGGGCTCGCCTATTGGCAGGTCGCGGTGCGGGTGATGCAGCCCTTCGTCGGCGACAGTCTTTCGGAAAGCGAGCTGACCGCCATCTGCCGCGAAGTCTACGGCGAGCCCTTCGCCCACGCTGCCGTCACGCCGCTGGTCCAGCTCGACGACCGCCACTGGCTGCTCGAACTCTTCCACGGTCCCACGCTCGCCTTCAAGGATGTCGCGCTGCAATTGCTCGGGCGGCTGTTCGAGACATTCCTCGAGCGGCGCGGCGAGCGGCTCACCATCGTCGGCGCGACCAGCGGGGACACGGGCTCCGCCGCGATCCGCGCGGTCGCGGGGCTGGAGCGGGTCGAGATCTTCATGCTCCACCCCAAGGGCCGGGTGAGCGAGGTCCAGCGCCGCCAGATGACGACCGTGCGCGCGCCAAACGTCCATAACCTCGCCATCGAAGGCAGCTTCGACGACGCGCAGGCGCACGTGAAGCGGATGTTCGGCGATCCCGCGGTGAACGAACCGCTGCGGCTCGGCGCGGTCAATTCGATCAACTGGGCGCGGCTGATGGCGCAGGTGGTCTATTACTTCTATTCCGCCGTCCAGCTGGGCGCACCCGACCGCAGCGTCGCCTACAGCGTGCCGACCGGCAATTTCGGCGACGTCTTCGCGGGCTATGTCGCGCAGCGCATGGGCCTTCCGGTCGAGCGGCTGGTGGTCGCGACCAACGTCAACGACATCCTCGTGCGCGCGCTCACCCGCGGCGACTATTCGGCGAGCGGCGTGACGCCCACCATCACCCCCTCGATGGACATCCAGGTCTCCTCCAATTTCGAACGGCTGCTGTTCGACTGCGGCGGGCGCGACGGGGCGGCGATGGCTCAGCAGATGGCGGGCTTTGCCAAGACCCGTGCGATGCAGCTCACCAATGCCCAGGCCGAAGGCGCGGCGCGGCTGTTCCTCGGTCTCAGCGCCGACCAGGACGCGACCGCGCGCGCGATCCAGTGGGCGCACCAGGCGGCAGGGCAGATCATCGATCCGCATACGGCGGTCGGCCTCAGCGCGGCGCGCGAGGCGACCGCTGCGGGCGAAGTCGACCCTGCCGTGCCGATGGTGACGCTCGCCACCGCGCACCCGGCCAAGTTCCGCGAGGCGGTCGAGCGCGCGATCGGCGTGCGCCCGAACCTGCCCCCGCGCGTGGGCGACCTGTTCGGGCGCGAAGAAAGCGTCACCGAGCTTTCGGGCGATTACGAGGCAGCCCGCGACTTCGTGCTCGAACACGCGCTGGCGCGCGAAGCGAAGGCGTAATGGCGCGTCTCGCGCCCGACCCTCTCGTGATGGAATGCCATGGCTGGGATGCCTACCGCCTGATCGACAGCGGGGCGGGGCGCAAGCTCGAAGCCTTCGGCCCCCACGCCTTCATTCGCCCCGAGCCGCAGGCGCTGTGGCAACCGCGCCTTGTCGGTGAAACCGGGGCCGACTGGCAGGCGGCGGGCGAATTCGTGCCCGGCTCGGACGAGGACGGCGGCGGGCGCTGGGATTTCGCGCAGGGCGTGCCGGAAAAGGGCTGGGAACTCGCATGGAACGAGGTCCGCTTCACCGCTCGCCCGACGCCGTTCCGTCACCTGCAATTCTTCCCCGACATGGCGGTGGTGTGGGACTGGATGCGCGGATGCCTTGCAGGGATGGACGAGGCCGAAACGCTCAACCTGTTCGGCTATACCGGCCTCGGCACGCTCGCCCTGTCGCGCCACGGGCGCGTCACGCACGTGGACGCCTCGAAGAAATCGGTCGCGCAGGCGCGCGACAACGCCGCCCTGTCGGGCATGGAGGACCGCCCCATCCGCTGGCTGGTCGACGACGCGGCGAAATTCACCGCGCGCGAGGTGCGGCGGCAGCGGCGCTATGACGGCATCATCCTCGACCCGCCGAAATTCGGGCGCGGGCCGAAGAACGAGACGTGGCGGCTTGAGGAAGGGCTGCCGGGCCTCGTCCACGACTGCGCCAAGCTGCTCGATGCGGACAGCCGCTTTCTCTTCCTCACCGTCTATGCCGTGCGCATGAGCAGCCTCGCATTGGCCGGGCTGATGGAAGAAGCGCTCGCGCACCTGCCCGGAACCATCGAGCACGGCGACCTTGCGGTGCTGGAGGAACCGGCGGGAGACGCACCCCGGCGCCGCCTGCCGACCGCGATCTTCGCGCGGTGGAGCAATCCGGGCTAAGGGCGCTCATGCACGCAATGACCGATTCGCTCACTCTCGAAGTCGCCGATCTCGAAGTCGATGTCCTGACCGGCATCTATTCGGAAGAAACCGGCAAGCCGCAGCCGCTGCGCATCACGGTGCAGGCGCGCTACGAGGTCGCCGACCGCTACGATCCCGACACGCCATTGGATGCCAGCAAGAACTACATGGACCTGAAGTTCGCCGCTTCCGATGGCCTGCCAAAAGGCGTCCATTTCAAGCTGATCGAGGCGGTTGCGGACCATATCTGCGAGACGCTGTTCGTGCAGGATGCGCGCGTCGAGGCGGTGACGGTCAAGATCGTCAAGCTCGCCATTGCCGAGGCCGGGGAGAGCATCGGCATCACGCTCCACCGCGAACGTCCGCTGGGCGAGGTCTAGGCCCGGTGCAGGTCGTCCTCACGGTCGAGGCCCTGCCCGAGGCGCCGCTCGCCGCGAGCGCGGCTGTTTTCGAGCGGCATCTCGAAGAGGCCGAGACGATGCTGGCGGGCGAGGGCGTCACCGCGCTCGCCATCGTCCTGCCGCGCGCGGGGACCGACCACGACGACTGGCGGCTGGCGCTCGCGCGCGACCTTGCCCGCGGCCATGCGCCTGAGCGGGTCAACGTGGTCGGCGGCGGGGACGCGGCGGCGCGCAAGGAAACGCTCGCATATTTGGCAGATGCGCCGGGCATCACGGGACAGTATATCCCGCTTGCATGAGCGAGGAAGCACCCGCCACCACCATCGACAGCCTCACCCGGCGGCGCGACGTGATCGCGGTCAACGACGAGCCGCGCCCGCTGGTCGACGCCTTCCGCCGCGCGATCACCTACCTGCGCCTGTCGGTCACCGACCGCTGCGACCTTCGCTGCACCTATTGTATGCCCGAGCGCATGACCTTCCTGCCCAAGCGCGAGGTGCTGGGGCTGGAGGAGCTTTACGAACTCGCCTGCGGCTTCATCGAGCGCGGGGTGACGAAAATCCGCATCACCGGGGGCGAACCGCTGGTGCGGCGCGACATCATGCACCTGTTCGAAATGCTCGGACGGCGGCTCGGCCACGGGCTCGAGGAGCTGACGCTCACGACCAACGGCACCCAGCTCGCTCCCCATGCCGAGGCGCTGGCGAAGGCCGGGGTGCGGCGGGTGAACGTTTCGCTCGACACGCTCGACCGCACGCGGTTCGAGGCGCTGACCCGGCGCGATGCCCTGCCGCAGGTGCTCGAGGGGATCGCGGCGGCGCGCGAAGCGGGGCTCAAGGTCAAGCTCAACGCTGTGGCGCTCAAGGGCGTCAACGAGGACGAACTGCCCGACCTCATCGAATGGGCGCATGGACAGGGCCATGACGTCACGCTGATCGAGGTCATGCCGCTGGGCGATGTCGAGGAGGAGCGGCTCGACCAGTATCTCCCCCTGTCGGACGTGCGCGCGCGGCTGGAGGAGCGCTGGACGCTGACGGACAGCGATCACGCCACCGGCGGCCCCGCGCGCTATGTCGATATCGCCGAAACCGGAGGGCGACTGGGCCTCATCACGCCGCACACGGGCAATTTCTGCGCCGGGTGCAACCGGCTGCGCGTCACCGCGACGGGCCAGCTCTACCCCTGCCTCGGCGGGGCGGAGCGGGTCGACCTGCGCGCCGCGCTGCGCTCCGAAAGGCCCGAGGAGGAGCTTGCCGCAGCGCTCGAACGCGCGATGGCGATCAAGCCCGAAAAGCACCATTTCCGCATGGACGAGCGCGGCGCGAAGCCGCACCTGCCGCGCCATATGTCGATGACGGGCGGATGAGATGACGCGGCAGGCGGATGACGGGACGGTCGATAGCGGGGAGGGCAGCGTCACGCTCGTCTTTCTCGGCCCGCTGGCGGAACTGGCTGGGACGGGGCGGCGCCTCGTTTCCGCTCCGCTCGACTGGTCGGGCCTGCTGTCCGCGCTCGAACCCGGCCTTGCGCAGCAGGTCGCGGGCGAGCGCGTCCATGTCGCCTGCGCGGGCCGCGTGCTGTCGGACAAGACCGCGCTTGCGGCCCGCGCCGGGGACGAGGTCGCGCTGCTCCCGCCGGTTTCGGGCGGCTGAAGCGTGCGCGAGGTCCGTCTCGATGCCGCGCCGTTCGACCCCGGCGCGGCGGTGGACGCCCTGGCTACCGCCTGCCCCGATGCGGGCGGGATCGCGAGCTTCATCGGAAAGGTCCGCGCCGGGGGCGGTGTCGAGGCGCTCGAACTGACGCATTACGAACCGCTCACCCTGCCGGGCATGGAAGCGCTCGCCGAGCGCGCCTTCGACCGCTTCGACCTGATGGGCCTCGCCATGGTCCACCGTGTCGGCGTGATGCATCCGGGCGAGCCTATCGTCTGCGTCGCGGCGGCCGCGCGCCATCGCCGCGATGCCATTCAAGCGGTCGATTTCTGCATGGACCACCTCAAGAGTGCGGCGTGGTTCTGGAAGCGCGAGAAGCGCGCCGGCGAATGGCAATGGATCGAACCGCGGCCTGAGGACCATGCCGATCTTGCGCGCTGGTAGGAAAAATTTCCCTGTTTGATCCCGATCAACGAAGCTTGGCCCTACACGCGTAATTCTCTCTTCATCGAAGGAGAGACATGATGAGCAAACAGGTCCAGGACATCATTGCACGCGGCGAGGCGCGGATCGTCGATGCGCCCGCCGCCAAGGCCCCGGCGCGCGACCGCAGCTTCGGCCTGCCCACGGCGCTCTATGGCGGTACGGTTGCGTGCTATCTCGGCTTCATCGGCGTCACGGCCCTTGCTTTCGGCAATCCGGGCCTTGCGATCCCGATGACGATCTTCGCGCTGTTCATCGTCGCGGGCTTCGGCGTTCCGGCGATCTTCACCCGGCTCAAGGGCAATGACAGCAAGCCGCTCACGCTCGGCCAGTTCGAGAGCTTCGGCATCGTGACGCATACCGGCAAGCTCGCCCCGCGCGATGCGGCGGTGCAGGTGCTGCTGCTGCCGGTGCTGGTGCTGTTCTGGGGGCTGACCGCCGCGACCATCGCCGCGATCGTCTCATAAGGTTTCGGCAGGCAGTGAGAGCTGCCCGCCGGGGGGCGCTAGACCTCTCCCCCTCAGCGCCCCGAAATTTCGTGCAGCAGCGCGGGATCGAGCACCTCGATCCCGCGCTTGCCCTTGCGCCGGATCGCGCCCGTGTCCTCCAGTTCGCCGAGCTTGCGGCTGACCGTCTCGATCGTCAGGCCGAGCATATTGGCGATTTCCCCGCGCGTCAGCGGCAGGTCGAATTCGGCGGCGAGGTGGCACGAGGACTGGCTCGCGGCGGCGGCGAAATCGTGCAGCAGCGCGGCGAGCCGCGCCTCGGCGCTGGCATGACCGGTGAGCTCGAGCAGGGCGCGGGTCGCCAGCAGGTCTTCCTGGCTGCGGCGCAGCAGCGCGCGGGCGAGCGCGGGGTGATCGTCGATCGCGCGCTCGAAATCGCCGCGCGCGAAGGTGCACAGCTTGCTTTCGGTGAGCGCCACCACGTCGTGATGGGCAAAGGGGGCGAACAATTCCCCGATGAAGCCCGAGGGGTGGACCAGCGCGAGGATCTGCTCGTTACCCTCGGCATCGATCGCCGAGACCTTGAGCGCGCCCGACACCAGCGTTGCGCAGGCCGCGTCCTCGTCCCCCGCGGCGAACAGCATTTCGCCGCGCTTCAGCGTGCGGGTCCGCCCGGCGGCGGCCATGGCGTCGCGCTCTTCCGGGGTGAGCACGGCGCAGGCCGCGGTTTCCTTCACCGGACAGGTCGCGCATTGCAGGTTCATCGGTCCATCTCCGCCCAGAGTTCGGCCAGCACCGCGTCCTGGCGTTCGACGAGCGCGAGCACGAGGGCGCGTGCGGCGTCGATATCGTCGGTCGGTGCGAAGGTGGTGGCGGCCTCGGCCGCAAGCAAGTCGAGATCTCCCAGCGGCACGGCGGTCGCGCTGCGGATGGCGGAAAGGTCCGACAGCGCGGTGAGCGCGGCGGCGCGCGCATCGCTGTCGATGGAGCGCCCGCGGCCCGCGCCGACCAGCCGCGCGACCGCGTCCTCGCGGGCCTCGAACCGCTCGAAAGAGGCGCGCGCGTCGCTGACCAGCGCGGCGATCGCCGCTTGCCCCGCCACCGGTGCGACCGGGGCTGGCGCGGGGGCCGGAGCCGGGGCCGTCCCTTCGGTAATCAGGAAGCGCCCGTATTGCCGTTCGACATCGCGGATCGCGAGGGAGGGATAGTCCCCGCTCCCCCCGGCGCAGGCGGACAGCATGAGCGCCGCGAAAGGCGCGGCGAGGAGGCGGGGGGAAAGTGTCATATTCTGCGTGTCTCGTTATCATGACACCTCGCGCGCGCAAAGCCGCAAGGCGTGCAACTACACGCGCATTTTATGCAGGCAGCGGCGTTGACTTGGCACGCCCTTTCGCCTAACGGCACGCTTCTTTCCGGCGCTGCATCGTCGCAGCGCCCACTGCCGCTTGATTGGCGCGGGGCTTTCCCACCGGGATTTCCGCCGATATCGGGCACAGCACGAGATTGAGAGTATAAAGCCATGTTCGCGATAGTGCGCACGGGCGGCAAGCAATATCGGGTTGCCGCCGGAGACAAGATTGCCGTTGAAAAGCTCGCGGGCGAAGCCGGCGACACGATCACGCTGGGCGACGTCCTGCTGGCCGGTGAAGGCGATTCGCTCGCCGACGCTTCCAAGGTGACCGTCTCGGCCGAAATCATCGCCCAGGCGAAGAGCGAAAAGGTGGTCGTCTTCAAGAAGCGTCGCCGCCACAACTACCGCCGCAAGAACGGTCACCGCCAGCAGATGACCCTGCTGCGGATCACCGATGTCGGCACCGGCGGGGCCAAGAAGGCCGCTGCGAAGAAGGACACCGCGCCCAAGGCCGAGGCCAAGAAGGACGCCGCTCCCAAGGCGGAAACCAAGGCTGCGGCCAAGTCCGATCTCGACACCGGCAACCTCTCGCTGATTTCGGGCATCGGCCCGACCATCGAGAAGAAGCTGCGCGCGGCGGGCATCAACAGCTGGGAAGACATCGCCGGCTGGGACGAAGCGACCGCGAACAAGTGGAACGACGAGCTCAAGCTCGGCAATCGCCCGATCAAGGACGAATGGGCCGTTCAGGCGCAGGAACTCCTCGACGGCAAGCCGCCGCGCGCCAAGGTCGACCAGGCCGAAGCCGCGTCGGGCAAGGACAAGTAAGGTAAGGGTTACAGGCTCATGGCACACAAGAAAGCAGGCGGCTCGTCGCGCAACGGGCGCGATTCGGAAGGCCGGCGCCTTGGCGTCAAGAAGTTCGGCGGTCAGGACGTGATCGGCGGCAACATCATCGTGCGCCAGCGCGGCACCAAGTTCTATCCCGGCTCGAACGTCGGCATGGGTAAGGATCACACCCTCTTCGCGCTCGAAGCAGGCGTGGTGCGATTCCACAAGGGCAAGCTCGGCCGCAAATACGTGTCGGTCGACGCGATGGCCGAAGCGGCCGAATAATCGGGCGATTCAATAAGGGGATCGTCCAGCGGGACGGTCCCAGCCGGTAATATCCGGCGATCAGGAGGGAGATGGGGCCGACCCGTCTCCCCCTTTTCGTTTTCACGCAGCAATTTCTCCCTCTGCCGCAAAGCCGTTGGAATCGCAGGATTTCACGGCCATCAAAATGTCACGCGCCCGGCCTATCGGCAGCGGCGCGGGGCGAGGAAGGGAGAACTCGTGTTTCATCGCAGCGAAAGACTGCTCCTGCGGCCGATCTGGCCCGAGGACTGGCAGGGCGTGTTGGGCGGCATCGCGGACGAAGGCGTGGTGCGAAACCTCGCGCGCGCGCCGTGGCCCTATGGCGAGGCGGAGGCGCGCGAATTCGCCAGCCGACCGTTCGATCCCTGTGAGCCCACTTTCCTCGTCACCCGCGCGGCGGACGGCGCGGTGATCGGTTGCACGGGCTTCGGTCCGCTCGAAGGGTCGGACACCTCCCGCACGGGGCCGGTCGAACTCGGCTACTGGATCGCGCGCCCGTTCTGGGGGCAGGGCTTCGCCACCGAAGCGGGCCGCGCGGTGCTCGCCATCGCGCGCGTGCTGGGCGTCCGCGAAATCCACGGCTCGCACTTCCTCGACAACCCGGCCTCGGGCGCGGTCCTGCGCAAGCTCGGCTTCGAGCCGACCGGGCAGGTCGTCAAGCGCCATTCCTGCGCGCGTGGGCACGAGGTCGAGGCGGCGGAATATCGCCTGCTGCTGAACGGGGCGGCGGGCGGCGAGACCCAGCGCGCGGCCTGAGCGCCTATTCGGCGGGCATCACCGCGTCGGCATAGGGGCTCTGCCACTTGGCGATGAGCGCGCGGTCGTCGTGCTGCCACGGGTGAAAGCCGGGTTTGAGGATCGCGGCCCATTCGACAAACATCCGCCGCATCATGCCGGGCTTCCCCCACAGGAACCACGCGAGCTTCAGCCGCCCCTTCCAGCGCGGGATGCCGTCCTGCTCCAACAGGCCGAGCGCATCGCGCACGCGGTTCTTGAAATATTTGCGCGTGATGAGGATCGCGAGCAGCGTCTTCACCCGCCAGCGTTTCCAGTCCGACCAGTCCTTCGTCGCGTGGAGCCAGACGTCGTAGGTCAGCCCCTTGTGCTCGACCTCCTCGGTCGCGTGCCAGCGCCAGATTTCCGCGGCGACCGGGTCCGCCCCTTCGAGATATTCGGGATAGGCGAGCAGGTGGCGCGAGATGATCGCGGCGAAATGTTCGAGCGCGATGGTGATCGCGAGGTTGAACTCGATCGGGCGGCCCTCGGTCAGCGCGAGCATGACCTGGATGCCCTGGTCGATCGATTCGACGTTATAGCCGTGGTCCGACACGAGCCGGTTGAAAGCGACGTGTTCGCGGGTGTGGTTGATCTCCTGCGCGCAGAACGCCTTGATCTCGCCCGCGAGTTTCGGCGGGACCTGATCCCGGAACTCGCGCAGGGTGTCGATGAAGAAAGCCTCTCCGCGCGGCAGGCTGGCGGAAACGGAATTGTACCACGCGGTCGCGACCGGATCGCCCGAATGCCAGTGGCGCGGGACCAGCGCGGTGCGGTCGAAACGTTCGTTGCGGATCGTGAGTTCGTGGTCGTCGGGCGTCACGCCCGTTTCCGCGGCGCTCTCCGGCGCGATGGTCGTATGCTTGTTCATGTCCGCAAACCCCGTTAATCCCCAGGAGGCCATGACGCAGCATAACCCGAAAGCATGAGCGCCCGCAAACGGTTAACTCCGGAAGAGTCGCGCGGTTCCGCGCTCGAGGCGGCGCGCGCGCTGCTGATCGAAGCGGGGCCGCAGGCGGTGACGCTGAAAGCGGTCGCCGCGCGGATCGGGCGGACCCATGCCAACCTGCTGCATCATTTCGGCTCGGCGGCGGGGCTGCAGAAGGCGCTCGCCGAACATCTCGCGCGGACCGTGTGCGAGACGATCATCGAAGCGGTCCATGCCAGCCGGGCCGGGCTCGGCCATGCGCGCGAAGTGGTCGACCTTGCCTTCGATGCCTTCGACCGCGAAGGGGCGGGGGCGCTCGCAAGCTGGATGCTGCTGACCGGGAACGAGGACGCATTGGACCCGATCATCAGCACGATCCACGATCTCGTCGACGAAATCGCGCCGGACGAGGCGGGCGATACGGGCGATGCGATGCAGGTCCACCGCGAGACGCTTAGCCTTGTCCTGCTCGCCATGGGCGATGCGCTGATCGGGGCGGCGCTGGCGAAGTCGCTGGGCCTGCCGCGCGATGCGGCGCGGGTGCGGGCGGCGGAGCAGCTCGAAGCCTCGCTCGCCCGCTACGCCCGGACCGAGTGAGGCGCGGCTAGGCGGCCACTCCTGCCGCCTGCCAGTCGGGCAGCGCCGCCGGGTCGAGATCGTCCACCCGCAGGTGATCGACCGCCTTGCCGAGCGCGGGATAGGCCGCCTTGCGCCGCTTTTCCTGCGAAGCGGCAAGGTCCACCACGACCAGCCGCCGATTGACCTTCTGCCGCCAGTTCATCCGCGCGGTGTTCTCCTGCCCGACATAGCAGCCCTTGTCGAAGCTCACCCCGTGAAGCTCGACCGCATTGGTTTCGAGCCACAGGATGTCGCCTATTTCCTCGCGACCCTCGGGCACGCCGAGCGACAGGCGGTGGGCGAGCCACGCCTCGTCGGCGCTGTCCTCGCCCGCATTGGCGGGAGCGAGCCAGCGCCAGCCAAGGTCAGCGAGGCGCGGGTCGGCGGCGGCGCCTTCGCGCGGCTCCGCGCTCCAGTGCACGGCGAGCGTGTCGTCGCGGGCAATGTCGATCGCGCGGCGCAGGCGGTAGAGGCCGAGGCGCTTCGCCAGTTCGTCCGCGACCGCTTCCTCGCAGTCGATCAGCACCTCCCGCCCATCCGCCCAGACGAGGAAATCGAACATCGCCTTGCCCTGCGCGGTCAGCAGCGCGGCATAGACCGGGCCTTGCGCGAGCCTTTCCGCGCTCACGTCGTTGGTGAGGAGGCCCTGCAGGAAGGCGGGGACGTCTTCGCTCTCGTCGCGCGGCGACACGCGGACGACGGCGCGGCTTTCAAGGCGGGTTGCGGTCATGCTCGGCTCCCTTCCGGCTCTGTCATGCGGGCGAGCGCGCGGGCGATATGTTCGCCCAGCCGCTCGCCCTGTTCGGGGTAGAGATAGGGCTCGATCAGTTCGGCTTCCATGAGGAGGAGGCCGTCCTCTGTGCGCACCATGTCGATCCGGGCATAGAGCGGCGCGGCAAAGGGGATCGCCGCGAGGACCGAGCGGGCGGCCTCGACTTCGTCTTCGGCCGGGTAATGGCGGCTTTCGGTCCCGCCGTAGATCGACTGGATGCGGTAGTCTCCGCTGGCCGCGCGCTTGGTTAGGGCGTGCGAGAATTCGCCCGCGACGAAGACGAAGCTGACCTCGCCCTGCGTTTCTATGGCGGGGAGGAAGGGCTGGACCATGGCCGGGCGGCCAAAGCGCCAGTCGGGGCCGGGCGGTTCGTCGGCGGTGAGCAGCACCTGCCCTTCCGCGCCCGCGCCGACCTGGCGTTTGACCACCAGTTTCTCGCAGCCGAACTGCGCGAAGGCGGCGCGGATGTCCTCGCCCGTCACCTCGTCCAGCCACAGGGTCGGGATGGTCGCCGCGCCTGCCTCTTCCAGTTCGCGCAGGTAGGTCTTGGTCATGTTCCAGCGCACAAGGCCGGGCGGGTTGTGGACCGCGATGCCGCGCGCTTCCAGCGCCTCGAGCTTGGCGACAAAAACCGCGGCCCTGTCCTGGTAGTTCCACGCGGTCCCCAGCAGCACCGCGTCCAGCCCGGCAAAGGCTTCGAGCGGCGCTTCCCAGTCGATCACCCGCATCGCGAGCCCGCGGGCGGCGAGCGCGGGCTCGAGCGCGGCAACCATGAGGTCGTGCTCGAACGCATCGGCGCGGCGGCGCGCGCCGGAGCCGGGGAGGGTGGTTTCGCAGGCGAGGAAGCCGATCGTGGTCATCGAACGCCGCTCTAGGCGCGCTTCAAGCCACTGGAAAGACCCCGCGCGCGGGCGTAAGGCGTCGCCCATGACCGACACGCTGACCATCCGCCGCCCGGACGACTGGCACCTCCATTTCCGCGACGGCGAGGTGATGCGCGCCGTCGTTCCCTACACCGCGCGACAGTTCGCCCGCGCGATCGTGATGCCGAACCTCACTCCGCCGATCACGACCACCGAGATGGCCGCCGCCTATCGCGACCGCATCCGCGCCGCCGTGCCGGAAGGGATCGCGTTCGAGCCGCTGATGACCTGCTATCTCACCGACACGACCGATGCCGACGACCTTGCGCGCGGCGCGGGCGAGGGCGTGTTCACCGCGGCCAAGCTCTATCCGGCCAATGCCACCACGAACTCCGCCTCCGGGGTGACCGACGTGCGGCGCATCTACCCCGTGCTCGAGAGGATGGAGGCGGAGGACATCGTGCTGTGCATCCACGGCGAGGTGACCGATCACGACATCGACGTGTTCGACCGCGAGGCCGAATTCATCGAGCGGCATCTCAAGGACATCGTCGCGAATTTTCCGAAGCTTCGCGTCGTGTTCGAGCACATCACCACCGCCGACGCGGTCGCTTTCGTCACCGGCTGCGGGCCGAATGTCGCCGCGACCATCACCCCGCAGCATCTTCACATCAACCGGAACGCCATGCTGGTGGGCGGCATCCAGCCGCACAATTACTGCCTGCCCGTGGCCAAGCGCGAGACGCACCGCATCGCCCTGCGCGCGGCGGCGACTTCGGGCAGCCCGAAATTCTTCCTCGGCACCGACAGCGCCCCGCATTTCCGCCACGACAAGGAAAGCGCTTGCGGCTGCGCGGGTATCTTCGGCGCGCCGCACGCGCTCGAAAGCTATCTCGCGGTGTTCGACGAGGAGGATGCGCTGGGCAGGTTCGAGGGCTTCGCCTCGCTCCACGGCCCTGCCTTCTACAAGCTGCCGGTGAACGAGGAGACGGTGACGCTCGAACGCGCCGAAACGCGCGTGGCGGAGGAACTGGCGCTGGCCGGGGCCGAAATCGTGCCCTTCCACGGCGGGCAGACGCTCGGCTGGCGGGTCGCCTCCTAGCGCGCGGCCACGCTGCGCGCGGCTTTCGCCCGGCGGCTTTTCGCCAGCAGGTCGGCGGTGAAGATCGCCACCGCGCTCCAGATAAGGAGGAAGCTGAACAGCTGCACCGGGCGCAGTTCCTGCCCGAACACGGTGAGGCCCAGAAGGAAGACGATGGTCGGCGCCAGATACTGGATGAAGCCGAGCGTCGAATACTCCATCCGCCGCGCCGCGATCGCGAAGAGCAGCAGCGGCACCGCCGTCACCACGCCCGAAAAGACGATCAGCAGGCTCTGGCCGAGATCCGTGCCGAAGGCGGAGCCCGCGGGCGTCTGCGCATACCACGCGGCGATGCCGGCGGCGGGCAGCAGCAGCAGCGCGCTTTCGATCGTGAGGCCCGGCAGCGAGGCGACCGCGACCTGCTTGCGCACGAGCCCGTAGAGGCAGAAGCTCATGGCGAGCGCAAGGCTGATCCACAGCGTCGTGATCGCGCCCGCCGCAAGGATCGCGACCGCCACCGCCGCCACCGCGACCGCCAGCCATTGCAGGCGGCTCAATCGCTCGCCCAGCACCAGCGTGCCGAGCAGGACGTTCAACAGCGGGTTGAGATAATAGCCGAGGCTCGCGGCATAGACCTCGTTGCGGGTGATCGCCCAGATATAGACGAACCAGTTGACCCCGATCAGCGTCGCGCTCGCCAGCAGGGCGAGCATGGTGCGCGGATTGCTCACCGCCTCGCGCAGCGCGGGAAACTGGCGGCGCAGCGCGACGATCAGCAGGCACAGCGGCAGCGTCCAGATGATCCGCCAGCCGACGAATTCGAACGGCGGGATGTGGCGCACCAGCAGCAGGTAGAGCGGCAGGAAGCCCCAGATCGTATAGGCGCCGAGCGCGGCGGGAAGGCCGGACGGTGTGCTGCTGGCGGTATCGGGAGAAGACGCATTCATGGAGCCGCGGCAGGTAGGCCGCGCCGCGCCCTCGCGCAAGCGGATTGCTTGGAGCGCAAAATGAACCGCGCCTGTCGCAGGCGATGCAGCTTCGTTCAGCCAAGACCTTCTAAACCTGAACAGGACGAGATTGCAGGCACCCGCGAACGGGCATCCTGCCAGGTCCTTGGGCCATCCCACCAATGGTCCGGGCGCGGCTTCCACCGGCCGTGAGAAGGCGCCCTCGTCTTCCTTCGGGGAGGCGGGGGCGTTTTCGCGCGCGCGCCCCCTTCAACGAGCCCCCCGTGGTTGGCGGGATGTTAACCGGACTCGTGCCAAGCGCCTCGCATGATCCGGCGCTTCGCCCCGCTTGCCCTTGCGCCCCTGTTCGCGCTCGCCGCCTGCGGTTCGCAGGACGAGGCACCGGCGCGCGACCCGCTCACCGCCGACCCGCTGCTCGCCGCGGCGCTCAACGATCCGTTGATGGTCGATCCCGACCTGTCGTGGCGAAACGAGGCCAATGCCGCTGTCACCATCCCCGCAAGCCACGCGCTCCCGCCCCTCACGCGGAGCGACGAGGCCGCGCTCGCCGCGCGCGAGGCGGCGCGGCTCGAACTGCTCGAGGAGGGCTCCGTGCCCGACCTGCCGAGCCCGGCGGCCCATCCCGGCCCCTCGGGCCTTGCCGACGCGCGCACCGCCCCCGCCATGCTGGAGGCTGCGGGCGCGCCCGCCGCTTGCGCCGAGCGGCTCGACGAAGGATTCGCCTTCGCCGCCGACCTGCCGGATGCGGCGCGGATCATGCCGCACGGCATGGTGCAGCAGGCCGCGGGCGGCGGGGCGGGATGCGAGGCGCGCGTCATCCGCTATCTCACCCCCGCAGCCGCCGAGGACGCGCTGCAATACCATGTCACCCGCGCCGCCCGCGCGGGCCTGTCGCCCAAGCTCTTCGAGGAGCCCGAACGCTCGCTCGCCGCGGCGGACGGGGAGGGCGAAGATGGAGTCGAGGGCAACCTGATCGTCGCCGTGCGCCCCGGACCGGGCGGGATGAGCGCGGTCGATCTGGTCTGGTGGCGCCGGTGAAGGGGGAGTGAGCTTCTAGGGCTTCAGGTCGTCGGCTTTCAGGCCCACCCCGATATTGGCGCGCGGCTGGTCCATCTCGGTGCTCGCGACCGGATAGGCGCAGTAATCGGCAGCGTAATAGGCGGCCGGGCGGTGGTTGCCCGACAGGCCGATCCCGCCGAAGGGCGCTTTCGAGGATGCCCCGTTGGTCGGGCGGTTCCAGTTGATGATCCCGGCCCGCACGTTCGCCCAGAACCGCCCGTAATCCTCGGGCCCCCCGCCGATCAGCGATGCCGACAGGCCGAAACGGGTGTTGTTCGCCTCGGCGATCCCGGCATCGAGATCGGGCACGCGGATGACCTGCAACAGCGGCCCGAACAGTTCGATGTCGGGCCGGTCGGGAATGTCGGTCACGTCGATGATGCCGGGGGTGAGGAAAGGCCGGTCGGGAATGGTGCGGCGCATATGGGCGAGCACCTTGCCCCCCGCCGTCATCAGCGCGACGAAGCTTTCGGTGAGCCTTTCGGCGGTTTCGTTGTCGATGACCGGCCCCATGAAGGGCTGCGGATCGCCCAGCGGGTCGCCTACCACCAGCCTCTTCGTGAGCGGCAGGAGTTCGGCCATGAGGCTGTCGTAGACGCTGTCCTTGACCACCAGCCGCCGCGCGGCGGTGCAGCGCTGGCCGGCGCTGGTGAAGGCGCTCTGCACGATCAGGGCGGCGGCATCGGCGAGCTTGGGCGTGTCGATCACGACCAGCGGGTTGTTGCCGCCCATCTCCAGCGCGACGATCTTCGCGGGGTTCGCGGCAAGCTTGCGGTTGATCGCGATGCCCGCCTGCGCCGAGCCGGTGAACAGCACCCCGTCGATCCCCGGATGAGCGACCAGCGCCTTGCCTTCCTCCGGCCCGCCGATGACGAGCTGGACGACGGTTTCGGGCACGCCCGCCTCGTGAAAGCATTTGACCAGCATTTCCCCGCAGGCCGGGGTCTTTTCGGACGGCTTGAACAGCACGGCATTGCCCGCGATCAGCGCAGGCACGATGTGGCCGTTGGGCAGGTGGGCCGGGAAATTATAGGGGCCGAGCACGGCGAGCACGCCATGCGGCTTGTGCCGAACCGCCGCCGTGCCCTGGATGCCGCTGTCGAATTTCTTCTTGCCGGTGCGTTCGGCATAGGCCTGGACCGAGATGTCGACCTTGCCCATCACGGCGTCGATTTCGGTGCGCGCTTCCCACAGCGGCTTGCCCGCCTCGCGCGCGATCAGTTCTGCGAATTCATCCGCGCGGTCGCGCACCGCGTTGGCGAAGCGGCGCAGCGCGTCGATCCGGTCGGCGAGCGGGCGCGCGGCCCATTCGGACCATGCGCGCCGCGCGCGGCCGACCGCGGCATCGACGTCGGAGTGTTCGCCGCGCCACACTTCCTCGCCCGTCGCCGGTGCGGTGGAGACCAGGATCGCCGTTTCGCTCATGCCCCTCGCTGCCTTCGGGCCGCCCTCATCGCGAGTGGTCTTGCCCCCAATGTCCTGCGCGGCGCAATTAGCCCGTGGCCGCGCGAAAAGCTAGGGCTCAGGCGGGGTCGGGGGCCTCGCCGGATGGAGGGGTGTGCCCGGCCGGGACAGGTGCGGGGCCGTGCGCCTCGCCCATGCGCCGCAAGGCCGCGACCTTGTCCATCAGCGGCTGCCAGTCGTCGCGCTCGTCGATCGCGGACCAGATGTCCTCGACTTCCTCGATCAGCATCGACTGGGGCGCGGGGTCGGACCAGTAGGGGTGGTCGCTCGGGGTCGCGGCGTAACCTTCGAGCGCGTCGGCGAGGTCCGCGGGCGGCTCTCCCTGCGCGAGCGCGGTGCGCACCCGGAAGAAGAAGGCATCCGGCCCTTCGCCGCTTTCGCGCATCGCCTTTTCGCACGCCGCGACGAGCGCGCCGTCGGCCTCGGCGCCGCGTTGTGCGACACCCAGCCGCCAGCACCAGCGCCGCGCGACCGCCGCCATGTAGAGGTCGGGATACCGGTTCAGCGCGGCGACCAGCGGGTCGCTGTCGGCGAGCAGGCGCAGCGCGACCGCGAACTGGCCGCAGTTCCAGTGGATCGCCTCGGGCTGGCGGCCGAAGGCGTAGAGCCCGGCATGGTCGAAATAGGCCGCGGTGAATTCGGGATCCCAGCGCGGCAGCCAGCGCCACGGGCCGTAGTCGAAGCTTTCGCCGGTGACGTTCATGTTGTCGGTGTTGAGCACGCCGTGGACGAATCCGGCGACCATGTAGCTTGCCGCAAGGTCGGCCATGCGCTCGACGACCATGTGCATCAGCCGGATCGCGGGCTCGCCGCGCGCGGGGGCATCCTCGGGCGGGGGCGGGCCGGGGAAGTGCGTGAGGCAGTATTCGACCAGCCGCTCCATCTCGTCCGCCTGTTCATGCGCGAGCAGGCGCTGGAAGCTACCGATGCGGATATGCGAATGGGACAGCCGCACCATCACCGCCGAGCGGGTGGGCGAGGGCTCGTCGTTGCGCCAGAGCTGCTCGCCCGTCTCTACAACCGAAAAGGTGCGCGAGGTGTTCACGCCCAGCGCCTCGAGCATTTCGGTCGCAAGGATTTCGCGCACCGCGCCTTTCAACGTCAGCCGACCGTCGCCCGCGCGGCTGTAAGGCGTGGTCCCGGATCCCTTGGTGCCGAGGTCGAGCAGGCGCTCGTCCTCTCCTCTCATCTGGGCGAAGAGAAACCCCCGCCCGTCGCCCAGTTCGGGATTGTACACCCGGAACTGGTGGCCGTGATATTTGAGCGCGAGCGGCTGCGGCAGGTTGCGGTCGAGCGGCTCGAACCGCCCGAAATGCGCCGCCCATTCCTCGTCCGACAGCCCCGCGAGGCCAACCTCTCCCGCCGCGCGGTCGTTGCGGAAGCGCACCTCGGCCTTGGGAAAGTCCGCCGCCGCCACCGGGTCGGCGATGAAGTCCGCGATTTCCCCGATCGCCGGGTCCGGGCGATAGCGCGCTGCTTGCCTGTTCTCGTCCATCCGCGCGATAGTGGCGATGCGTCTCGCCCCTTGCAAGCACGGCTGGCGGGCCTATGCGCGGGGAAACGCGACGCGAAGGCGCACGAGACACGAAGGACGAAATCGCCCCCATGGCCGCACCTTACGAAGATGGCAGCTGGACCAGCCCCGACGGGCTTACCCTCCATTACCGCGACTACCCCGGCCCCGAAGGCGGGAAGGCAACCCCGGTCCTGTGCCTCCACGGGCTCACCCGCAACGCGCGCGATTTCGCCGAGCTTGCCGAGCATATCGCCGAAACCCGCCGGGTTATCGTGCCCGATATGCGCGGGCGGGGGATGAGCGATTACGCACCCGATTCGGACACCTACAACCCGCTCACCTATGTCGCGGACGTGGACAAGCTGCTCACCGAACAGGGGGTCGATCGGTTCGTGTCGATCGGCACGTCGATGGGCGGGCTGATGACCATGCTGCTCGCCCACAAGGACGCGGACGAGGGCCGGAGCCGCATCGCGGGCGCGGTGCTGAACGACATCGGCCCGCAGATCGAGCCTGCAGGGCTGGAGCGGATTTCGGGCTATGTCGGGCAGGGGCGCTCCTACCCCACGTGGATCCACGCCGCGCGCTCGCTGTGCGAGGTGCACGGCGAGGCGTTCCCCGACTACGACCTCGAACAATGGCTCGAAATGGCCAAGCGGATCATGGTGGTGAGCCAGAACGGGCGGATCAGCTATGATTACGACATGGCGATCGCCGAACCCTTTGCGAAGCCCGGCGGTGCTGCGCCTGCCGACCTGTGGAGCGCGTTCGAGGCGTTGGCGGGCGTGCCCATGCTGCTTGTGATGGGGGAGCTCTCGGACCTCATTTCGCCCGCCACCGCGGCGCGGATGAAGGAGCTCAATCCGCAGCTCGAGACCGTCACCGTCCCGCGCGTCGGCCATGCCCCGACCCTCGACGAGCCCGAGGCGCGCGCCGCCATCGACGCGCTGCTCGCCCGCGTCACGTGAGCCGCGCCGCCGGCAACGGCGCGGGCCGCCCGCGCGTCCTCCACTGCCACTCGACCTTCGCGGCCGGGGGCAAGGAACTGCGCAGCGTGAAGCTGATGAACGCCTTTGCAGGCGCGCTCGAACACGCCATCGTTTCCGCCGAGCCGGGCGAGACGGGGGCCAAGGCGCATCTCGAGCGCGGCGTGAAAGTCGCTTTCCCGACCGATTTCCCCGCGCTCACCGGCTTCCCCTCGCCCGGGCGGCTGGTCGCGATTGCCGAGGCGATGAAAGGCTACGATCTCGTCCTCACCTACAACTGGGGCGCGATGGACGCGGTCATGGCGCATACCGTCTTCGCCCGCGCGCTGGACCTGCCGCCGCTCATCCACCACGAGGACGGCTTCAACGAGGACGAGGTCGAGGCGCTGAAAACCCGGCGCAACTGGTATCGCCGGATCGCCTTCACCCGCACCGGGCGGATCGTCGTGCCGAGCGAGCGGCTCGAACGCATCGCGCAGGCCACGTGGAAAGTGCCGGGCGAACGCCTGTCGCGCATTCCCAACGGCATCGACACCGCCCGCTTCGCCCGCCCGCCCGAGCCGGGTCCGTTCCGCGTCGTCAAGCGCGAGGGCGAGCGCTGGGTCGGCACGCTCGCGGGGCTGCGCCCGGTCAAGCAGCTGGATCATCTCGTGCGCGCGATGACCACGCTGGGCGAGGAATGGCATCTCGTCGTGATCGGCGAGGGGCCGGAGCGCGACCATATCCGCGCCGTCGCCGAGGAATGCGACATCAGCCACCGCGTCCACCTGCCCGGCAGCCACCCCGACCCCGCGCAGGTGATCGGCCTTATCGACATCTTCGCCCTGTCGAGCCGGTCGGAGCAGTTCCCGCTCTCGCTGGTCGAGGCGATGGCCGCCGGGCTTCCCGTTGCCGCGCCCGATGTCGGCGACATCCGCGCGATGGTGGCCAAGCCCAACCGGCCCTTCATCGCGGTCCCGAACGACTGGCAGGCGCTGGGCCAGATGCTCGCCGACCTCGCCGCCGAGCCCGAGCTTGCCGCCGAAATCGGCGCCGCCAATCGGGCGCGCGCGCGCGAACATTACGACGAGGCGGACATGATCGCGCGTTACCGCAGCCTCTACGGCGAGGCGATGGGCCGCGAAATCTAGCTTCATCGCCGGTTCAAGCGCCGTGAGCGAAAGGGCGCGAGGCTCCGGCAGGCGGGATTGCGGAAGGCGGCGCGCGCCCCTAAAGACCCGCAGGATTGCGAAACACAGGTCGTGGCCGCCGCCCAGCCGGGACGGCCCGGCACGCGGTGACGAGGAACAACGACGAAGTGGCGCTTACTCCCTCCAGGACGGACAAGACGAAACCGGAAGACCCCGGCGCGCCGACCCCTTCGGCCGAGGACGAGGTTCTGATCCGCGAGATCGACGAGGCCGTGCGGCAGGACGATGCCGCCGTCTTCATGAAGAAATACGGCCCCACGCTCGCGGGGGTGATCGTGCTGTTGCTCGCGGCCTTCGGCGGGTGGCTCTACTGGCAGAACCTGCAGGAGAGCGAGCTCGAGGCGCAGTCCGAGACGATCATCACCGCGCTGGACGCGGTCGAGGCGGGCGATTTCGCCGCCGCCGAAGAGCAGGTCGCGCCGCTGATCGCCGACGGGTCGCCCGGTGCGCGCACCGCGGCGCTGTTCGTGCAGGCGGGCTCCGCGCTCGAACAGGGCGACACCGCGCGCGCGGTCGACCTGTTCACCTCGATCGCCGCCGACGAGGCGGTCCCGCAGCCTTTCCGCGACCTTGCCACCCTGCGCGCGGTGGCGAGCAATTTCGACGAGCGCGACCCGGCCGAGGCCATCGCCGCGCTCGAACCGCTCGCCCAGCCGGGCAGCACCTTTTACGGCAGCGCGTCCGAACTGACCGCGATCGCCTATCTCGAAATGGGCGAGCGGGAGAAGGCGGGCGAGATCTTCGCCACCATCGCCAGGGACGAGGACCTGCCCGAAACGCTCACTCGCCGCGCCCAGCAGCTTGCCGGGATTCTCGGCGTCGATGCGATCGAGGATGTCGAGGCGCTGCTGCGCGAACAGGGCGCGCTGCCCGCCGAGGATGGCGAGGCGGCTGAATAGGGTTACACGGTCGTGGCACGCGCGGCGGGGGATTGGCCGCGCGGCCCCACGGCAAGGACGGCGAAGGCGAAAGCCTGCCCGCGCAAGGAATGAACGGACGGATGATGAGAAAAACGGCAATCAGGGGCGCGCTGCTGGTCGGCGCGCTGGCGGCGGTTCTGACGGGCTGCAGCGGCGGCCTGTTCGGCGGCGGCGACAAGAAGACCACGCCCACCATCGGCGAACGCACGCCGATCCTGTCGCGGATCGAGCGCGGGACCAAGGTCGACCCCGACCTCGCCGGGATCAGCGTCGTGCTGCCGCCCGCGCGCGCCAATGAGGACTGGCCGCAGGTCGGCGGCTCGGCCAGCAAGAGCTACGGCCACCTCGCGCTCGCCGACAACCCGACCAAGCGCTGGACCGCGCAGATCGCCGGCGCGAACGAACGCCGCCGCCTCGCCGCCGCTCCGGTGGTGGGCGGCGGGCTGCTGTTCGTCGAGGACACCGAGGGCGTGATCCACGCCTTCGATCACGAGACGGGCAGCACCGTGTGGACGAAGGAAGAGGACGAACTGGCCGAGAACCTGCGCAATTCGGCCTTCGGCGGCGGGGTGAGCTACGACAACGGCGTGCTCTACGCGACCAATGGCGTGGGCGAGGTCAAGGCCAAGGACGCGGCGACCGGCGAGCGCATCTGGAAGGTCAAGCCCGCGGGGCCGCTGCGCGGCTCTCCGACCATCGCTTTCGGGCAGGTCTACGTGATGACGCAGGACAACCAGATCCTCGCTCTCGATGCCCGCAATGGCGAACTGCTGTGGGACGAATCGGGTTCGGCGACGCAGTCGGGCGTGTTCGGCGTTGCGGCGCCGGCGGCCGGGCAGGGCACGGTGATCGCGGGCTATTCCTCCGGCGAACTGTCGGCCTATCGCTACGAGAACGGGCGGCCGCTGTGGGCCGATGCGCTCGCGCGGACCAATATCTCGACGCAGGTCTCCTCGCTGACCGACATCGACGCCGACCCGATCATCGATTCGGGCCGGGTCTATGCACTCGGGCAGGGCGGGCGCATGGCGGCCTATGAACTGGTCACCGGCCAGCGCATCTGGGAACTGACGCTCGCGGGGATCTCCACCCCGGCGATCGCGGGCGAGTGGATCTTCACTCTCACCGACGATGCGCGCCTGCTCGCCATCGCGCGCTCTTCAGGGCGGGTGCGCTGGATCACCCAGCTTGCCGCCTATCGCAACGAGGAGAAGAAGAAGGACCCGATCTTCTGGACCGGCCCGGTGCTTGCCGGGAACAACCTGTGGGTGGCGAGCAGCCGCGGGGAGATCTGGCGGATTTCGGTGGGCGAAGGCTCGGCGCAGATGTTCGCCGACATCGACGAGCCGGTGAGCCTGCCGCCGATCGTCGCCGACGGGTTCCTCTACGTGCTCGACGACAGCGGGACGATTCACGCCTGGAAATGAGGCGCGCACCGGCAGCGTGAGGGTCTGAGCGGGTCGTTAACCACTTCGCGCTAAGGCTCTGCGCTGCGATGAGCAGCGAATCCTCCCCCACCGCGCCCGGTGAAGCACCGGCGCGCCTGCCGCAAAGCGACGTGTCGCCCGGCGTGGGCCTTGCCGGCCTTATCGGCCTTGCGTGCTGGATTCTCTTCTGCCGTTCCTATCCGTTGATCGCCGACACGCTCGGCCTGTCGGGCGAATTGTCGGGCGCGCGCGGGGTCCTGTCCGGTCCCTATGCCGCGCTCGCCGCGATGCTTTTCACCGCAGGGCCGATGGCGGCGTGGTCCGTGCTGGTCGACAAGGTTCACCTGCGCCCCTCGACCGGCATCGACTGGTCGCTGAAGCGCCCGCTCGCCGAGACATGGCCGGTGAGTGTCGTCAAGCTCGTGGGGCTGTGGGCGACCTTCGCAGGGCTCGCCGCGCTTTATGCGCTGTGCCGCTGGTACTGGGAGGGCTCCTACCTCTTCGCGATGGAAGTCCTCGCCGCCGCGCTCGTCCCGCTGATGGTCCTTTCGGTCCCCTATGTCCTGTGGCTCGACCGTTTCATGGTGGAGCCGAGGGATTCGACCTGGCATTTCGGCGCGATGATCGCCGGGCGCGCCGGGTGGGAGCGCGCGCAGCTCGCCAAGCACTGGCGCGCGTGGATCATCAAGGGCTTTTTCGGCGCCTTCATGATCTCGATCCTGCCCGGAGGCTTCGCGCAGGTGGTCGAGGCGCAGCCGGGCGCAATGCTCGGCAATCCGGTCGATCTGGCGATGTTCCTCGTCGCGCTGCTGTTCGTCGTCGACGTGCAGATCGGGACCGTGGGCTATCTGTTCACCCTGCGCCCGCTCGATGCGCATATCCGTTCGGGCAATCCCTTCCTCGGCGGGTGGATCGCCGCGCTTTTGTGCTACCCGCCCTTCGTGTGGGGGATCATCGGCAATTCCAACCAGATCCTCTCCTATGAACGCAATGTCGCGGGCTGGGGCTACTGGCTCGAAGGCCAGCCCGCGCTGTTGTGGCTGTGGGCGGGGATCATCGTCGCGCTCACGCTGGTCTATGCCTGGGCGACGGTCGCTTTCGGCATCCGCTTTTCCAATCTCACCTATCGCGGCGTGCTGACGAACGGGCCGTATCGCTTCACCCGTCACCCGGCCTACCTGTCGAAGAACCTGTTCTGGTGGTTCACCGTCATGCCCTTCCTCGTCACCAGCAATTCCGCCGCCGATGCGATCCGCAACACGGTGTTCCTGCTGGTGGTGAACGCGATCTATTACTGGCGCGCGAAGACCGAGGAAGCGCACCTGCTGGCCGAGGACGCGAAATACCGCGACTATCACGCGTGGATGGAGCAGCGCGGCCTCGTCACCGCGCCGCTCGCAAGGCTGGCGCGCGCCTTCGGGCGGGGAGGAAGCGGCGGGCGGGGCGCTGTGGCAGAACCCGCCGAATAAGTCACATCACCGGCGCGCCGTCGTCCGTTTCGTAGCGGATCGCTTCCACGATCTCGACATCGAGCCCGGCGATAGCCTTGCCGAAAGCGGCCATGTGGGGCGTTGCGAAATGCGCGGCGAGCGCGTCTGCGTCCTTCCACTTCTCGACGATGTGCATCGAAGCCGGATCGAGCACGTCGGTGGTGAAGCTGTATTCGATGCAGCCTTCCTCCGCCCGCGATGCCTCGACCATCGCCGCGATCGCCGCGCGCGCGGCCTCCAGCGCGCCTTCGCCCACCTTGGCTTTCGCCAGCACGATCAGCATGGCCTCTCCCCCTCCTTCAGAACGAATATTTGTAGACCCGCGAAACGTCCCCGTTCCATTCGCCGTGAAAAGCGTCGAGCAGGCGCTGCGCGGGCACTTTCCCGGTCGCCACGATCTCGTCCAGTGTCTCGAGATAGCCCGTCTCGTTGTCCCCGGAAGAATTGAGCCGCGCGCGCGCCGCAAGGCCGCCATGCGCGATTTTCAGCACCTCGCGGCCCAGGTCCTGCATCGTGCCCGTGCCGCCGGGCAGCTTCGTGTCGAGCGCAAGGCGCGGCACTTCGCTGCGCAACCGCTCGCGCTCCTCCATCGACCAGTCCTTGACCAGATCCCACGCCGCATCGAGCGCGCCTTGGTCGTAGAGCAGGCCGACCCACAGCGCGGGCAGGGCACAGATCCGGCTCCACGGGCCCCCGTCCGCGCCGCGCATTTCGAGAAAGCTTTTCAGCCGCACTTCGGGAAAAGCGGTCGAAAGGTGGTCCCACCAGTCGCTCGCCGTCGGGCGCTCGCCGGGCAGGACCGACAGCTTGCCTTCGAGGAAATCGCGGAAGGACAGGCCCGCCGCATCGATATATTTCCCGTCGCGGAAGACGAAATACATCGGCACGTCGAGCATATATTCCGCCCAGCGTTCGTAGCCGAAGCCGTCCTCGAACACGAAGGGCAGCATCCCGGTGCGGTGCGGGTCGGTGTCGGACCAGATGTGGCTGCGATAGGATAGGTAGCCGTTGGGCTTGCCTTCGGTGAAAGGCGAATTGGCGAAGAGCGCGGTCGCCAGCGGTTGCAGCGCGAGGCCGACGCGGAACTTTTTCACCATGTCCGCCTCGCTCGAGTAGTCGAGATTGACCTGGATCGTGCAGGTTCGCAGCATCATGTCGAGGCCGAGATTGCCGACCCGCGGCATATGCCGCATCATGATGCCATAGCGCCCCTTGGGCATGACGGGCAGTTCCTCGCGCGTCTTGTCGGGCCACATCCCGAGCCCGAGATAGCCCACCCCGCAGCGCTCGCCCACTTTCTTGACCTGCTCGAGATGTCGCCCGGTTTCCGCGCAGGTCTGGTGGAGGTTTTCAAGCGGCGCGCCCGAGAGTTCGAGCTGTCCGGCAGGTTCGAGGCTCACCGTCCCGTCTTCGCCCTTCATCGCGATGACGTTTCCGCCTTCCTCGACCGGCTCCCAGCCGAATTCGGTGAGGTTCATGAGCAGGTCGCGGATGCCGCAGGGCTCGTCATAGGACGGCGCGCGGAAATCGTCGCGCTTGTAGACGAGCTTTTCGTGCTCGGTCCCGATGCGCCAGTCGGCGGCGGGCTTTTCCCCGCGCAGCATGGGCGCGACGAGATCGTCCATCCCCTCGATGACAGGTTCGTCGGCGCTGGACGTTTCGCGTGTGCTCATGGGCTCTCCCGATGCGTTGCCCTAGAAAACGGAATTGCTCGTGGAAAGCCCTATTTGTGCAGGGTCAGTCTTCGTCCAGCCAGTCGCCCGCTTCCGCCATCCACACCGCGAGCGCGGCGATGGCGGCGGTTTCGCCGCGCAATATGCGGGGGCCTAGCGATATGGGGCGCGCGGCGGGGTGGGCGCGGATGGCGGCGCGCTCGGCCTCGTCGAAGCCGCCCTCGGGGCCGATCAGGATCGCGGCTGGCCCGTCGTGGTAGCAGAAGGCGTCGGCGGCGCTCTCGCCGCCTTCCTCGTCGGCGAAGAACAGCGCGCGGTCCTCGGTCCAGTCCGCCAGCAGCGCGTCGAGCTTCACCGGCTCGGCAAGCTCGGGCAGGGCGGTGCGCGCGCATTGCTCGGCCGCCTCGGTGATGATCGTGCGGGCGCGTTCGGGGTTCAGCTTGTCCGCGACGCAGCGGCGGGTGAGGACCGGCCGGATGCACGCGGCGCCCAGTTCGGTCGCTTTTTCGAGCACGAGGTCGAAGCGGTCCTTCTTGAGCAGCGCCGGGCAGAGCCACAGGTCGGGCACGTCCTCGCGCTCCCGCAGGCGCTCCGCGATTTCGAGCGTCACGCTGCGCTTGTCCACGTCGGCGACCCGCGCGGCCCATTCGCCGGTTTCATCGTCGCACAGGATGACCGCATCGCCGGGCGCGACGCGCATGACGCGGGCGAGGTAATGCGCGGGGTTTCCCTCGATCACCCGGCGCTCGCCCGCGGCAAGCGCGGGTTCGACGAACAGGCGCGGGGCGCTTTTCGGGGGCCATGCCGGGGTGCGGGGGGCGGGAACACGGGGGGCGGGGGGCGCGGGCATGGCGCGCCCTTAGCCCGCGCGCGGCCCCGCGTCATCCCCGCGCTGGGAAAGGGCTTTCCTACACGTTGGCGGTGGAACGGGGGCGTGAAGGGGGCGGGGGCGACTCCAACAGGCGGGGGCGAGGGAGTTGGAGTCGCCGCGGGCCGGTCCAACGCGCGAAAAACCGTTTTGGTCTCCCCCGTATGACCGGCGCGAACTTTGGCGCATCCGCCGGACCCATTCGCGCCTTCGCCTGAGCGGGGCGAATGTGTAGGAAGGGGGCATGAGCGAGACCGTCGTTCCCGATTCCCAGCACCGCGGGCTGGTCGAGCGCCTGCCGCAATTGCCGCGCGACCTTGCGCAGCTTGCGCGCTTCGACCGGCCTATCGGGTGGTGGCTTTTGTTCTGGCCCTGCGCCTTCGGCACCTTCCTCGCCGGATACGGCGTGCCGTGGGAGGCGCTGGGGGTTCTGCTCGGCCTCTACCTCGTCGGCGCCATCGCGATGCGCGGGGCGGGCTGCGTCTACAACGACATCGTCGATGCGAAGCTCGATGCGAGCGTCGCGCGCACCGCCGCGCGGCCCGTGGCGAGCGGGCGAGTGTCGAAGCGCACGGCGTGGATATGGCTCGTCGCGCTGTGCCTCGTCGGGCTCGGCGTGCTGCTGCAATTGCGCTGGCAGGCGCAGGCGGTCGCGCTCGCCAGCCTGGCGCTGGTCGCGGCCTATCCCTTCATGAAGCGGATCACGTGGTGGCCGCAGGCTTGGCTCGGGATGGTGTTCAACTGGGGCCTGCTGGTCGGCTGGACGCAGCTTCGGCTCGATAACTGGGACGCGCTGGCGGCGATCTATGCCGGGTGCATCTGCTGGGTGATCGGATACGACACGATCTACGCCCTGCAGGACCGCGAGGACGATGCGCTGGTGGGCATCCGCTCATCGGCGCTCGCCATGGGCGCGCGGGTCCATGCGGGGATCGCGGGCTTCTATGCGGCGACCATTGCGCTCTGGGCCTTGGGGTTCTGGCTGCTGCGGCCCGATCCGCTGGCGCTCGCCGCGCTGCTGCCGGTGGCCGGGCACCTTGTGTGGCAGGTGGCGACGCTCGACGCCGACGACCCGGCGAACCCGCTCGACCGCTTCCGCTCGAACCGGCTGGCGGGCGCGCTGATGGCGGCGGCGTGTTTCGTGGTGGGCTTTGCCTGAGGTTCGGGCCTGATGTGCAACCTCTATCGCATGACGAAGAACCCCGACGAGGTCGCGGCGTGGTTCGACGCGGTCAATGCCGCCGGAGGGGCGAACTATGGCGAGGAGGTCTATCCCGGCTATCCCGGCCTCGTCGTCGCCGAAGGTCAGGTGCGGGCAATGACCTGGGGCTTTCCGCTGGTGATGAAGGGCAAGAGCGGCCAGCCGCTTAAGCCCAAGCCGGTCAACAATTGCCGCACCGACAAGCTCGATAGCTTCTTCTGGCGCCATTCCTTCGAGGAGCGCCGCTGCCTCATCCCGCTGACCGGCTGGGCCGAGGCGGAGGGGCCTAAGGGGGCGAAGACCCGCACGTGGCTGGCCCCGCCCGATGCGCCGCTCTTCGCCGCGGCCGGCGTGTGGCGGCAGAGCGAGGAATGGGGCGCGTGCTATTCTATGGTCATGACGGACAGCGCGGGGAGCGCGGCGGAGGACGTCCACACCCGGATGCCGGTCCTCCTCGCGCCCGAGGACTACGCGGGATGGGTGCAGGGGTCTCCCGAAGAAGCGAAGGCGCTGTGCCGGGCATGGGGCGGCGACATCGCGCTCGAGCGGACCGACGAAAGCTGGGTCAAGGGCCGGGGGACGCAGAAGAGCCTTCTCTAGCGGCCTTGCGGAAATGTTCGATCGCAGCGAAGGCTTCGTCGAATCCGCGGTCCATGCCGGTGAGCGCGATCGGCACGTCGCCCCCGGTCAGGCGGCGATTGATCCCGGCGGTCCATGCCGCAAGGCCCGGTCGCGGGGGATGGACCGCGCGGTCCTCCAGCGAGAGGATGATGAAGCGCTGCCCGCGATGATGCCAGGTCGAAACCTCGCTTATGCCATCCCAGCCGATCACTCCGTCCGACCAGCCGCGCGTGAACACGCCTTGCCGGTCAATGCGAAGCTGTACGCGCGTGTCGAAAGCCTTGCGACCGATCAGGAGAGCGCACAGGCCGAAGAACCCGGTCGAAAGCCCGCCAATGACGATACCCCCGCCATCGCCTGTCTCGAACATGAGGAAAAACCCGAGCGCCACGAAGCCCAGGGCGAGCGCGAACAGCAAGCCGAGGCGCCAGCGCGAATATCGGGCGATGAACACTTCCATCGCGCCGGATCCCTAGCGCTGGGGGCCGAGGTCCGGGTCGAGATCGCGCGGCCGGGCGAAGTGGGTGAGCTTTGCGGTGCGGGGTTTCAGGTCCGCCCACGACTCGACCGGGCATTCGAGGATGGCGTAGCTCGCCGTGGGAAACTTGATCGCGGCCTCGCGAAAGAAGTCGGTTTCGTGGGCAGGCGAGACGAGTTCGAGGATCAGCTCCTGTAGCCCCGGGTTGTGACCCGACACCAGCACCGCGCCCGGTTCCCCGCCCTCTTCCTCTGCGGCCTCGGCGGCGTGGCCCTGCACCGTCTCGATGATGGTCTCGAAACTGGCGAGGTAGAGCCGCGTGTCGAACACCGGCTCGATCTGGGGCAGGGCATCTGCGAGCGTCTCCTTCACCCGCACCGCGGGGCTCGCCAGCAGCACGTCCCATTTCGTCCCGTGATCGCGGATATGCGCGCCGATCGCCTTGGCTCCGCGCCGTCCGCGCTCGTTCAACCCGCGGTCGAAATCGCGCAGGTTCGCATCGCCCCAGTCCGACTTCGCGTGGCGCAGCAATCCGAGCAGCTTCATGACCCTCTCGCGCTCCCTCGCAAAGTCTTGTCGGCGGCCCACCCCTCCAACACGAGCGCGGGGGTGCTGTAAAGGGGGAGGGACGCGTCAGTCGAGCACGGCGCGTTCCGGCACGAACAGGGCGAGCGCGAGCATGACCGCGAGCGCCAGCGTCAGCGCCGCCTCGGCAAGCGAGAGCGGGGCGGGCAGGTAGCTGCGCCCGACGATCATCTCCGCCACCATGGGATAGCCTGCCTGCAGCGCGGCGAGCGGGGCGAGCCACAGCCGCAGCGCACGGCGCGCGGGTTCATGTTCGCGCACTCGCCCGGCGATGGCGGCGCGCAGGATGTCGGCGGCGAGCAGGGCCGAAAGCACGCGCTGGGCGTAGAATGCGGGCTCGCCCGCCGGCCCGCCATAGCGTGCGGCGGCGAAACAGGCGCCCACCACCAGCGCCGCGACCAGCGCGGTGCGCGGCTCCGGCCCCTGTCCCATCAGCCGCAGCACCGCGAGCCACGCGGCGAAAGGCGCGAAGGCGGCAAGCGCGAGGACGAACGCCTCGCCCATGGTCCCGGCGAGCAGCAGTCCCCCGCCTGCCAGCATCGCCGCGATGTTGGCGAGCGCGATGAGCGCCAGCGGCAGGCGCAGTTCGGCGCGCATGGCGATGCCTGCATATTGCGCGAGCAGCACCAGCCACGCGCCGATCGCGACGATCCTGAGCGGTGCGTCGAACTCGCTCATGCGCGGGCCTCCTCGCTCTCGCTCGCGGCGTGTTCGTCCGGCCCGATCAGCCCGCCCGCGATGCGGGCCAGCGCCTCGTCGAGCGTCACGCGGCGGATGGCGGTGCCTTCGGGAAAGGCCGACAGGAGCCGCGAAGGGAAAGCGGGGGAGAGAACGATGAAGTGGCCCGTATCCTCCTTGCCCCGGATCAGCCGACCGAACGCCTGCGCGAGCCTGGCGCGGATGATGCGGTCGTCGTAACTGCTCCCCGCACCGCTCGCCGCGCGGCGCGCCTTGTGGAGGATGTCGGGGCGCGGCCAGGGTACGGATTCCAATGCGACGCAGCGCAGCGAGCGGCCCGGCACGTCGACCCCGTCGCGCAGCGCGTCCGTGCCGAGCAGGCTCGCGCGCGGATCGTCGCGAAAGATGTCGACCAGCGTGCCGGTGTCGATCGGGTCGACGTGCTGGGCGTAGAGCGGCAGGCCCGCCCGCGCGAGCCTGTCGGCGATGCGCCCGTGGACCGCGCGCATCCGGCGGATCGCGGTGAACAGGCCGAGCACGCCGCCTTCCGACGCTTCGATGATCCGCGCATAGGCTCCGGCGAGCGCGGGCAGGTCGCCTTTCCTGATGTCGGTGACGATCAGGACTTCGGCGCGGGCGGCGTAGTCGAACGGGCTGTCGGCGGTCGTGAGCATCGGCGCGACCTCGAGATGCGCCGCGCCCGAGCGGGCAATCGCGCTCTCCCAAGGATTGCCCGGCGCGCTGCCGATCCGGTCGGTAAGCGTCGCGCTCGTCAGCATCACGCCGTGCGCGGGTTCCAGCACGGTGCGGGCAAAGGGCTTCATCGGGTCGAGCCAGCGGCGATGGATCGCCACGTCGAATTCGCGCGCGTCGTTGCGGTCCACCGCGAGCCAGTCGACGAATTCGGGATCCGCCGGCCCGCCCAATCGCCCGAGCAGCGCTTCCCACGCCGCCAGCAGCTCGATCCGCCACGAGAGCGAATGGCGCGCCCCCTCGATCCGCGCGCGGCCCTGTGCGTCGAGCCAGTCGGGCGGGTCGGCCATGATCGCCTCGAGCCTGCCCGACAGCCGGATCAGCGGCGCGCGGATGCTGGCGAGCGCCGCCTCGGCTGCGCCCGCCGCCTCGATCACCTCGCCCGGCAGGCCCGATGCCTCGGTCTCTATGCCGTAGCCCGCCTCCTGCCCGCTCTCGTCGCGGGCATAGGTCACCGCGCGCACCGCGAAGAGCAGTTCTTCGAGCGGGCCCCAGGGCTCGCCCTCGACCAGCCTTTGCAGCCAGCCGTCGGCGGGCAGCAGCTTGCCCGCCTCGCTCGCCGCGTCGATCGCCTCGCCGCCCGCCTCGTCGTAGCTCGCGACATCCGCCAGCCGCGCCGAAAGCCCGCGCCTGCGCCCGCGCGCCTTCTTTTCCGGGCCGATGATCCAGCGGCGAAGCTCGATCGCCTCCTGCCCCGAAAGCGTCGCGGCGAAGGTCGAATCCGCCGCCTCGAAAACGTGGTGGCCCTCGTCGAAGACGATGCGGGTGGGGCGCTGTGCATGGTCCCTCCCGCGCGCCGCGTTGATCATGACGAGCGCGTGGTTGGCGATGACGAGGTCGGCGCTCGCGCTCTCGCGCCCGACCCGCTCGATGAAGCACTTTCGGTAATGCGGGCAGCCCGCATAGACGCATTCGCCGCGCTGGTCGGTGAGCGCGGCGATGCCGCGCTTCCGGAAGAGCGTGCCGAGCCAGCCGGGAAGGTCGCCGCCGATCATGTCCCCGTCGCGAGTGAAGGCGGCCCAGCGCGCCACCAGCTGCGCGAGGATCGCGGGGCGGCCCGCAAAGCCCCCTTGCAGCGCGTCCTCGAGATTGAGCAGGCACAGGTAATTCTCCCGCCCCTTGCGCACGACGACGGGCGGCGTGCCGTCGGGGCGCTTCAGCGGCCAAGCCCGGCGGCTTTCGGAGCGCAATTGCCGCTGGAGGTTCTTGGTGTAGGTCGACACCCACACCGTTCCGCCCGAAGCCTGAGACCACGCCGAGGCCGGGGCGAGATAGCCCAGCGTCTTGCCGATTCCCGTCCCCGCCTGCGCGAGCGCGATATGCGGCATTTCGGATCGGGAGCGCGGGGCGAAGATGCGCGCCGCATCGCTCGCATAGGCGCGCTGGCCCTCGCGCTTCTCCGCGCCTTCGCCGGTCAGTTCGTCGAGCCTTGCGAGCACCCTTTCGGACGGCAGGTCGACCTGGCGGGGCGGGGCGCGCTCGCCCGCTTCCTCCCATTCGGGCAGGGCGGAAAAGAGCCATTTCTCCGCCCGCTCGGGCCGCGCGATGTGGGGGCGAAGCACTTGCGCCCAAGGCCAGCGCAGGCGCTCCAGCGATTGCAGCGCGCTCCACGCGCCCGCGCGCTCGAACCACTCGGGATCCTCGCACGCCGCGCACAGCGCGCCCGCCGCGCGCTGGAGGAATTCGGGCACGTCCGCATCGCCTTGGGGCGGCTCCATCCCCAGCGCTTCGGCCAGCCCGCGCGGGGTCGGCACGCAGAAGCGCGCCGGATGAACGAAGGCGAAGGCTTCGAGCAGGTCGAGGCCGGAAAGGTCGGGATAGCCCAGCCGGTTCGCGACCAACGGCGCGTTGAGCAGAAGCACCGGCGTATCGGCGGCGGCCATGATCGCATCGCCCTTCGACACCGCTTCGGTCGGGGAATTGGCCCCCCTGTCTCCGGCGCGAAGCCAGTTGCCCCCATGGCTGGCATGGAGCGCGGGAAGCGGCAGCGGGGCGGGGGCGGTGGAGGGAACCGTCACGCGCGCCAAGATGGGGCAGGGGCGCGCGAAAGTAAACGCGCCTGTCCGCCGCTTTACACCCCGTAAGCGCTGTTCTTCGCGCTTGCACAATGCCGGGCGAGGTGCATATGCGGCCTGCCATGACCGAGACCACCTTCATCGAGACCGCCGCGAAGTCCAAAGCCTGGCCGTTCCAGGAAGCCCAACGCCTTGCGAAGCGGTTGCGCGACGGGAAACCGGGCGGCGCCCCCGTCCTGTTCGAGACCGGCTACGGCCCCTCGGGCCTGCCGCATATCGGGACTTTCCAGGAAGTGCTGCGAACGACGCTGGTGCGGCGCGCCTACGAGGCCGTGACCGGCGGCGCGCCGACGCGGCTGGTGGCGTTCAGCGACGATCTCGACGGCCTGCGCAAGGTGCCGGACAATGTGCCGAACCGCGAAATGCTCAGCCAGCACCTCGGCAAGCCTTTGTCGCGCATCCCCGATCCTTTCGGCACGCATGAAAGCTTTGCCCATCACAACAATGCGCGCCTGCGCGACTTTCTCGACCGTTTCGGCTTCGACTACGAATTCGTCAGCTCCTCGGACCGCTACAATTCGGGCGCTTTCGACGAAGGCATCCGCAAGGTCCTGCGCGGCTTCGACGCGATCATGGACATCATGCTGCCGACGCTCGGCGAGGAACGGCGCAAGACCTATTCGCCGCTGATGCCGATCAGCCCGACTACCGGCGCGGTGCTGCAGGTGCCGATCGAGGTCGTCGATGCCGAAGCCGGCCTCATCCGCTTCACCGACGAGGACGGCACGCAAGTCGAGCAGAGCGCGCTGGGCGGCAAGGCCAAGTGCCAGTGGAAGGTCGACTGGGCGATGCGCTGGGTCGAGCTGGGCGTCGATTACGAGATGTACGGCAAGGACCTGACCGACTCCGGCGTGCAGTCCGGCAAGATCGCCCGCGTGCTCGGCGGGAACAAGCCCGAGGGGCTGATCTACGAGCTCTTCCTCGATGCCAGGGGCGAGAAGATTTCCAAGTCCAAGGGCAATGGCCTGTCGATCGAGGAATGGCTGCAATACGGCTCCGAGGAGAGCCTCGGCTATTACATCTTCGCCAATCCGCGCAGCGCAAAGCAGCTTCATGCGGGCGTGATCCCCAAGGCGATCGACGATTACTGGCAGTTCCGCGAAAAGCTGCCCGAGCAGGAACTCGACAAGCAGCTCGGCAACCCGGTCTGGCACCTGTTGCGCGCGAACGAGCGGGTGGAGGGGCCGCAGGCTCCGGGCGCGGGCGATGCGCTGCCGGTGCCCTTCAGCCTGCTTTTGAACCTTGTCGGGGTGCTGGGGGCCGAAGCCACGCGCGAGGCGGTGTGGTCCTATCTTGCGAATTATATCGAGGATGCGGACCCGGCGGCGCACCCGGCGCTCGACAGCCTCGTCGACAAGGCGCTGGCCTACAACCGCGATTTCGTCGCGCCGACGCTGGTCAAGCGCGCGCCGACCCCGAACGAGGCGGACGCGCTGCGCGCGCTCGATGCCGAGCTGGCCGCGGTTCCGGCGGACATGGCGGCGGAGGACCTGCAGACCATCGTCTATGAAATCGGCAAGCGCGAGGAATTCGGTTTCGGGAATCTGCGCGACTGGTTCCAGGCGCTTTACCAGACCCTGCTCGGCTCCTCGCAGGGCCCGCGCATGGGCAGCTTCATCGCGCTTTACGGCGTCGGGCCGACGCGCAAGCTGATCGCGGAGGCTTTGGAGAGAACCTGAGTCCGGACCTGCGCCGGGCTTTGAAAGGCTTCCGCCCTCTTTCCTACCGCCAGCGGCGGGTGCGATACCACTTGGTGATGATGTATTTCGCGCCCTTGCCCACAGGGGTTCCCGCGTGTTTGGTCCACTCGTTCGGCACGCCGTCCCTGTCGGCATTGTTCCATGCCAGCAGAACGCCGGGCTTGGGCTCGATCGAGATGCCGATGTCGGTGAAGTGCGTGTGCCCGCCTTCCCCGACTTCATTGAGGAACACCATCGCGGTCCAGCAGCGCTGCCCGCCGCGTTTCCTTTCGAGCGGCCAATAGGCTTCGGAGGTGTAGAACCAGTCATTGTGCGGCTTGAATTCCTGCCCCGGCAGGTAGCGCTGGCCCTGGATCGCCTCGCCCGTGACGGGGTTCAGCCCGAGCAAGTCGTCGATCCGGCGCGAAATGCCCATCACGAAATGGTCATGCGGGTCGAGATCGCCCGAATAGGATGTGCGAAAGCCGCTTTCATAGCCCTGTTCGTGAAGGCTCGAAGGGCGCGCGACATCGTCGATCATCAGGCACAGGCGCGCGCATTCGGCGGGCGTGAGGAACTCTCCGACCGCGAACAGGTCGGCCTTGTCGGTGTCGATCCGGTAGACGCCGGGATCGGCGTCGAGGCGTTTCGTCACCTGAGCGCCGAGGCGGCGCAGCGCGTCCTGGTCGGGGATGGCAGGGGCCTTGGGCATGGGGCCGCCTCTCTAACAGCCACGCGAGCGGGTGCAAGGCGGCAGGCGAAAGCCCCCGGCCGCGCGGGGCGACCGGGGGCTGAGCGGCAAGGAGGCGCTTACCAGAAGAAGTCGTAGATCACGTCGACGACCTCGCCGGTGTAGACGTCGACCAGCAGGACGTCGTCGTAATAGCGCACCCAGCGATAGGGGCCATAGACCGGCGGCAGGCGGAAGGCCCACGGATCGTTGATGAAGAAGCGCGGCTGGAAGAACAGGCTGTCGAGATGCCAGCCGATGCCGATCCGGCTGTAGCGATGCGCGCGGAAAGGCGCGTAGTAACGACCGAGCCGGAAGCGCTGCCGGTGCGCGCGGCGATAATCGCGCCATCCGAAGCGGCGGTTGTCGCGCCAGCGGCGGTCCCACCGACGGAAATCGCGCCGCGCGTCGCGCCGACCGTCGCGATAGGCATCGCGGCGCTCGCGTCGGATCTCGCGGCGAAAGTCGCGACGGCGACCATCGCGCCAGTCGCGGCGCCGTTCGGCTCTGCGTTCGGCCCGGCG
This sequence comes from Erythrobacter sp., assembly GCF_011765465.1. Taxonomy (NCBI): domain Bacteria; kingdom Pseudomonadati; phylum Pseudomonadota; class Alphaproteobacteria; order Sphingomonadales; family Erythrobacteraceae; genus Erythrobacter; species Erythrobacter sp. Next base: position 1,683,381 of record NZ_CP050265.1, on the reverse strand, counting down.
TTCTGCCCTGCGCTCGGCGCGGCGATCGGCGCGGCGATCAATCGCGCGGTCGGCCCGGCCGACACCGCGGGCGATGCGGTCGTCGAAGCCCCGGTCGCGGCGACGGTCGATCCTGCGATCGGCGCGGCGGTCAGCCCTGCGCTCGGCGCGGTCCGCACGCCTTTCGCCGCGGCGGTCGATGCGGTCGGCGCGGCGCTCTGCGCGCCGGTCGATGCGATCGGCCCGGCGATCTCCGCGCCGGTCGACCCGCTCCGCCGCGCGGTCGCGGCCGCGGCGGTCGAGGCGGTCCGCCCGCCGGTCGGTGCGGCTATCCACCCGGCCGGCGCGTCGCTCGGTGCGGCGCTCGAACTGCCGGGCCCGGCGCTCGGCGCGCTGTTCGAGGCGGTCGGCCCGCTCGCGCGCCGGCCTGACGCTCCGTTCGCGCGGGGGGCGGGGCGCACGATCGAAGCGGGGCTGGACGCGCTCGGGACGCGAGACGCTGCGGCCCGAGCGGACCCTTGCCGGGCGTTCGCGGCGAATCTCCCGGCGCGCCTCGCGCCTCTGGCTGCGCTGTCCGCGGGCCTGCTGGCGCGTCGCGCGACGCTCGGCGCGAGCGGCGCGGCGCGCCTCCCGGCGTTCGCCGCGCGGCTGGAGATCGGCTGCGCTCGACATTTCCGCTCCGGCGCTTGCGGCCATCGCGGGTTCGGGTGCGGCGATGAAGCCAAGCGCCAGGGCGAGCGCCGACAAGGCGCTGCCTCTCAGGAAAAGGGAAATGTCCATGTGTGCCTCCAGAAACGCCGCCCCACCACACACGGCATGAGTGATAGCCTTATTCTAGGCCCTGCGCCCTGTCGCCGACCTTAACCGGGCCTGCAGGTCGCTGTTCATATTGAATGTTTGCCAAATGAACGGGTGCGACGCGACTTGATCCCGCCTGCCCGAGCGCGCAGAGGGCAAGCCATGTACGAGCAGCTCGACGAAGTCCTTGCCGATCTCTCGGCGCGCCTCACAAGGGCGGCGCGCGATCGCCGCTCGCCGATGCACACGCCCGCCGTCGTGACCGGCGATGTCGATGCGCGCATCATGGTGCTGCGCGCCTTCGACCGGGAGGCGTTCACCCTGCGCTTCCATACCGACATCCGCGCGCCCAAGGCCGCCGCGCTCAACGCCGATCCGCGCGCGGCGGTGCTGTTCTACGACAAGGGCGCCAAGATCCAGATCCGCGCGCGCGGCACGGCGCGGGTGCTGGACGATGCGCCCGTTACCCGGCAGGCGTGGGCCGACAGCACGAATTTCGCCCGGCGCTGCTATCTCGGAGAGGGGCCGGGCACGCCGAGCAATGCGCCGACCTCGGGCCTTCCGCGCGAATTCGAAGGGGTCGAGCCGACCGACGAACAGCTGGTCGCAGCGTGGCCCAATTTCGCGGTGCTCATGGTCGAACTCACCAGCCTCGACTGGCTCTATCTCGCCCATACCGGCCATGTCCGCGCCGGCTTCGAGCGCGCGGAGGACGGTTCATGGGAGGGACGCTGGCTTTCGCCCTGAACCGGCGGCTCAGGCGGCCCTCGTTCGTGGCAGGTCCTGCGGGGCCTCAGCGGCGGCGGGGGGCGGCAGGAAGAGGATCTCCTCGATCTCGCTCGCCGCGATCACGCAATCTTCGCCGCTAGCCGTCGCCGCATCGAGCGCGCCGCCTGCCCGGGCGCGCGCCTCGTCCAAGCTTTCGCCCGGTCGGCCCTCGGCGATGCCGAAGCTGGCGGTGACGCGCAGGTCGGCGCCCATGCCGGGGATGCGGGCCCCGGCGAGAGCCCTGCGGAGCCGCTGCGCGATCCCTACCGCTTCGTCCTCGCGCGCGTTCTCGATCACGATGACGAAGCCTTCGCCCGGGATCGTACGGACCTCGTCGCTCCGGCGGATACCGGCGCGCAGGACCTTCGCGACCTGCTCGGTGGCCTTGCGCCGCGCGTCTTCGTCCCAGACACGACCGTGCGATTCCAGCCGGTCGATCCGTGCCGCCATGACGCTGTCGGAGCGGGCGCCGGCCGAGGGCCGGGAACGGCGCATCGCGCGTTCATGGCCGCCTTGGCGGAACAGGTCGCCAAGCGGGTCCGGGGATGGCCGAGTCGTCCCGCGGGCGGCGAGGGGATGGCGCAGGCAGGTGTAAACGGTCAGCGCCGCGGCCAGCGCGATGGTCGCAAGCAGCGCCGCAGCCGGATCGAGCGCGAGCATTCCCGCCTCGCCGCCGGAAAGGCTCTCCGTCATTGCGCTGCCCCTCTCATCGCCCCTGCTTGAGCGAATGATGCGGTGGCGCGGTTAAAACGGCGTAAAGCGCTCTGCCGGGCGCGTCAGAACTTGTCGCCCGGCGTCACCGCAGCGAGCACCCGGCGCAAGGTGAGGTAGATCATCACCACGGTCGCCGCCATCAGCCCGACCATCGCGACGGAGCCTGCAAAAAGCACGTCATAGAGGATCTCGAACCAGTGATCGGGTATGTTTTCGAATTCGCCCACCGGCAGGACGAAAGCGAGCAGCACGATGAGCGCGAGCAGCAATGAGGCGGTCGCGAGCTTCGCCACCATGTTGACGTTCTCGTAAGCCTCGCGGTTGAATTCGGTCTCCAGCCGGTCGATCATCCCGACCATGGTCAGCATCAGCGCCAGAGTGGTGGCGGACCCGGTAACGATGGCCGAGCCGAGATAGAGCCCCGCGCGGCTCAGCGCCTCGAGCAGGTCGCGCGCCTCGGCCCCCGAATAGACCCCGCCGATCGCCGCGTGCGCGCCCCAGCCGAGCGCGGCCACGATGAGGAAGGCGGCGAGCGGCCAGAGGCGGTTCTTGCGCAATTGCCTGGGCAGGTCCGGCATGGCGGGCGAGCTAGGGCTTGCATTTCGCGCACGCCACCTTGCGCGGGGCGAGGCGAGCATGAGCCGCGACGGGGCGGGGCGCGATTGGCGGGGACCGGGGGCGAGAAAAGGTGACAAAGGTGACACCCTGTCAACTTTCCATCATGGTGAGTCCGGTCTGTTTTTCAGTGTGTTGGGCGCTGTTTCGCGAAGCGGACGGACAGGAGGAGCGGGCCTTTTTCCGCAGCACCCGTCCGCGTCCGTGCGCCGGGGCACGGTTTTCCGGAAGGGGGCGGAGGATGGCAAAGAGCGCAGAAAGGGGGCCTTATCCTGCCTGCGCGCTGTAGGAAAATCGGCCGGGGATGGCTCACCGCCGCTCGAAGGTGGAGAGCCCCTCGGGCGCGGCCTCGCTTTCCTCGATGCGGCTGACCTCGGCGCGCGGCGGGCCTTCGTGCATCCGCTCGATCAGGCTGCGCACCTTGTCCGCTTCGCCTTCGAGATGCGCCTCGACCGTCCCGTCGGAAAGGTTCCTCACCCACCCGGAAAGAGCGAGCCCGCCCGCGGTCCGCACGGTCCAGTCGCGGTAGAACACGCCCTGCACGCGGCCGTGGATGATGAGACGGGTCGCCATGCGCGCAGGCCCTAGCATCCCGCCGCGCCCAGGCGAAGGGGACGGCGCGGCGCTTCGGCTAGGGGGCAATACGGGTAAGGTGCAATCCGCGCGTTCATACCCCGGCTGGCAGATGTCGGCTTTGCCCCAATCGAGGAGAGGCCCCGATGACCGCCCATGATCCGTCCCTGCACGCCCAGCCGCTCGACACCCTGTCCCCCTTCGAGAGGGCGCGCGCGATCCTCGACGCCGACCGCATTTGCGCGGGGCTGCATTTCACCGATACCATCGCGGAGGCCGACAAGCAGGCGATCCGCGATTACCTGCGCGATCAGGCCGAACGGATGAAAAGCGGCCTCGACGACATCGCCGACGATGAGGACGCGGGCTATTTCCTCGCGGTCAAGTATTTCGAATGCAAGGCGAACTGGATCCAGATGAACCTGCAGTTGAACTACCAGACCGTGCTGCGCGGCGAGAAGGACGAGGTGCTGTTCAACAAGGCCGCAGCGGTCGCGGGCTTCCTCGCCGAGATCGAGCCGGTGGTGACCGAGAGCGACCTTGCGATGATCAACGGGATGCTGCTGAAGAAGATGCGGGGGTGAGGGATTGCACTGCACCGTCTCCCCGGACTTGATCCGGGGCCCCGCTTTTTTCTTCCTTAAGTGCCGCCAATAAGGTGCGACAGATCGCGCCAGTCCGGATTGGCCTTTTCGATCAGATCGAACTTCCACTCTCGCCGCCAGCGCTTGATCCGCTTCTCCTGCGCGATGGCGTCATCGATGCGATCGAAGCGTTCGGACCACACGAGGCGTTTCAGACCATAGCGCGCGCAGAATTCGGAGCCCTTCCCGTTTCGATGATGGCTCACCCGGAGCGCGAGATCGGCCGTCACCCCGACATACATCGTCCCGCGATAGCGGTCCGCCATGACGTAGACCCAACCTCCGGATGCCTCGCGATCCATGGCGGTAGTGAAAGTGAAGCGGGACCCCGGGTCAAGCCCGGGGCGACGAGGGGAAGATGTCGGAGCCGTGGCCGGTAGCGGACGGACCGCTTCCGCCCCCGCGTCACCTCACCGCGTCAGCTTCTTGTAAGCGAGCCGCGTCGGCCGGTCCGCCGCATCGCCGAGCCTGCGCCGCTTGTCCTCTTCGTAGGCTTCGAAGTTCCCCTCGAACCATTCGACGTGGGAATTGCCCTCGAAGGCGAGGATGTGCGTCGCGAGGCGGTCCAAAAAGAAGCGGTCGTGCGAGATCACCACGGCGCAGCCCGCGAAGTTCTCGATCGCTTCCTCGAGCGCGCCCAGCGTCTCGACGTCGAGGTCGTTGGTCGGCTCGTCAAGCAGCAGGACGTTGCCGCCCTGCTTCAGCATCTTCGCCATGTGGACGCGGTTGCGCTCGCCGCCGGACAGCTTGCCGACGTTCTTCTGCTGGTCCTGCCCCTTGAAGTTGAACGCGCCGACATAGGCCCGGGTCGAGACGTCGTGGCCGTTCACTTTCATGTAGTCGAGCCCGTCGGAGATTTCCTCCCACACGTTGTTCGCAGGGTTCAAATCGTCGCGGCTCTGGTCGACATAGCCGAGGCGCACCGTGTCGCCGATCTCGATCGTGCCGGAATCGGGCGTTTCCTGCCCGGTGATGATGCGGAACAAGGTCGACTTGCCCGCGCCGTTCGGACCGATCACGCCGACGATGCCGCCCGGCGGCAGAGTGAAGGAGAGGTTTTCGAAGAGCAGCTTGTCGCCATAGGCTTTCGAGATGTTCTTCGCCTCGATCACCTTGCCGCCGAGGCGTTCGGGAACCTGGATGACGATCTGCGCCTTGCCGGGCTTGCGGGAATCCTGCGAGTTCTGGAGCTCCTCGAACTTGCGGATACGCGCCTTGGACTTGGTCTGGCGCGCGCTCGGCGTCTGGCGGATCCATTCGAGCTCGCGGGAAAGCTGCTTCTGGCGCCCGCTTTCCTCGCGCGCTTCCTGTTCGAGGCGCTTCGCCTTCTTTTCGAGATAGGTCGAATAGTTGCCCTCATACGGGTAGTAGGAGCCGCGGTCGAGTTCGAGGATCCAGCCCACCACGTTGTCGAGGAAGTAGCGGTCGTGGGTGATCATCAGCACCGCGCCGGCATATTCTTTCAGGTGGTTCTCGAGCCATTCGACGCTTTCGGCATCCAAGTGGTTGGTCGGTTCGTCGAGCAGCAGGATCGAGGGCTTCTGGATGAGCAGGCGGGTCAGCGCGACGCGGCGCTTTTCTCCGCCCGACAGGTTTTCGACCGACGCATCGCCCGGCGGGCAGCGCAGGGCCTCCATCGCGATTTCGAGCTGGTTGTCGAGCGTCCACCCGTCGACCGCGTCGATCTTGGCCTGGAGTTCCGCCATCTTCTCGCCCAGCACGTCGAAATCGGCGTCGGGTTCGGCCATTTGCGCTGAGACGGCGTTGAATTCCTCGACGAGGTCGGCGGTCTCGCGCGCGCCGTCGCGCACGTTTTCAAGGACGGTCTTGGTCGGGTCGAGTTCCGGCTCCTGCGGGAGATAGCCGACGGTGATGTTCTCGCCCGGCCATGCCTCGCCCGAGAAATCCGTGTCGATGCCGGCCATGATCTTCATCAGCGTCGACTTGCCCGCACCGTTGGGGCCGACGATGCCGATCTTCGCGCCCTGGTAGAACTGCAGGTTGATGTTCGAGAGCACCGGCTTGGGGGCGCCGGGGAAGGTCTTGGTCATGTTCTTCATGACGAAGGCGTATTGCGCGGCCATCGTAGGGTCGTCCTTGTCGGTCGGGAGTGGGAGAAGCTGTTGCGCTGCCAGATAGGGCGGCAGCGGGGCAAGGGCAAGCTGGACTTGGGAGCCGCGCGGGCGTAGCGGGTTTGCCATGAAGACCCTCACCGCCCCGCTCACCTCGACGCTCGCCGCCCTCTCGCTCGCGCTGGTCGCGCATTCCGCCACCGCGCTCCCGCCCGAACAGCCGACCGTCGAGGAGCAGGCCGACCGCGTGCGCGAAGGCGACCGCTTCGCCTGGGAATTCGTCGAGGGGATCACCACCGAGGTCGGCCCGCGCCAGGCCGGCACCGAGGCCGAGGCGCGCGGGCGCGAATGGGCGATGAACTGGCTGCGCCAGCACGGCTTCAAGAACGTCCGCAGCGAGCCCTTCGCCATGGAGACATGGGTTCCCGGCGACATCGCCCGCGCCCGCGTGACCGAGCCTTTCGCGCAGGATCTCGTCGTCCTGCCGCTCGGCACGAGCGCGGCGACGCCCGAAGGCGGGGTCGAGGGCGAGCTGGTCTATTTCCGCAATGTCGATGACCTGCGCGCCGCTCCGGAAGGGAGCCTCAAGGGCAAGATCGCCTATATCAGCCACGCGATGAAGCCTGCGCAGGACGGCTCTCACTATGGCTTCGCCGGCCCGGCGCGCTGGGTCGGCGCGGGGATCGCGGCGAGCAAGGGGGCGATCGCGACCGTCATCAAGTCGGTCGGGACCGACTACCACCGCAACCCGCACACCGGCGGAACGACCTTTCCCGAAGGCGTCGATCCGATCCCGGCCGCGGCCATGTCGCTTCCCGATGCCGAGAATGTCGAGCGGATGTTCGCCCGCGCGGACGGGCGGCAGGTGCGCCTGCGGCTCGAACTCAACCCGCGCGATCTCGGCGAGACGATGAGCGGTAATGTCGTCGGCGAGATCGTCGGGCGCAATCCCGAGCTTCCGCCGGTCCTGCTCGCCTGCCACATCGACAGCTGGTGGAATTCGCCCGGCGCGTTCGACGATGCGGCGGGCTGCGGGATCATCGCGGCGGCCGCTTACCACGTCCAGTACACGGGCAAGCCGCTGCGCACGATCCGCGTGCTGATGGCGGGCGCTGAGGAAACCGGCCTGTGGGGCAGCAAGGTTTACAGCGCCGCGCATATCGACGAGCCGATCGCGGTCGGGCTCGAAAGCGATTTCGGCGCGGACCGCATCTGGCGCTTCGAAAGCAATTTCCGCGAGAGCAACCCGCAGCTCCACGCGAAACTGGCCAAGGCGGTCGCGCGCTTCGGCGTCGCCGATTCCACCGTGGTCGCGACCGGCGGGGCGGATCTCAACATCGTGCGCGACCAGGAAGGCGCGCTCATCGACCTGCAGCAGGACGGGCTGCGCTATTTCGACCTCCACCACACGCCCGACGATACGCTCGACAAGATCAATCCCGACCAGCTGCGCCAGAACGTCGCGGTGTGGACGCAGGTGGTCGGCATCCTCGCCAACGAGCCGCGCGCGATCCTGACCGGCGGCACGGTGCCTTCCGCGCCTCCCATCATGGATCAGTAAGCGGGAACCGCGCGCCGCTCCTCCGTTCCCGTAAGGGAGGAGACGGCGAATGCTTGTAGACGAACCAATGCTCGACACGGTGCTGCGGGGGCTTGTCCTCGCGGGGGCCGCGCTCTTGTGGGTCACGACGCTGATCCGCCTCAACGGCCTGAGGTCGCTGTCGAAAATGTCGAACTTCGACTTTGTGATGACGATCGCGCTCGGTAGCCTGGTGGCGAGCGCTTGGGTGGCCACCGCGTGGACGGATTTCGTCCAGGCGCTCGCGGCGATGGCGGCGCTGTTCGCGGTGCAATGGACGATGAACCAGCTGCGCTTCCAATGGCCGCGCTTTCAGACCGTCGTGCAGAACCGCCCGGTCGTGCTGGTGCGCGACGGCGAGTTCCAGCAGGACGCGATGAACGAGACGCGCGTCACCCGCTCCGACCTGTTCGAGAAGCTGCGCGCGGCGAATGTTTCGGACCTGTCGAACGTGCGCGCGGTCATTCTCGAGACGACCGGCGACGTGTCGGTGGTGAAGGGCGACGCGCTCGACCCGGCGCTGCTCGAAGGCGTGGACCGGCCGCCGCTCGAAAGGCGCGAGGGGAAGGGCTGAGGCGCGCCCCGCCCACGGGCTCAGCCGTGCACGATACCGCCGAGCGGCTGTGCGGTGCGCCCCGGAAAGAGACGGGCGAGGGCCGCTTTCGGATCGAGCCCGAAATGCTCCGCCACCGCGCCCGCCAGCACGCTTTCGAGCGCGATGGTCGGGGCGAGGTCGCGGCCCTCGTAAAGCGCGGCCTCGCCAAGCCCCGGCCAGTCGGCGACCACGCGCCGTCCCGCCACCGCCCCGCCCAGCGCGATCGCCGCGCCCGCCGTGCCGTGGTCGGTCCCGTTCGTCCCGTTGAAGCGCGCGGTGCGGCCGAACTCGGTCGCGACCAGCACCAGCGTCTGCCCCCACGCGCTGCCCATCGCTGCCGCGTAAGCGCCGAGCAGCGCGTCGAGCTGGCGCGCGGCGCGGGTGAACTGGCCGGGCTGGTTGGCGTGGCTGTCCCACCCGCCCAGCTCGATCATCGCGATCCGCGCGCCGTCCTCCTCGCGCATCAGCGAGGCGGCAAGCTCGCCCGCGGCGGTCGCATCGCGCAGGTTTTTGACCTCGCTCGCCCCGGCCATGGCGCGCGTCTCCATCGCCTGCGCCCACAGCCCGGCGAGCTGTTCGTCGGCGGCATAGAGCTGCGCGACGCGGTCCATGAAATCCCCGCTCGCTTGCGGGAGGGCGGAAGGCGCATAGCTCGACGCGGGCGCAGGCCCTCGCAGGGCAAGCGGCATGGTCGGTGCGATGGCGAGCGCGCGCGGCGGCGCGCCGGCAGCCTCGCCGGTGAGCGCGACCAGCCGGTTGAGCCAGCCGTCCTTTAGGCCATAGGGGCGCGTGCCGCCCGTCTCGATCAGGTTCTGCCCGTCGAAATGCGAGCGGTCGCGATAGGCGGTCGCGGTGGCATGGACGAACAATGCCTCGCCGCGCTCATAGGCCGCGCCGACCGCGTCCAGCGCCGGGTGGATCGCGAAGAAGCCGTTCGCCCGCCGCGCCGCCGCGTAATCGGGCAGGGCGCGCTCGCGCAGCGCCGCGAAGCCGGGGTCGCCTACGGGTGCGAGCATGGCAAGCCCGTCCGCCGCCCCGCGCAGCAGGACGAACAGCAGGTTGCGGCTGCCCGGGCCGCGCGCGAAGGCCATGCGCGGCAGGGCGAGGCTCGCCGCGGAAAGCGCAAGCGATCCTGTGAGCATCGAACGGCGGTCGAATCCGTGGGTCATCGCAGTCACCTCCGCATCATCTCGGGCGCGACCAGCAGCAGGCCGAGCGCCTGCGTCCCGCTTTCCGCGCGGGCGAGCCAGCTGCGCGTATTGTCGGACAGCGCGCCGGGAAAGGCCGCTTCGGCGCGCGCCATGACGTCGCCTGCCGGGACATTGCGCGCGACCCTTTCGGCGAGTTCCACCCGCCGCACCAGCGCGTCCGGCCCGGCCCAGCTCGCCGCGAGATCGTCGTAGCCTGCGGGTGAGGGCGCGCGCCACGGCACCTGGCCGAGTTCGCGCAGCGCGCCCGCAATCCGCTTGTCGTCGAGGTTCTCGACGCCGGTCAGGCGCAGCACCGCGACCAGCCATTCGAACGGCGCGCGATATTTCGCGGGGCTTTCGGTCCACGCCTCGGGCGAGGCGACGAGCGTGCGGGTCAGGCTGGCAAGGTCGCCGCCAGTGGCGAGGAAGTCGGCCTCGAGCCGCGCGACGAGGCTGGTCGGCGGGGCATCGCCCGCGAAATGCCGCGCGAGCTTGGTCGCAACGTGGCGCGCGGTCGCGGGGTGGGCGGCGAGGTCATCGAGCACGGCAAGCGCCTGCTCCGGCCCGGTTTGCGGATAGCTGCGCCCCATGATTCGCCGCGTTCCCGGCTCGTGCGCGAAGGCGACGAAGGCCGCGCCGCCCGGCTGCGGATCGGCGAAGCGTTCGATCCGGCGGATCCCGGCAATCGTCCAGCCGGTCAGCGCGCGGGCGAATTCGGTCACGTCGCCCTGCGTATAGCCGCCCTCGACGCCGAGCGTGTGCAGTTCGAGGATTTCGCGCGCGAGGTTCTCGTTGAGGCCGCGCTCTCGCCCGGCGCCTCGCCGCGCGCGCTGCTGGAAGCGCGAATGGGGACCGACCGACTGGAACTGGTCGAGATAGAGCAGCATCGCCGGGTGCAGCACCGCGGCCTTGAGCAGGTCGGAAAAGCGCCCGAGCACGCGCGGGCGGATCGCGGCGAATTCGTGGTTGCCGACCTGGTGCTGGGTGCCGGGCTTCGCGGCGGAGACGCTGAAGTGGTTGGACCAGAAATGGACCAGCCGCTCGATGAAGGGGGTGTCGCTCACCACCGCGGTGTTGACCTTGAGCGCGATGTCCCGCCGCAGCACCCGGCCCGCGTCCATATAGGATCGACGGATGTCGGGCGGCAGGTCGGCCAGCGGCCCGCGAGCAGTGTCTGCCATTCTTTCGCCAGCCATCATCGCCCCGGTCTGCGCGCCTGCGGGGGCGCGTTCGCGCATCATCCGGTTGCGGCGCAGCAGTTCGAGGATTTCGCCGGCCTTGCCCGACGTGTCCGCGCGCCCGGCAAGGCCCGGCGGGGCGGGGTCGAAGCGGTCGATCTGGGCGAGCAGCGCGGCTTCGGGATCGGTGGCCCCGCGCGCTCCATCCCGCCAGCGCAGGCCGTAGCCGAAGCGGTTGAGAGCAATGCTGCGTTTCCTCATGCCACCTTTCCCTCTTCTGCCGCGCCGCCAAGGATGCCTTGCGCGTCCATGCCTGTCACGTCGCGCTCGGTCGCGAAATGTCGCGCGGCTCGAAGGGGGAACGGGCGAGATACGCCAAACCCTCCGCGGGGCTGCCGATGAAACTCATCGGGGCATCCCCGCGAAGGGCGACGGGTTCCGGTGCCTTCACCGGGTGGCAGGCCGCGCCGCGTTCCCGAAGGAGCGCACCGCGGCAAGAAGGGGCGCGCTCAGGCGGCGGCGCGCAGGTCGGAGGGGCCTTCGCCCGCGGCCCCGTGATCGAAGCTCGCCACGTGGCTTTTCAACTCGCCCGCGCTCTGCATTAGCTGGGCCGAGGCGGCGCTGGTCTGTTCGGCCATCGCCGCGTTCTGCTGCATCGCGCGTTCGAGCAGTTCCATCGCCTCGTTGATGTGCTCGATCCCCGCGAGCGAGCGGTCCGACTTGCCCGCGATCTCGTCGATCCGCTCGGCGATTTCGGTGAAGCGGGTGACGACACCGCCCAAGAGGGTGACGAGTTCCTGCACCCTTTCCACCCCGGTCGTGACCTCGGTCTTGGAGGTGCGGATCAGTTCCTTGATTGCGGTCGCGCTTTCGCCCGAACGCTGGGCGAGTTCGCGCACCTCCCCCGCGACGACCGCGAAGCCCTTGCCCGCCTCGCCCGCGCGGGCGGCCTCGACCCCGGCGTTGAGGGCGAGGAGGTTGGTCTGGAAGGCGATCGAATCGATGAAAGCGATCATCTCGCCGATCTGGGCGGACGACGCCTCGATCCGCTCCATCGCCTCGGCCGCGCCCTTGATCGCCTCGCTGCCGCGGTCGGCATCGGCCTTGGCCTCGAGCGCGGTGGTGCGGGTGGTGGACCAGGCTTCCGAATTCTCCTTGAATTCGCGCAGCAGGTCGGCGGTGGTGCGCGCGACGTTCTCGATCGAGGCGGATTGCTCCTCGGTCTTGGAAGCGAGGTCGTTCGACGCCTCGCGCATTTCGCGCGACCCGCTGGCGACGAGATCGGCGTTGTGCGCGACCGCTCCGACCAGCTTGTCGAGCGCGGCGCAGCTGTCGTTCAGCATGACGCGCGCGCTGTCGTAATCGCCGGGGAAAGGATCTTGCAGCCGGGCCTTGAGGTCGCCCGCGGCAAGCGCTTTCAGCCGGGCGCTCATCGCGGCGAGAACCTCGTTCTGTTCGTGCGCGATCCGCTCGCGCTCGCGTGCGGTGCGCTGTTCCTGCTCGGACTGTTCGCGCCGCGCGGCCATCAGGCCCGTCACGAGCGCTTCGAGCCTGAGACACAGCATGACGAGCACGCCCGCCTCGACCAGCACGATGACGGCGTGGAACAGGACGCGCAGCAGGTCCGCCCCGTCGGGAAAGACATACAGCGGGGCGATGAAATTGAGCGCGAGGTGGTGGACCGCCGTGGTCACTGTCGCGGCGGCGATCACCCGCCAGTCGGCCATGATCGCAAGCGTCGCGAGGAAGGCGAAGAAGGTCATGTGCCAGTCGATGATCCAGCCCGACCCCTTGGCGAGCGCGAGGAACAGCGCGGCATAGAGCGGGAAGGTCGCCCCCAGCGCGATGCGCGCGGCGGCATCGGCACGCCCCGTGGCGGCGCAGAACAGCGGCAGGGCGACGAGCGCGGCCCCGGCCAACGCGAAGGCGGGCGCGCCCGAATAGAGCGCCCAGCCCGCGACGATCGCGCTGCACAGGGCCGAAAGCCCCGCAAGCAATTGCACGCCCTGGAGGCGCAGGCGGTTCAGTTCTTCCACGATGTCTCTCCGTCCTTAACCCCCGCGCAGCCCGTCCCGTCGGCCGCGATCGGGATGATGCCGGCAGCCAGCGCCCTCAACAGGCTGCCGTGATCGGGGACCAGCGCGACCACGCGTCCGCTGGCCGTATCGAGCGCGAGGAAGCGCGCCTCCTCGCGGGCCGCCCAGGCGAGCGCCGCGTCCGGCCCCGCGCCATGCAGCGGCAGCAGCAACGCCGCCTCGCCAGGACGCGGGCAGAGCAGCGCCGTGGCGAAGGCGAAGCCGAGCGCGGCGACGTGGCCCGCGAGCATGATCTTCTCAGGACGCACACGCCTCCTCCAGCGCCGCGCGCAGGTCGCCGAGGCAGATCTCGCCCACCGCCGCTTCGGGATCGCTCGCCGCCAGCACGCGGGCGAGTTCGCGCAGCGACTGCGAGATGCGGTCGATCGCCTGCAACTGCTCCATGTGCCGGGCCGCGATGTCGGGATCGGAACACAGGGCGAGACCCATGCCTTCGGTATCGCTGGCGAGCGCGCCGAGCGATTGCGCGATGGCGGGGTGGATGCCTTGGGGCAGGGCTTGGCTCATGCGGCAAGGTCCAGCTCGTCGTTCGCCATCAGCTTGGTGAGGTCGAGCACCATGACCATGTCGTCGCCCAGCGGGGCCACGCCTTCGAGGAAATTGGTGATGTAATCGTTCTGCACCGCGTCGGGTTGTTGGAGGTCTTCGGCGTCGAGCGAGACGATGTCGTTGACATCGTGCACGATCAGCCCGCGCGACTGGCCTTCGAATTCGGTCACGATGATGGGATTGCGCGGGGTGCATTCGGTCGCCTGCCACCCCAATCGGATCGACAGGTCGATCACCGGCAGCACCGCGCCGCGCAGGTTGACGACGCCCGCGACATATTCGGGCACGCGCGGCAGGCGCGTCACAGGCGACCAGGCGCGGATTTCGCGGATCGTCATGATGTCGATGCCGAAAAGCTGGTCGGCTATCCCGAAAGTGATCAGTTCGCAGCGCATGGGTCTCTTTTTCCGCTCCTGGGGGTGGGGGTCGGGCTCAGTGGGTCACGCGCCGCAGCGCGGTCGTGAGCTTGTCGGCATCGAAGGGCTTGACGATCCAGCCGGTCGCCCCGGCATTGCGGGCGCGCGCCTTCTTTTCGTCCGAGCTTTCGGTGGTCAGCACGAGAATCGGCCGGTCGGCATGGAGCGCGCTTCCCCGCAGTTTCTCGATCAGGCCGAACCCGTCGAGCCGCGGCATATTGATGTCGGTGATGATGACGTCGACCTCGTTGGTGGCCAGCCATTCGAGCGCTTCCTGCCCGTCCTCGGCCTGTTCGACCGCGAACCCGCGCGAGGACAGCGCGGCGAGCAGCAGCGCGCGCATCGAGGCGCTGTCGTCGACGGTCAGCACGCGGATCGATCCGTCCCCGCCGGGGTTCTCGGCGGTGGCGGTATCGGCGGGCGCGGTATTCGGGGGCGCGCTGCGGGGCGAGGAAGCGTGGGCTGGCGACATATCCTGATCCTTTCGTGCTAGAATAGCTCGACCGTCCCAATCGCCGATTGCGGCCGGGCCAGTGGTTTTTGCGTAGGTGCGGCATCGCGCGCGACCACCCGGCAGCGCACGAGGCCCGAGGCGGGGCGGAACTGGATGCGGCGCGCGTGGCGCCCTTCGAGGTCCTCGTAGACCTGCTCGATCCCCTCGCGGCGAAGGAAATCGCGGGCGAAGGCGGCATTCGCCGAACCGATCGGCGCAAGGTCGGGATTGATGTTCGCCCCGCCGTAGAGTCGCCCCTTCATGCGCGACTTGCTCGCGCCCAGTTGCAGCATCTCGTTGACCAGCAGCTCCATCAGGAAGAGGCCGTAGTCGCGGTCGAAACTGGCGCGGTCTGCGTGCTCGGGGGGTTCTGCCAGAAGGAAGTGGTTCATCCCCCCGACCCGCGCGCGCAGGTCGAACAGGCAGGTCGCAACGCAGCTGCCGAGCACCGTGCCCATTTCCACCGCCGGGTCGGCGCTGGCCTTCGCCTGGCCCTGCAGGATGGTGAGCCGAACCGGCGCAGGGGCTTCGAGGTCGGCCTGCGCCAGGTCCGACGGGGGTATGGAAAGCGGGGCGCTCATCGGGCGATCTCCTCGGGAGTGAACAGGGCATCGGCGATGCTGGCTAGCGGTAGGACTTCGCTTGCCGCGCCGAGCGCGATCGCGGCGCGCGGCATTCCGAAGACGACGCAGCTGTCCTCGTCCTGCGCGATGGTGTGCGCGCCGGCGCGGTGCATGGCGGCAAGCCCCTCCGCGCCGTCGCGGCCCATGCCGGTAAGCAGGACGCCGCAGGCGCGCGCGCCCACCCGCTCGGCGACCGAGCGAAACAGGATATCGACGCTCGGGCGGTGGCCGGCGACCGGCTCGCCCGCGCGCAGCACGCAGCGGTGGCCGCGCGCCCCTGCGCTCGCGACGAGCATATGCTTGGCATCGCCCGGCGCGAGCAGGACCGTCCCGCGGGCGAGGGGCAGGTCGCTTTCGCCGAGCATGACGCGCGGGCGCGCGATCCGGCCGAGGGACTGGACAATGGCGGGGGCGAAACAGGCGTTGACGTGCTGGACGATCAGCGTCGGCGGGCAATCCTCGGGGAACCGCGCGAGCAGGGTGTGAAGCGCCTCGACCCCGCCGGTGGAGGCGCCGATGGCGATGAGCTCGGGCGCACCTCCGGGACGCAGCGGGGGCGCGGGCTGCGGCGCGGATGCAGGCCGGGGAGCGGGCGCGCGGGGGCGCCCGGCGGGACGGTCCCCCCCGCGCGCCGGGCCGAGCCGGACCGAGGCCGCCTCGCGCACCATCCGCGCGAGCGCGCCGCCGTCGTCGTGCCCCGTGCCGCGCTGGAGTTCGGACTTGGCGTAGCAATCGACCGCGCCCAGGCTCAGCGCCCGCGCGGTCGCGCTCGCCCCCGCCTCGGTCGCACTGGAGACAATGATGACCGGGGTCGGGCGCAGGGTCATGATCTTCTCGAGGAAGGACAGGCCGTCCATCCCCGGCATCTCGATGTCGAGCGTCACCACGTCCGGGTCGAGCGCCTTGATCAGCGCGCGCGCTTCGTTCGCATTGGCGGCAGAGCCCACGACCTCGATGTCGGCCTCTCGCGTGAGGCGGTGCTGAAGCAGCGCGCGCATCACCGCCGAATCGTCGACCACGAGGACGCGCAGGGGAGGTTTCACCGCCGCGTTCATGCCGCCCTCCGCCGGTAGATCGTCGGGCCTACGGGATCGATCAGCGCGCTCGCCTCGCCCGAGACGCGCTCGGAATGGCCGATGTATAGATAGCCCCCCGGCGCAAGCTGGCGGGCGAGCGCGAGGACGAGCTGCTCCTTCGAGGCGGCATCGAAATAGATCATCACGTTGCGGCAGAAGATCACGTCGAAGGCATTGGCGAAGGGCCAGGGGCGCAGAAGGTTGAGCTGGCGGAAGCGCACCAGCGCGCGCGGCTCCGGGCCGATGGAGAGCCGTTCCGGTCCGCTTGCGGCGGCAGGCGCGGCGGGTGCGGTCCAGTGGCGGCGCAGGCGCTCGGGCACGGCGGCAATCGCCTCGGCCGGGTAGGTCGCGGCCTTGGCGCTGGCGAGCGCCTGGCCCGACAGGTCGCTCGCGAGCGCAACCACGTCGCGCGTCGCGAGCCGCTTGCCCGCGCCCTTGTCCTCGCCCAGCAGGACCATCATCAGCGTCCAGATCTCCTCCCCGCTCGAACAGCCCGCCGACCACAATCGGACGCGCCCGCCTTGCGAAGCGCGGGCGACGAGTCCGGGGCGGACCTCGGCCTCGAAATGCTCGAAATGGTGCGGCTCGCGGTTGAAATAGGTGTGGTTGGTGGTGATCGCGGCGATCGCGTTCATCGCTTCGCCCGGGTCGGTTTCGATGAGGTCGAGATATTCGCCGAAGCTCGTCCGCCCGCTGCGCCGCACCAGCGGGGCGAGGCGCGAATAGGCGAGCATCCGCTTGCGTTCGGAAAGGACGATGCCCGCCTCGACCCGCGCGAGTTCGGCGATGCGAAGGAAGTCTGCTTCGGAATAGACCATCGGGCTGATGCCGGGGACGAGCGCGGCCTCGCCGCCGCTCCCTTCGCCCCCTCGCGTGCCCGCCGCGCGCTCCGCCGTCATGCCGCGTGCGCCATTCCGGGGGCCGGCGCACCGGTCGACTGGACGAGGAAATCGACATCGACGATCAGCGCGACCTGGCCATTGCCCATGATCGTCGCGCCCGCGACGCTGTCGACCGCGCGGTAATGGGCATCGAGGCTCTTGATCACGAATTGCCGCTGGTCGGCGATCGCATCGACCAGAAGCGCGGCGCGCCCGCTGCCTTCGGTCTCGACGAGCACCAGCACGCCCTTGCTCGGATCGGCCTCCCAGTCGCGCGCGCCGGTCATCGCGCCCAGCGAGACGATCGGCACGAAGGCGCCGCGCACGTTGAGCATCTGGCGCTGCGTGCCAAGCCCTTTCAGTTCGTCCGCCGCGGGGCGCAGGCTTTCGATCACGTGGGTCAGCGGGATGACGAGCGACTGGTCGCCGACCTCGACGATCATCCCGTCGGAAATCGCCAGCGTCAGCGGCAGGGCGAGGACGAAGGTCGTGCCCTTGCCCGGTTCGGATTCGATCGTGATGCGCCCGCCCAGGTCCTTCACGTTCTGCTTGACCACGTCCATGCCCACGCCGCGCCCGGAAATGTTCGAGATCTCCTTGGCGGTCGACAGGCCGGGGGCGAAGACGAGCTGGCAGCATTCCTCGTCCGACAGTTGCGCGTCCTCGGCGATGATGCCGCTCGCGACAGCCTTGGCGCGGATCTTCTCGCGGTCGATCCCGCGTCCGTCGTCGCCGATGCGGATGACGATGCGGCCCGCCTTCTGTTCGGCGGAAAGCGACAGCGTGCCTTCGGGGTCCTTGCCCGCCGCCTGGCGGTCCTCGGCCGGTTCGATGCCGTGGTCGACCGCGTTGCGGATGAGATGGGTCATCGGCTCGGACAGGCGCTCGATCACGGTCTTGTCGAGCTCGGTCGTCTCGCCGGTCACCTCGAGCTTGACGTGCTTGCCGGTCTTGCCCGCCAGTTCGCGCAGCAGGCGCGGCACGCGCCCGAACACCGCGCTGATCGGCTGGGCGCGGAAGGCCATCGCGTGTTCCTGGATGTCGCGCACGAGCGTGTCGAGCATCGCGAGCTCCTCGACATGGGCGACGTTTTCATCGGCGAGGCGCTGGGTCAGCATGGCCTGCGCGATGACGAGCTCGCCCACGCCGTCGATCAGGCGGTCGAGTTTCTTGAGGTCGATGCGGACCGATTGCGACCCGCCGACCGCAGGACTGCTGCTCCCGCCGGACGCGCCTTGCGGCTTGCGCCGTTCGGCGGTGAGCGGCGGGGTGGGCTGGCCGGGCGGGTCGACGGGCGCTTCGCGGCGGGGGATCTTGACCGCGGGCAGGCCGTCCTCGCCATAGGCGACGGCGACATCCTCGCCCGCGAAGTCGAAGATGTCCGCGACCTGTTCGCGGGTGACGTGGGCGGGCATCCGGAAGGTCCAGCCGAAATAGCCTTCCTCGACCAGCAGCCGTTCGAGCGCGGGGATCGCGGAGACGTCGCACGCCTCGCAGGTGCCGCCCAGCTCGGCCAGTTCGCGCAGCCACAAGAGCGGCTCGCTGCCGTTCGCCATGGCGCCCGAATGGGGCCGGATGTGCACGAGCCACTCCGCGCCGCCGCCGGTTTCGGTCGCACCGTCCGCAGGCGCGGAGTCGGCGACGGGTTCGGGTTCGGGTTCGGGTTCAGGGCTGGGCTCGGGCGAGGCAGCGGGGGCCGGATCGGCCGCGAGTTCGTCGAGCAGCGCGTCGAGATCGTCGAGGCCGGAGGAGGCCGAGGGAGCCTCCGGCGCCTGCGGTGCCTCCGGTTCCTGCTCGGACGGTGCGGCAGGCGCATCTTCGCCAACGACGCCGCCACCGTCGCCGCCCGCCTGCGCCGCTTCGAGCTGGCCGATAAGGGCGGCATCGTCGGGCGCCTCGGCCCCGCTGCGGGCGGCTTCAACGTGGTCGCGCAGCAGGTCGAGCGCGGTCAGCATGAGGTCGACCAGCGCCGGGGTCAGTTCGATCTTGTGTTCGCGGATTTCACCCAGCAGGTTCTCGAAGCAATGGGTGAACGCCTGCATCGCGAGGTGCCCGAAGGCCCCCGCGCCGCCTTTCACCGAATGGACCGCGCGGAAGATCGCGTTGATCGTCTCGTCGTCGTGCGTGCCGTTGCGGCAGGCATCGAGCCCGGCCTCGGCGGCTTCGAGCGATTCCTCGCACTCGACGAAGAAGATCTGCTGGATGTCGTCTTCGTTCATCGCGCCGCCTCCTCGAGAAGAACCGTCTCGAGCCCGGCAAGCCGGACCGCGGCAAGGAATGCCTCGCTCGGGTTGGCGAGCGCGATGCCCCCTTCGGTGCGCGCGGCCGAGACGAGCAGCTGGAGCATGGCCTGGCCGATCCGCTCGACCTTGGCGGCGTCGACCGCCAGCGGGCTGACCCCTATCGCATCGCACATTTCGGGGATCAGCGCGCTCGCCGCGGCGCGGTCGCATTTGCTCGGCAGGGTGATGGTCTGCACGGGGTACTCCGGGTGTGTCGGTGGTCGGGTGAGAGGGCGCGCCAGCCGCGCCCCGGGGTCAGAATTCGCTCCAGTCCTGTTCCTCGATTTCTGCCGGGGCGACAGGCATCTCCTCCGCCGGTTCGGGCTTGAGCGCGAGATTGCCGCTGGTCGCCGGCGCAGGCGCGGGCTGGGGCGCGGCGCGGCGCGGCTGCACGGCTGGGCGCGCGGGGGCGGGGCGTGTGGCGGGCGCGAGAGCGGCTGCGGCGGGCGCATCCTCGCCGGTGCGGAACTGCGCGACGAGATCGCCCAGCCGCCGCGCTTCGTCGGCGAGGCTGCGCGCGGAAGCGGTGGTTTCCTCGACCATGGCGGCGTTCTGCTGGGTCATCTGGTCCATCGTCCCGACCGAGCTGTTCACCTGTTCGAGATTGACCGCCTGCGAGGCGGCCATTTCGGCAATGTCGTCGACCTGCGCCGTGACCTTGCCGATCTGGGCGACGATCTCGCCCAGCAGCGTGCCGGTCTCCCCGACGAGGTTGACCCCGTCGCCCACATGGGCGGTCGACTTGTCGATCAGCGCCTTGATGTCGCGCGCGGCATCGGCGCTTCTCTGGGCAAGCCCGCGGACTTCGTTGGCGACAACGGCGAAGCCCTTGCCCGCCTCGCCAGCGCGCGCGGCTTCGACCCCGGCGTTCAGGGCAAGCAGGTTGGTCTGGAAGGCGATCCCGTCGATCAGTTCGATGATCTGGGTGATTTCCTGCGCGCTGCTTTCGATCGCGGCCATGGCATCGACCGCGCGGGCGACGACTTCGCCGCCCTCGGTCGCCTGCTTGTGGGTGCGGCCCATCGCCTCCTGCGCGCTCTTGGCGTTCTCGGCGCTTTTCTTAACGAGGCCGGTGACCTGGCTCATCGAGGCGGCGGTCTCCTCGAGGCTGGCGGCCTGTTCCTCGTTGCGGTTGGAGAGGTCTTCCGACGCGACGCGAATCTCGTCCGATCCGGTGCGCACGCTGGCGGAAGAGGAGCGCACGCTGGCGATCATCGCCGCGAGCTTGCCGATCGAGGTGTTGTAAGCCTCGCGGATCGCGGCGTGTTCGCCGGTCACGCTGTCGTCGATACGGTGGACGAGATCGCCGTCCGACAGTTTGCCGAGCGCGCCCGACAGCGTCTCGACCACGTGGGCCTGCGCCGCGGAGCGTTCCTTGTCGGCCTTGAGAGAGGCGCGGAACTGTTCGATCGCGCGGGTCATCGTGCCGATCTCGTCGTCGCGGTGGGTGTGCGTGCGGCCGACCTCGAGATCGCCCGAGGCCATGGCTTCCATCACGCCAGCGGTCTCGCCCAGTGGACGCAGCACCTTGCGCGTCACCATGGCGAAGCAGGCGATCAGCGCGGCCGCGAGGATCAGGCCGAGCGCGACGAGGATGGTCGTGATCGTCGCCACCGTGCCCGCGCTTTCGGTGTCCAGCGCGTCGCGGCGCGCGGCGGTGTCGGCGAGCAGCTGGTCGACCGCCCCGCGATGCGCGCGGTAGACCATCAGAAGCTCGCGCAGGATCGCGCGCGCACGGCCCATTTCGTCGTTCCGGATTGCGGGGATCAACTCGCGCTCGACGATGTTCCAGAACTCCGCGCCGTGGGTCGCGGTGGTCTCGGCCAGGCCGCGCTTGAGGTCCTCGTCGAGTTCGGAAGCGGCCCAGGCTTCGGTCGCGGCCTGCCATTCGCGCTTCTGCCGGCCGAGATATTCGGCGTGCTCGGCAAGGTTGTCCGGGTTGTTCGCCATCAGGTTCACTTCCATGAACGGCTCGAGCAGGTAGGCCGGCGGCGGATTGATCGCGGCCTCGAAGGCGGCCATGCGCTCGTTTTCGAGCTGCATCGCCCCGCCGAAGCGGATTTCGTTGACGCCGTAGAAGGCGACGAGCCCGCCGATGCCGATCAGGCCGATGATGGCGGCGGACACATATCTGGACAGCTGCTGGATAGTCACGGCGTACCCTTTCCCTTGCCGAGTGCGAGCCATTGCCTGTTGCAGGCATTCTCGATCCCGCCTGCATCCCTATGGTGCGAGCGCTGAAAGGGCGTTTGCAGCGGGACTATGCAGAGCCCCTTATGCGGGGGGGCGGGGCGGTTCTGGCGGGCTTTGGGCGTTGGGGAGGCAGGCACGGCGAATGCCCCGGCGCGCGCGGGGCGCGGACCGGGGCATCACGGGTGGGCGGCGAGGGTAAGGAAGCGACCCGGCGGGGCCGGATCAGAACTCGCTCCAGTCCTGCTCCTCCGCTTCGTTCGCCGCAGGATCGGGCTTGAGCGCGAGATTGCCCCTTACAGGCGGGGGCGCGGCGCTGCTTTGCGGGGTGCTGCGAGGGGCGGGCACTTCGGCCACGGGGGCTGCTGCATGGGCTGCCCCCTCGACCCGGAACTGCGCGACGAGATCGCCCAGCCTGCGCGCTTCGTCGGCGAGGCTGCGCGCGGAAGCGGTGGTTTCCTCGACCATGGCGGCGTTCTGCTGGGTCATCTGGTCCATCGTCCCGACCGAGCTGTTCACCTGTTCGAGGTTCACCGCCTGCGAGGCGGCCATCTCCGCGATGTCGTCGACCTGTGTCGTCACCTTGCCGACTTGGGCGACGATTTCGCCCAGCAGCGTGCCGGTTTCGCCGACGAGATTGACCCCGTCGCCGACATGGGCGGTCGACTTGTCGATCAGGACCTTGATGTCGCGCGCCGCATCGGCGCTCCTCTGGGCAAGCCCGCGGACCTCGTTGGCCACCACGGCGAAGCCCTTGCCCGCCTCGCCCGCGCGCGCGGCCTCCACGCCCGCGTTCAGGGCAAGCAGGTTGGTCTGGAAGGCGATCCCGTCGATCAGTTCGATGATCTGGGTGATTTCCTGCGAGGAGCTTTCGATCGCGGCGACCGCGTCGACCGCCTTCTTCACCACTTCACCGCCCTGGGTTGCCTGCTGGTGGGTGCTCGAGATCGACGCCTGCACGCCGCGCGCGTTTTCCGCGGTCTTGCGCACGAGGCTGGTGACCTCGCTCATCGAGGCGGCGGTTTCCTCGAGGCTGGCGGCCTGTTCCTCGTTGCGGTTGGAGAGGTCTTCCGAGGCAACCCGAATCTCGTCCGATCCGGTGCGCACCCCGGTCGCGGCGAGGCGAACGTGGCCGATGATCCCGCCGAGCTTGCCCGCGGCGGAATTATAGGCATCGCGCAGGGCCGCGTATTCGCCTTTCACCGAGTCGTCGATGCGATGCGTGAGATCGCCCGCAGCGAGCTTCTCGAGCCCCGCCGACAGCGCCTCGACCACGGTGTTCTGCGTCTCGGCGCGGTGCTTGTCGCGTGCGAGCGCGCTGCGGAAGGTCTCGATCGCGCGGGCCATGACGCCGAGCTCGTCCTTGCGCTCCGTCTCGCGCCGGGCGACGTCGAGATTGCCGCGCGCGAGTTCCTCCATAGTGCCCGCCGTCTCTTCGAGCGGGCGCAGCACCAGCCGCGCGAAGGCGGCGAGGCTGATCACGATCGCCAGCACCAGCACCACGCCCAGGCCGATCAGCACGATCGAGGCGGTGGTCACGGTCCCCGCGCTCGAGGTGGCAAGGCCCGTCTGCACGTCGCCGGTGCGTTCCAGCAGGTCGTCGATCTTGCTGCGATGCGCGCGGTAGATCGTCAGCAGCCGGTCGAGCGAGCCATCGACCACGGCTGCGCGGTCGTTCCGGACCGCGGGCTTGAGCGTGTTGTTGACCTCGTCCCAGAACTCGGTCGCATCGCTTTCGGTGATGCGGCGGAATTCATCCCTGAGCGCGGGGTCGAGATTCGATTTCTCCCACTTCGCCGCCGTCTCGCGCCAGTCGCGTTCGAGATTGTTCAGCCGGTTGTCGTTGATCTCGTAGCTCTCCGGGTGGACCGCCATGACATTGGCGAGCGCGAAGGCTTCGACGAGGTAGCCCGGCGGCGGGTTGATGTCGGCGCGGAAGTCGGACAATTCCTGGTTCGAGCGCTGGATCGGCCCGCCGAAGCGGATCGTATCGACGCTGTAGAAAGCGACCGCCCCCGCGATAAGGAGGAGGCCGACGAGGCCCGTGCCGACATATCGGGAAATCTGCTTGATCGTCACTTCGCACCCTTTCTGGTCTCGGTTCCCGTCCGTTCCGTTTCCGTCCGATCCATTGCAGGGTGGATGCCTAGGGCGAGCGGCTGAAAGCGGGGTTTGGCGCGCACTATGCGAAGCCCCCTAGAGAGCGCGTGAGGCTTTCCAAACAGGTGGGCGCGTAGACCTGCGAACGGGTCGGAGGCTCCCGGGCCATCCCCTCGTCCTCCCCCTGTCGGCCCGGCCGCCTTCGACCCGCCGAACTTTTTGCCACCGCCCCCGCCCCCCAAAGCGGCGCGCGGCGGGGCCTGACGGGAAAGAAAGATGCCGAACACACGAGTGATGGTGGTTGACGATTCCGCGGCGATGCGCGCCCTGTTCTGCGACATTCTCGACAATGCGAAAGGCGTCGATGTCTGCGCCGTCGCGAAAAGCGCCGAGGAAGCGCGCGAGAAGATGGACGAGGCGAAGCCCGACGTGCTCACGCTCGATGTCGAAATGCCGGGGATGAGCGGGATGGAATTCCTCGAGGAGATCATGGCGACCCGCCCGATGCCGGTCATCATGCTCTCCAGCATCACCCAGGCCGGGACCGGCACGGCGCAGCGCGCGCTCGAGCTGGGCGCGGTGCACTGCTTTCCCAAGCCGCTCCACACCTCGCGCGAGGAATTCAACGCCACGGTCGAAAAGCTCGGCGAGATCGTGGTCAAGGCGCATAGCGGCGAGCTCGGCCCGGGGGCGGGCGGCGATGCGACGCCGGACTCCGGCGGAGCCTACGAAAGCGACGGCAGCGTGGTCGCGATCGGCTGCGGGACGGCCGGCATCGACGCGGCCAAGCGCCTGCTCGCCGCCTTCCCGGCCAATTGCCCGCCGACCGTGCTCGTCATCGATGCCGACGCCGCCACTCTCGACAGCGCGGTGAGCGCGATGCGCTCCTCGCTCGCCTGCGAGATCGAGAACGTCGTCGACGGCATGACCCTGCGCCCCGGCACGGCCTATCTCGCCTATGACCGATCGCGCCATGTCATCGTCGAACAGGGCGAAGCGCCCGTGCTGCGGCTGGTCGAGCGCGATCCGGTGAACGGCTTTCGCCCCTCGGCCGACCTGCTGCTCGGCTCGCTCGCGCGTTCGGGGTTGCCGGTGGTCGGCGGCCTGCTGCCCGGCACGGGTGCCGACGGGGCGAAGGGGCTGCAGATCCTGAGCTCCGCCAAGGGCCGCGCCTTCGTCCAGCTGCCCGCCGACTATGCCCCGTCGGAACGCTACGAAGCGGTGCGCGCGCTCGGCCTCGAAGTCGCCGAGCTCAAGCAGGACGCGCTCGCCGACTGGATCCTCGATGCGACCGCGGCCAAGCCCGCCGCGGCCTGATCGGCGGCTTTGCGTGCGCGGGACGCAAGTTCGCGTAATTCATACCCCCTTGGCGGTTTTGCAAATCGCCCTGTAGGAACCGCCCGGCGGGTTTCCTTCACCCACGTCCCCCAAACGCCGCGCGCATAGGGTTTCGTGCGCGCAAGGCGGCCGCCCTACGCTTGCACCGCGCGCACCAACAGGCGCGCCTTTACCCTACACAGCGCCATTTCGCTGCGGCGTGCGCTTCCTCATGCACCGCGAGGCTTTCGGGCCGGCCGAAGAGATAGCCCTGCGCATGGCCGCAGCCGACCTGGCGCAGGAAGCGCGCCTGGTCCTCGGTTTCGACCCCTTCGGCGACGACCCGCATCGAGAGGCTGCGCCCCATCTGCACGATCGCCTGGACGATCAGCCGCGACTGGTGATCATCGGCGATGCTGGCGATGAAATCCTTGTCGATCTTGACCTTGCGGATGGGAAAGTCGCGCAGGTGGGTAAGCGAGGAGAACCCCGTCCCGAAATCGTCGAGCGCGACGGTGAACCCCGCCGCGTCGAGCCGGTGGAGCGCCTCGCGCACGCGGCCCGCATCGTCGACCAGCAACATCGTCTCGGTCACTTCGATCGTGACATTGCGCGGGGCGAGCGGGCTTTTCGCGACCATCGCCATCAGCCTGTCGACGAAGCCGCCCCCGTTCGCGCGGCGGGCCAGATCGGCCTCGGTCACGTTCAGCCCGATCCGCGTGTCCGGCCCGTGCAGCGCGATCAGGCGCGGGGCTTCGGCAAGCGCGCGTTCGAGCATGAAATCCGACACCCGGCGCGACAGTTTCGGATCGAGCAGCGCGGGCGAAACCTGCCCGGCGGTGAGCACGCGCCCGTCTTCCTCGCGCATCCGCAGGAGCGCCTCGAAGGACACCGTGCGACCCGTATCGAGTTCGACGATCGGCTGGTAGGCGGCAAAGGCGCGCTCCGAACGCAGCGCCGAGGCGAGGCTCGCGATCGCGCTCGCCCGCGCGTCCTGCGCATCCTCGATTTGCTCGCTCCAGCACTGCACCGTGCCGCGTTCCGAACGCTTGCCGTGGTAAAGCGCAAGGTCGGCGCGGCGGACCAGTTCCTCGGCCCGGCTGGCGCAGCCGCGGCGCGGCTCGCCCGCCATTTGCGCGATGCCGCAGGTCGCCCCGACCGCGAAGACATCTTCGCCCAGTTCGAGATGTTCGGACAATTCCTCCGCCAGCTTTTCGGCGAAGGCGGTCGCCTGCTCGATCCGCGTGCCCGGCGCGAAGAGGAAGGCGAATTCGTCCCCGCCCCAGCGCGCGACGAAGACATCGCCGCGCGTCTCGGCCAGCAGGCGGTCGCCGAGCGCGGCGAGCACGGTGTCGCCGACGAGGTGGCCGAGCGTGTCGTTGATGTCCTTGAACCCGTCGAGGTCGAGCAGCATCACCGTCACCGGCTTTCCGCCCGCATGGCGCACCGTCTCGGCCAGCTTGCGGTCGAACACCGCGCGGTTGTAGAGCCCGGTCAGCCGGTCGCGCTCGGCCGCGCGCTTCAGCGCGGCGTTCCTGAGGTGCTCTTCGGTCACGTCGCGGAACACCCCGGCGAGGCTTTCGGGCCTGCCGTCCGCGTCGATCCGTTCCCCTACCGCGCGCACCCGGCGGCGTTCGCCGTCGGGGCGGCTGACATAGGCTTCGAACTGGAACGGCTCGCCGTGCTCGATCGCCTCGTTCATCGCGGCCTCGACCGTGGCGCGGTCCTCGGGGACGTAGAAACCGACAGCCCGTTCGACATCGACCGGCGTTCCCGGTTCCAGCCCGTGAATGGCATAGACCTGGTCCGACCAGCGCAGCGTGCCGCTGGCGAGATCGACGCGCCACGAGCCGATATTGGCGGCGCGCTCGGCCTGCTTGAACACCCGGTTGAGCTCGCAAAGCGAAGCGTTCGCGCGGCTGAGGTCGAGCGTGCGGGCGTGGGTGGTGATGCATTGCTCGGCAAGCTCGGCCAGCACCTTGAGAGCGGGAATGTGCTCGGCCGAAAAAGCGTCCGGTTCGCGGCCTATCGCGCACAGCGTGCCGAGCAGCGCGCCGTCCTCGCTCGCGATCGGAATGCCGAGATAGGAGCGGATGAAAGGCTCGCCCGTGACCAGCGGGCTGCCCGCGAACAATTCGTGGGCCCGCGCGTCGGCGACCAGCAGCGGGGCGCCGCGCGCGATGCAGACCGAGCAGAACGACCAGTCGCGCGGGGTCTCCTCGACCTCGATCCCGGTGCGGCCGATGAACCACTGCCGCTCGGCCTCGACGATCGAGACGAGGCTGACCGGGCAGGCGAGCATGGTCGCGGCGAGCCGGGTGATCTTGTCGAATATCGCTGTGTCGCTGACGCTGCCGAGCGCGAGGCGATCGAGATGGGCGAGGCGGTCGTCTTCGGTCACGCTGCCGCAATGGCGTGATTTGCTTAAGGTTTTTCGGCGGCGCTCCTGCGATGTTCGCGGGGGGCGCGGGAAGGGCGCGTTAAGGCCCGGCGCGCTCGGCTCCGAAAGCCGCCGCGGAGGCGGGCTTCGCGCCGGGTTTGGAGGGCGCGCTGCGGCGGGCGCGCAGGGTGAAGTATATGATCAGCGAAACCCCGATTACGCTCGGCCCGGCCCAGATCGCGGGGTTGAAGACGTGCTCGGGAATGCTCCGCACGAGGCCGACCGAAAGAAAGGCCGTGTAGGCCGAAATGCCCATGCCTATGAGCGCGCGGAAATGTTCGCCCACGTGGGAGCCGCGCGCGACTTCGCGGCGCCAGATATAGCGTTGCTGCAGGGCCATGGCGACGATCCCGACGACCGCGACCAGCACCATCAGCGGCTGGCCGATCATCGCGCCGAACCACCCGCACCACGCGCCCGAGACGATCACCGCCGCGATCACCGCCTGATAGCGCGCGCGGCGCAGCTTCGTGCGCTCGCGGGCGTGCTTCACCACGGCAAGGCCGTAGTCGACGAAGCCGATGGTGAGAAAGCCGAGATAGAGCATCATCCAGCCGAACAGCCCGGCGAACAGGGTACGGTCGGTGACCGAGGGAATGCGCTCCTCGGGTCCGTAGAGCGACAGCAGCGCCATCAGAATCGCCAGCGTGCCCGCGCCGAGAAAGCCGTAGCACGCGATCCGGCCCCAGCGGCGATGCGGCTTCGCGCCCTTCTTCGTCGCGATCGGAACCCAAAAGGCGACGAGGCCGAGCGTGCCGGTCACGATATGGAGCAGGACGAGCGCGTGGAACAGGTCCGTCGGGGCGTGGAAGAGGTCCATCGGGGGCGAGACTAAACATAGGTTTGTGCGCTTGGGAAGAGCGGGCGCGCCGGGCGCTGCGTTATCCGACCAGCGGACAGGGCGCGGCGATGCTGGCCTTTCCTCGCGGCTCGGGCTTAGAACTTGCGGCAAAGGGTTGCTGCGACAAGGGGATGAAGCGAATGGATTTCTCGAACGCCGCCACGCCGGGCGCCGCCGCGCAGGCTTTCCTCGCACGTGGGGCCCAGCGTCATTTCATAGGCGGAGAGTGGATCGATGCGCGCGCGGGCGGGCATTTCGAAACGCGCGATCCGGCGAGCGGAGAAGTGATCGGGCGGCTTGCGCGCGGGACTGCGGAGGATGTCGATGCTGCGGTCGCCGCCGCGCGCACAGCGTTCGAGGATGGGCGTTGGTCGGGCCTCGTCCCGATGGAGCGCGCCAAGGTGCTCTGGAACATCGCCGAAAAGCTCGAGGCCAATATCGACGAGCTGGCCGAGCTGGAAACACTGGACCAGGGCAAGGCGCTTTATGTCGGGCGCTGGGCGGAGATTCCGGGGGCGGTCAACCAGTTCCGCTATTTCTCCGGCCTCGCGACCAAGATCGAAGGCGCGACCATCCCGACCTCGATCAATTACCAGCCCGAAGGCAAGGAGGTCTTCGCCTACACCCAGCACCTGCCCGTCGGCGTGGTGGGCGCGATCGTGCCGTGGAATTCGCCGCTCGTGCTGACCGCGATGAAGCTCGCCCCCGCGCTCGCCGCCGGGTGCACCGTGGTGCTGAAGCCCGCCGAGGACACTTCGCTTACCGCCGTGCGGCTGGTCGAGCTTATGATGGAGGCGGGGCTGCCCGAAGGCGTGGTGAACCTCGTCACCGGCTACGGTTCGGAAGCGGGCGCGGCGCTCGCGGCGCATCCGGGGGTCGACAAGATCGCCTTCACCGGATCGACCGCGACGGGGCGCGCGATCCTCGATGCGGCGAAGGGCAACCTGAAGCGCGTGACGCTGGAGCTGGGCGGCAAGTCGCCGGTGATCGTGATGGACGACGCCGACCTCGATGCGGCGATTCCGGGCGCGGCGAACGCGATCTATTTCAACGGCGGGCAGGTCTGCATCGCGGGCTCGCGGCTCTACGCGCACCGCTCGGTGTTCGACCGGGTGGTCGAAGGCGTCGCCGAGGCGGCGAAGGGCATCACGCTCGGGCACGGGCTCGACCCCGCGACGCAGATGGGCCCGCTGGTGTCGAAGCGCCACGCGGCCAAGGTCGCGGACTATGTCGCCGACGGGCGCAAGGCGGGCGCGAGCGTGCTGGTCGGCGGCGAGACGACGGGGCCGAACGAAAGCTTCGTCACGCCCACCATCCTCACCGGCGTCTCGCCCGATATGCGGATCGTGCGCGAGGAGGTGTTCGGGCCGGTCGTGGTGGCGACCCCCTTCGACGACTTCGACGAGGTCGTCGCCGCCGCGAACGACAGCGACTACGGCCTCGCCGCGGGGGTGTGGACCGAGAGCCTTTCGACCGCCACCCGCATCACGCGGCGGCTTCAGGCGGGGACGGTGTGGATCAATTCCCACGCCATGTACGACCCCTCGCTCCCCATCGGCGGGATCAAGCAGTCCGGCTGGGGCCGCGACAGCGGGCAGGTCGCGATCGAGAACTACCTCAACCTGCAGACCGTGTGCGCGGTGGTGTGAGCAGGGGCGTGTGAGCGAATACGACTACGTCATCGTCGGCGGCGGTTCGGCGGGCTGCGTCCTTGCCAATCGCCTCACCGAGGACGGGAAGAGCCGCGTTCTCCTGCTCGAAGCGGGTGGGAGCGATGCCTCGCTGCTGGTCCGCGTCCCCGCCGCGATCGTGAAGCTGATCGGCAATCCGCGCTACGACTGGGGTTTCCACGTCGAGCCCGACCCGACCCGGCACGCTCGGCGCGATTACTGGCCGGCGGGCCGCGTGCTGGGCGGGTCGTCCTCGATCAACGGGATGCTCTACGTGCGCGGCGCGCGGGGGGATTTCGACCAATGGGCGGCGGCGGGGAACAAGGGCTGGGCGTTCGACGATGTGGAGCACTGTTTCCGCCGGATGGAAGCCTGCGCCTTCCCGGTCGGAGAGGAACGGGGCCGCGAAGGCCCGCAGGTGGTGGACCGCCTTCGCACCGTCCACCCGCTCGCCGCGCCCTTCATCGCCGCCGCCGAGGCCGCCGGGATGCCCGCCAATGCCGACTACAACGGCGAGACGCAGGAGGGCATCGGCCCGCCCCAGCTCACCCAGAACCGGGGGCGGCGCTGGAGCGCGGCGGACGGATACCTGAAGCCCGCCAAGGGTCGCTCCAACCTCACCGTGCTGACCGGCGCGCAGGCGCGGGAAATCGTCTTCGAGGGCAGGCGCGCGGTCGGCGTGCGCTATATGCGAAAGGGCCGCGAGGACATCGCGCGCGCCGGCCGCGAGGTGATCCTGTCGGCGGGCGCGCTGCAATCGCCCAAGCTGCTGATGCTGTCGGGCATCGGGCCTGCGCAGCAACTTGCCGACCACGGCATCGCGCCGCTCATCGACCAGCGCCACGTCGGCGCGAACCTGATGGAGCATCCCAGCAGCCAGCTTTCCTTCGCGGTCGACACGCGCACTTTCAACCAGGAGATCAACTCCGCCCGCGTCGCGCTCCACGGCCTTCGCTGGCTGGTGCAGCGGCGCGGGCCCGCGACCAGTCCCTATCCGCACGCGGTCGGTTTCTTCCGCTCGGGCGCGGGCACGAACAGGCCCGACGTGCAGCTTATGTTCGGCCCCTTCGGCTTCGAGCTGACCCCCGAGGGCGTGACCCCGTCGAAAAAGCCGATGGTGACGCTGGTGGTGGGCCTGTCCTATGCGCGCAGCACCGGCACGCTTGCGCTGCGCTCCGCCGACTGGCGCGAGCCGCCGCGCATCGCGCTCGATATGCTCTCCGACGCGCGCGACATCGCCGACCTCACCGCCGCGGCGCGCTTTGCCCGCGCAATCATGCGAGAGGGCGCGATCGCGCCCCGCGTCAAGGGGGAAATCGCGCCCGGACCCGAGGTCGAAACCGACGACGAGTGGGAAGATTACCTGCGCCGCACCACGGACCCGACCTATCACCCGGTCGGAACCTGCCGCATGGCGCCCACGGCAGGCGCCGACGCGAGTGGGGGCGTGGTCGACCCGCGCCTCGTCGTCCATGGGGCCGAGGGGCTCCGCGTGGTCGATGCCTCCGTCTTTCCCGCCCATGTCAGCGGCAACACCAATGGCGCGGTGCTGATGGTGGCCGAGCGGGCGGCCGAATTCATCCTGTCGGACCGCGGCTGACGCAGCCCCCGAACAAGCGAAACGGCCCGGCGCATCGCTGCACCGGGCCGTTCGCGTATTTCCCCGGGGGACGCCGGGGAGGGAAGATCAGAACTCGTAGCCGACCGTGACCCGCGCGGTGCGGTCGAGGCCGAAGATGGGCACGTAGCTCGACGAGCCGAGCCCGCCCGTGCCGATCAGGAACAGCGAGTTCGAGACATAGCGTTCGTCGAGCAGGTTCTGCACCACCGCGCGCACGTTGATATTGCCGAAGCTCACGCCCGCCTGAAGGTTCATCAGGAAGCGGTCGGGCACCCAGGCGAGGTTGACCTCGTCGACATACTGCTTGGTCTGGTAGGAGCCGTCGACGCGCAGGTAGAATTCGCCGTCCTCGCCAAAAGTGTCGCGATAGCCCAGCCCGGCATAGGCATCGAAGGCCGGCGTGCGCTCGACCTGGTTGCCGCCGATCGGCACCTCGCCCGTCGGGCACACCGTCCCGTCGCAGGTTCCCGCAAGGCCGAAGCGCTGCGAGATCACCCCGCTGTCATAGGTCGCGTCGTTGTAGGACGCGCCGAAATCGAAAGTGATCGTGTCGCTGACCTGCCACACGCCTTCGACTTCCGCGCCCTTGACCGTGACGCTGCCGACATTGCCGGTGACGGTCGAGAGGACGAAGAAGGTCGTCGGGATCGTCCCGTCGGCAAGGCGGCGCACCTCGGTCGTCTGGATGTCGTTCCAGTCGGTGTAGAACAGCGCCGCGTTCAGCGTCAGGCCGATTTCGGGGAAGTAGTTCTTCGAGCCGATTTCATAGGTCCAGTTCGTCTCGCGCGCATATTGCTGCTGCGGTTCGAAAGGCACGCCGAGCCCATTGGAACCGCCCGCCTTCACCCCGCGCGCGGCCGAGGCGTAGAGCAGGTTGTCGGGCGTAAGTTCGTAGGACGCGGTGAAGCGCGGCGTGAAGAATTCCTCCGTGATGTCGTCGCGCGGCGGATTCAGCGCCTGGATCGTCGGGTCGTTCGGATCGCGCGTCAGAAGGTCGATCGTCGCGCGGTCCTCGATCGTGTAGCGTCCCTCGAAAGTGAGGTTGAGCCGGTCGGTCGGGCTCACCTCGAGGAAGCCGTAGAACGACAGGATATCCTCGTCGCGTTCGAGGAAGGTGCGCCGCCCGAGGAAGAAATTCGGGAAGGGCTCGCCCGGGCCGATGGGGAAGAAGATGTCGTCCTGCCCGGGCGTTTCCAGCGTGCCGACCGGATAGGTCTCGGTCGCGTTCGATTCGATGTCGCTGGTGGTCGAATAGTTCACGCCCACGAAGCCGTAGATATTGTCGCTTTCATAGGTCACGCGCATATCGTGGCTGAAGCTTTCGAACTCGCTGCCCGAGCCCGAGGAATCGAACAGCGCGCCGAGCACGACCGGCCCGAAGACCACCGGCTGCAGCGGGTTGCGCGAGGTCGAGCCGCGCCCGTCGACATTCCCGAAAGTGTAGCCGAACTGGTAGGTCAGCGTGAGCGGGTCGGCGGGCGAGAAATCGACCTTGGCACTGATGACGTCGGTCGGCCCCCTCAGGCCGAAGGCGCGCGGGTCGATGAGGAAACCCTCGGGCCGCGGGTCGGGCACGGGGCCGAGGAAGGGGCTCGAGGTCGCCCCGGTCGCGTAGTTCGGCGTGTTCGGCAGCTCGCCGCAATAGAGCCGGTTCTGACCGCCCACCGGGCTGCAGTTGTTGTAGTTGTAGGGGTCGAGCCCGGCCGTGCCGAAGGACACGTTGGCGACGTGTTCCTGGAAACGCTCGGTGTGGAAATAGCTCGCCTGGAACTGGAAGGCTTCGGACAGGTCGGCGAGCAGCGTGACCTGGTAGGTCTCGCGCTCGAACCCGCCGAGATTGCCGCAGGTGATGCAGCCTTCCTCGTCGGCGAGCGGGTGGCTGTTGGGGATGGTCCCGTCGAATTCCTGGTAGGCGGCATGGGCGAGCACGGCGACCTTGCCCGGCACGATCGGGATGTTGATGGTCCCGCTCGCCTCGTAATATTCGTCCGTCCCGATGCCGGCGCGCACATAGCCGGTGATCTCGTCGAGATCGGGCGTGCGGCTGACGAGGTTGATGACGCCCGCAAACGAGTTGCGCCCGTAGAGCGCTGATTGCGGACCCTTGATGACCTCGACCCGTTCGAGATCGATCAGGCCCTGGTCGATCAGGTAGTTTCGCTGGATGTAGATGCCGTCGAGATAGGTCGCGACATTGCTGACCGGCGAGGTCACGCGCAGGTTCGTCTGGCCGCGGATGGTCGGCTGGGCGAGCAGGCCGGTGAATTCCTCGAATGCGAAGCCCACGATGTTGTCCGCGATGTCGCCGAGGTCGTCCGCCGCGCGCTGGGTGAGCGCGTCGCCTTCGAGCGCGCTGACCGCGATCGGCACGTCCTGCAGGTCTTCCTCGAAGGTTCGCGCGGTGACGATGATCGCATTGCCGCGGGTGAGGTTTTCGGGCGGATCGGTGTCCTCTTCCATGTCCTGCGCGAGCGCCGCGCCGGTGTGCAGGGCAAGCGTGGAAACGGTGGCAAGGCCGAGTGTGCGGATGCCGGCCTTGGTGAAGCCTGTGGATACCCTCATCGTGATTTCCCCGTATAGCTGTTGAGCCAATTGCAGTTTTGTTACCGTTCCTCTTGCGATACCTGCATCATTGTTGCTTTCTCCGCTCTGCGGGCAGAGTTTTTGGGAAAGCGCGCGTCCGCCCTTGCGGATCGCGCGCTCCCTGGCTTCGGCTTTTCAGCCGCCCTGTCCGGCCGCGCGCGCGGCCTTCATGCGCTGCCACCATTCGGGCAGCTCCGCGGTCGGCGCCATCGGGATCTCGCCGCTCGCGGGAAGCGGGGCGGGGCTCTGCTGGCGGGCATACCATTCGAGCGAGGAGAGCGAGGGCTCTTCCCATTTCTCGGGCGCTTCGAGATACTTGGGATGGTTTTCGCGGATATATTCGACCGTCGCCGGATTGGGCAGCTTGTCGATCGAATCCACCGCGCCCATGAAGGTCTGATAGACGCAGTGCCCCTCGCTCGGCCCCATCAGCATCCACGGCAGCCACGGCGTCACCCGCGACCACGTCCCGTTGTATTCGACGCTGGTGATGTCAGGGTTCTGCATCTCGTTCCAGTCGATGAAATAGAGGAAGGTCTCGGTCACCCGGTTGAATTCGCCGGAGGATTCCCGCGGCCACTGGCTCGGCTGGAGGGCGCTGGGATAGAACAGGTTGATGTGGCTGAAGAGGTTGAGGAGGTCGCCGCGCCGCCGGAAATCGAGCATCAGCGGGATTTTCGGCGGCTTGTCCTTGTTCAACCCGCCATAGCTCGGCGGTTCGGGGTAGAAATTGGTGATCGTGTGGTTGAACGGGTCATTGGCGATCGGCACGACCTTGACCGTCTCGCCCATGTAGGGGTTTTCCCATTCGGTCAGGATCTCGCCCGTCTTGATGTCGGTGTAGAAGCCGATTTCGCGCAGAACCTTGCGATAGCCCACCCCGTCCTCGTGCGGGAGCAGGCGCGCGCACGACACCATGGTGAAGCCGACGAGGTCGCGCAGCGCCTCGTTCGGGCGCACGCCCTGGATGATGCCTTCGGCGAAACCGTACTTGGTCGACTGCGTGTCGGTGTTGCCGAGCAGGCGCGCCCAGGCTTCGCGGTTGCCTTCGGGCTTGGTCAGGTCGAGGAAATCGCCGGTCAGCGATCGGTCCATCGACCCCGCCTTGCCCCCCATCTTCTCCATGGCCTGCGCCATGCCGGGGGTGAGCGTGAGGCCGGCGGCGGCTGCGGCGGTGCTGCCTGCGAGGAAGTCTCTGCGATGCATTGTCGATCTCCTTTCCGTTAGGGAAGCTACAGGAGCGCGGGGGAGTGCATCGGATTTGTCCGGACCAATGCTCGCCAGTCGGACAGACGCGGTCGGGGAGAGGGGAAATCCTTCGCATGAGGGCACATTGCCCGGGACAGGCGAAAGGCAGGGGACGGCCATGAGGATCGCGGTTTTCGGAAGCACCGGGCGCACGGGCCGCCTGCTGTGCGAGCGCGCGCTGGCGCGCGGGCACGAGGTCACGGCGCATTGCCGCAATGCAGGCAAGATCGCCGATCTCGATCCCGCGATCCGGCGCGTCGAAGGCGACTTGTCCGATACCGCCGCCATCGCCCGCGCATTGGACGGCGCGGATGTCGCGGTGAGCGCGCTCGGCACGACCAGCCGCAAGCCGAACACGGTCCTGTCCGATGCGACGAAGGCGATCCTTGCCGCGATGGAGCAGGCGGGCACGCGCCATTTCGCCGCGGTCACCTCGCTCGGCTGCGGGGACTCCTACGGCCAGGTCAACAGCCGCCTGATGAAGCTCATCATAAAGACGCTGGCGAAGGAGATCTGGGCCGACAAGGAGCGGCAGGAAGAGGCGATCATGCGCGCAGGGCTCGACTACCTCATCGTGCGCCCCGGCGGGCTGACAAAAGGCGAGGCGAGCGGGGAATGGACCGAATTGCGCGGCGGCCAGCGCTCGAAAGGCAAGCAGATGATCGCCCGCGCGGACGTCGCCGACTACATCCTCACGCGCTGCGAAAGCCTGCCTTTCGGGAACGACACGGTGATGCTGGTCTGAAACCCTATTCGGGCTGCTCGCCCTCTGCGAACATCGTATCGCGCTTCAGGCTCGCGATCACCGCGTCCTGCAGCGCGGGATCGGTGACAGGCCCGCTCGAGATCATCATGCTGGTCCCCGGCACGAATTCGTCCGGCCCGCCGATATATTGCCTGATCGTCTCCTCGTTCCAGACGAGGCCGTTCGCACCCGCCTCCGCGAGCGCGGGGGAATAGGGGAAATTGGGCACGGTTCCGGCGCGCTGGCCGAAGATGTTGGCGAGGTTTGGCCCGACGAGATGCGCCTCGCCCGGCTCCATCGTGTGGCAGAACTTGCACCACTTGTAGGTCTCTTGCCCGGTGGTGAGCTGGAACTGGGTGGGCGGTGCCCAGTCGACTTGCGCGACGCGTTCGCGATGCCAGGTGATCGAGGGGTCCGCCTCGACCACCACGCCGCTGGAGAAGGGCGTCACGCGGAAGAGAAGATAGGGCATGGTCAGCCCGAAGCCGACCACCGCCACCACGCCCGCAAGCGCGCCGGTGTTCCACACGATGCCGCCGCGCTTGCCCTCGGTCGCGGCGAACCGCCCCTTGCGCAGCGCGCGCACGGCGAGCCAGAAGGCGGCGCAGATCGCAAGGAAGATCGCGGCGGCGATATAGCCCGGCTCGCGCGCGGCGAAGGAATTGATCGCGTAGATGAACAGCGCCGAGCGCACGAGGAAGAGCAGGCCGAAGCCCGCCGGAAAGGCGCTGAGGAGCCCCTTGCCATAGCGCGCATAGGTGTAGCCCGCGCTCACCAGCGCCGCGAGGGCGAGAAGCACGGTCGCATTGGCGCTGGCCGAGTGGAAGTAGCCGGTGAATTTCCACACGACATGGTCCTTGCCGATGGGCGCGGGGATGGTGAAGAGGCCCGCCGGGTTGATCGCGCGCCCCTCTGTCCAGCCGTAGAGGAAGCCCAATGGCCCGCCGACCACCACCAGCAGCAGCACGCCGAGGCACAGCGCATGGTGCCAGAACCGCGCCGCCGGGGGCAGGATGTCCGGCGCAATCGCCCCGCGCTCGCGCCACCACAGCCACAGCCGCCACACGCCGAAGACGAGCAGCGCGATGCCGATGGCGTAGTGCCAGCTTCTCGCAAGGTCGCGCACGGCCGATTCCTTGTCGAGCCGCGGCAGGACGACGATGAGGAAGGAATGCGCGATCAGCGCAAGGCAGAACGCCCAGCCGACGAGCCGCGCGCGGGCGCTCTCCCCGCTCGTGGCCGCGCCCCCGGTCATCCGCCGAGCTGGCCGGGAAAATGGCCTTCGTGGTTTTCGGCATACCAGTCGGCGATTTCCTCGCGGGTGGCCCACCAGATGCCGTCGAGGCTCTGCGCGTATTCGATGAACTCGCGCAGCGCCCGGATCGTGTAGGCCCGGCCCGAGACGTGCGGGTGGAGGCCGACATTCATGATGCGTCCGGTCTTGGCGCCCTCTTCGTGGAGGACTTTCAGCTCCTCGATCAGGATATCGCGGTATTCGTCGGTCGTGCGCGCGTTGCGGGTGAGGATGGTGAAGTCGTTGATGACGTTGGAATAAGGCGTCGCGACGATCGGCCCGGCATCGGTGCGGATCATGTAGGGCTGGTCGTCGTTCATGATGTCGCAGTAGGCCTTGAACCCTTCCTCGACGAGGATGGTCGGCGTGTTGAGCGTGCCGCGCAGCGAGCTCGACAGCCACACCTTCGGCTTCTTTCCGGCGTGGCGTTCATACATCTCGACCGAGCGGCGGATGATGTCGCGTTCGGCATCGATGTCGTCGTGGAAATCGGTCAGCAGCTCGCCCTGTTCGTAATTATGGGCGATCAGTTCCCAGCCCCGCTCGAGGCAGGCATCGGCCATCGCGCGGCGGCGCTCGAAAGTGACGGCGTTGACCGTGCAGCCCGCCTTCGCGCCCATTTCGTCGAACAGCTCGAACATCCGCCACACGCCGACGCGCTGGCCGTATTCGCGCCAGGAATAGTTCGGATAATCGGGGATGCGCCCGGCAAGCGCGTTGGGCAGCAGCGCCGGGCCGCCCGCGTAATAGGGCTGGTCGGTGTCCTTGACGAGGTCCCAGGTTTCCAGGTTGAAGGTGAACATCAGCGCCACCTTCGCCCCGTTCGGCCATTTCAGCGGCGCGCGCTCGGGAAGCGGCACGTAGTCGTATTCGAACATTTCCGGGCGATCCCCCTCAGAATTCTTCCATCAGCCGACCGAAGCCGGGCTTTCTGTCCATGATGCCGTTCTGGCGCAGCGCGTTCCAGTAGGTCGCGGTGTTGATCGCGATCACGGGCTTGCCGAGCCACAGCTCCGCCGCGGCGGCGAATTTCACCATCGACAGGTTCGTGCCGACCTGCACCAGCGCATCGACATCGTCGCCGTCGAGCTTCTTCAGTTCCTCGCGCAAGGTGGCGACGGGAACCTGCGCGATCGCGGTCCAGCTCGGGCATTGCAGGCAGGTGTCGCGCACGACCTCGATGCCGTGGTCCGCCATGAAGCGCGCGACCTGCGCGTTGGCGCTGGGGTAATAGGGCGAGATCACCGCGATGCGCTTGATCCCGCCATAGGCGTTGAACGCCTCGATCAGCGATTGCGAGCCGGTGCACAGGCTGAGCCCCGCCTCCTTCTCGATGTTCTCGCGCCATTTCGCAGCGCCCTCCGCGCCGCCGTAGAAGGTCACCGCGCTCATCCCCATCACGAGGTAGTCGGGATTGCAGGTCAAAACGCCGCGCACCGCGTCGATCGTGTTGCGGCTGATTTCGAGCGTGCCCGCCATGAAGGTCTCGTCCGAAATCGCCTGCGCGTCGTCGACCACGATGCGGCTGTAATGATTTGTGACGCCGGGCACGCGCAGGTCGTCGAAATCGGGCTGGACCACCGTGTTGGTCGACGGGCCGAGCACGCCGAACAGCCGCCGGTGGCCGAGCACGTCGGGATCGGGGCGAGGCTTCAGCGGCATTACGCGGCCATCCTTTCGCGCTCGACGCATTCGATCATGGATTGCCGCAGCAGGAAGGCGCGGCGTCGTTCGGGATCGGCGCGGATCGCTTCCATCTCGGCCTTGCGGCGGGCGTGGAGCTGGCCTTCGCCTTCCTTGAGATATTCCATGTTGCGGATCGTCTGGGCCTGGATGAATTCATGCGTCGTCGTGCGGCGCTGGCGCTCGAAGGCGGCGAGTTCGCTGTCGGCATCCGCGCCTTCGTTGAACACCCGCACCAGCCGCCGGGCGAGGTTGAAGGCATCGTGGATGCCGCTGTTCATGCCGAAGCCGCCGATCGGGTTGTTGAGATGCGCCGCGTCCCCGATCAGCGCCACGCGCCCTTCGAGAAAGCTCTTCGCCACCCGCTGGTGCACCCGGTAGATCGTGCGGTGATGCGTCGCGACCTCTTCGCCGCGCCCGATCAGCCGCTCGAACACGTCGTTCTTCTTGGGATCGGCAAGCAGCACCTCGTCGGGCGTGTCCATGTCGGCAGGGACCAGCACCCGCCACAGCGAAGGCACGCGCAGCAGCACCATCCATTCTTCCGGGTCGGAGACGTAATTGACGTGGCACAGGCCCGAAATGTGCTCCTCCAGCGGTTCCTCGGTGGTGAAACAGAGGAACTTTTCCGGATAGGTGAAGCCGTGGAACTCGGTCCCGAGCCATTTCCTCACCGTGCTGTTCGCCCCGTCCGCGCCGATCAGGTAATCGGCCTTGATCGTGAGGATCGAGGTCGGCGCCTCGGCGTGGATCGTGACCTCGTCCGGCCCCTGCTCGACCGCGGCGACGCGGTGGCCGAACAGGACTTCGGCGCCCGCCTGTTCGCGCACCAGTTCGGACAGCATCCGCGAGAGGTGATACTGCTCGCACTGGACGCGGTAGGGATAGCGCGTCACGTCGGCGAGCTCGCTCATGTCGAAATCGATCACCTCGCCCGTGCGGCGCTCGCGGAAATGGTAGATCGGCGCTTTCAGGCCCCTTTCGATGAGCCGCCGCGTGATCCCGAATTCGTCGAGCATTTCGAGCGTCGGCGGGTGGAAGGTCGAGGCGCGCAGGTCGAGCGCGCAGTCCGCGCCTTCTTCCAGCAGGACGACATCGACGCCCTGGCTCGCAAGGCAATAGGCCGCGACCGTGCCGACCGGCCCTGCGCCCGCGATCGCGACCTGCGTGCGAATTTCTGTCATCCCTTCGCGGCTCCGTCCTGTTCTCTCTTACGCTCGTCATCGGCACGGTTCGCCGTGCGCTTTTGGCCGGTCTCGGCGCTCGGGCGGCGGTTGCGAACCTTGCGACCATGCGTTTCTCGCCCTGCGGACAATGGGGGGCGGCAAGGCAGGCTTTACATCGCGACTATCCGATGCGCGGATAGGCGCGCGGGCAGGCCCGAGCCGCGCGCGGCGGGACTGGTAGGGGGGGCGCAAGGGACGAGGACAGCGCAAGAGGACACCGGCCATGGCCTTCAACACCAGCCCGCTCGTGGACATCACCGACGAGGACATCGAGACCTATCGCCGCGACGGCGCGGTGTGCCTGCGCAAGGTGCTCTCGCAGGACTGGGTCGAGGCGCTGGAGCCGATCGCGCGCGAGGTCATCGTAGGCAAGAAGGACGTCGGCCTGCTGCCCACGATTCCCGGCCGCTACATGGCGCGCTGCATCGAGGAATATCGCCGGCTGGTCTTCGAAGGCCCGGTGGCCGAGGCCGCGGGCAAGGTGATGCAGTCGAAGGAAATCCGCTTCTTCTTCGACGAATTCTTCGCCAAGCCCCCGCAATCCGACGCCGCGACCCTGTGGCACTGCGACCGCATGGCCTTCCCGGTCGAGGGCTTCATGGTGCCTTCGCTGTGGATCCCGCTCACGCCGATCGTCGAGGAGAACTGCCTCGAAGTGCTTGCGGGGACGCAACACGACGACGTGCCCTACTGGCTGTTCAGCCCGAACGCGCGCAAGATGATCAAGCCCGACGACCGCGTGCCGCATCCCGACATCGAAAGCAGGCGCGGCGAGGAGGGGCTGAGGTTCCTCAAGTGGGAAATGGACCCGGGCGACATGCTCATCGTCCATCCCTGGGCGCTGCACTATTCGGCCGGCAATCCGACCGACGACTGGCGCGTGGCGGTCTCGATCCGGGTGTTCGGCGACGACATCCGCTGGGCTCCGCGGCCCGACTGCCTCAACATTGCCGGATGCAGCTTCGATGAAATGCTCGACGGGGAAAAGCCCGAAGGCCCGCTCTTCCCGCTGCTGTGGTCGGAAGACGGGCGGCGCGAGGGCGATGCGGAGTATCCGCGCGGCTTCGCCACCCGCTGGCCCAAGAAGACGATGGGCGAGGTCAACGAATACGAGACCTTCAAGAAGATGAAGGCGAAAGAGGACGCGAACGCGCTCTCCGACCGCAGCACCGCGCCTGCGAACTGAGAGGGCGAATTAATCCGCCCGGTTATTCGGCGGCGCGCGCCAGCAGGTTGGGGATGACCGCGTCGTCATAGGTCAGGTCGACCTCGCCGATCCGCACCACCGTGAAGCCCTGCGAGGGCAGGACATAGACCCGCTGCCCGCCGAAGCCGTCGAAATAGACGATGTCCTCCGCCACGAAGGGCTCGGAATGGGGCACTTTCACCGGATTGTCCGCGTTGTAGGCGCGCTCAAGGGTGTGTTCGCGCCCAAGCCAGACGTGCAGGCCGTATTGCGGGTTGGCCTGCGACGGGCTCGCCATTGCTGCGATCCAGCTGGCGGGCACGATCTGCTCGCCGCCCGCGCGGCCCGAATTGCGGATCATCTCGCCCACTCGCGCCCAGTCGCGCAATGTCGCCTGCATCCCGGCATAGCCGCGCGCCTTGCCGGCGGGATCGACCCACACCCGCGCCGGGCCATTGCCGAGCGGGCACCACAGCGCGCTTTCGAGATAGTCCAGCACGCCGCCCTTTTCCTGCCGGGCAAGCGCGCGGTCGAGCGCGAGGGTGAGCAGCTTCGTCACCGCGTTGTTGTAGTAGAAGGTGCTGCCCGGCTCGCCCGCCAGTTCCAGTTTCAGCGCTTCGGCACCGATGTCGGGGGCGAAGATGATTTTCATGAAATCGGACGGGGCGAGGCCCGATGACATGGTCAGCATCTGGCGCAGGGTGATCGCCCCGCGCGGGTCGTCCTCCCATTCCGCGATGTAATCGCCGATCGGGTCGTCGACCGAGGCGATCACGCCGTCCTCTATCGCGATGCCGTAAAGCAGGCCGATGAGCGACTTCATCATCGAGGCCGAGGCGCTGGTGCTGGTAACGCTCGCCCCGCCGCCATAGCTTTCGTGGACCGGCACGCCGTCCTTGAGCACGAGCAGGCCGAGCCCCTTGTGCGAATCCGAAAACGCCTGCGCTTCGGCCAGCGCCGCGGCGAGGTTTGCGTCGGGCCCGGCGGCTGCGGGAAAGTCGCTCGCGCAGCCTTCGAGTGCGTAGGTCGGACGGTAGCGATCGACATCGAGCACGCTGGCGCCCTGCATATCGGCGGGCGTCATGGGGTTGTCGAGATCGGAATAGCGCTCGTCCGGACCATGCGCAGCGACCCCGCTCGCAAGGGCGAGGGCCAAGACGGGCGCGAGCGCGGCGGGTGCGAGCCGGCGGGCGATCCTCATGCCGCGTCCTCCTCGTAGGTTTCGCCGGGGATCGGCGCTCCGACCCGGCAGGCGGGTTCAT
The DNA here is from genome assembly GCF_011765465.1 of Erythrobacter sp. Classification (NCBI taxonomy): domain Bacteria; kingdom Pseudomonadati; phylum Pseudomonadota; class Alphaproteobacteria; order Sphingomonadales; family Erythrobacteraceae; genus Erythrobacter; species Erythrobacter sp. The sequence goes on along the minus strand of NZ_CP050265.1, from coordinate 1,640,854 downwards.
CCTGCACATGGGCCTGCATGAAAGCCAGCGTGCGTTCGAGCGCACGGGCGAAGAGGCGGGCTTCCTCCGCGCCCACCTCGCCGGGCCGGCCGAAACTGCCGCCGAAATAGTGGTCGATCCCCTCGCCGATCCACACGGCACGCGCGCCTTCCGGGGCGGCTTCATGCGCGGCGAGATGGGCGCGCCAGTCGTCGATGAAGCCGGGCAGAACGTCCGCCGTGCCCGTAATGGTGAGCGCAGGCGCGGCAAGGCTCGCCCAGCCTTCGCTCGCCATCAGCCCCGGCATCGGGCCGGGCGGTGAGAAGGCGACCACGGCATCGACTTGCGGGTCGCGCCGGTCGACGCTGCCGCCGTCCGGCTCCACCGCCACCGCGCCGCCGTAAAGCTGCGCGATGAGCGCGCCGTAGGAATGGCCGAGTGCGATGACCTTGCCCTCTTCGAGCCTCAACCCCTTGTCCGCCAGCGCCGTCCGGATCGCCGCATCGGGCGCAAGCGCCAGGTCCATGTCGGCGGTGCGGCCCGCCCATGTCACCGGGTGCGCGGGCCGCGCGGGCTCGCCCTCGGCCCTCGGATATTCCTCGGAATCGATATGCATCGGCGCGAGCACGACGAAGCCCGCCGCCGCGAGCGGTTCGAGCATCGCTTCGTAGCGCCCCGGCGTCGCGAAAGCGCCGTGCGAGAAGGCGACGAGAGGATATTCGCCCGGCTCGGCGGGGGCGAAGACGGTGAGCGGGACGGTGCGCCCGTCCGCCGCCGTGCGGTCGAGCGCGAAGCTCTGCGCTGCGCCCGCGAGCAGCTGGGCGCAGGCGGGCGGCTGGGCGGAGGCGGCATCGAGGGCGGCAGCGAGGGGGAGGGAGGCGCAGCCCGCAAGGGTCAGGGCGGCGGCGGCAAGGGCGGCTTTCGGCATGGTGTCAGACTGGCAGCGGGGCAGCGGACCTCCATGCCCGGGGCGCCATGTGTCCGCCAGTCGAACATCGTCGAGCGGCGCGGCGGCTGGCGGGCGCGTTCTGGTAGCCCTTTCCCCCATGACGAAACGTTCGGTCTTCATCAGCGGCGGGGGACCTGCGGGGCTGGCGGCGGCGCTGCTGTTCGACCGGCTCGGCTGGGACGAAATCGTGCTCGCCGAACGCCGCAGCGGGCCTTCCGATTTCGAGAAGAACAAGAGCTTCAACTACCTCGTCGACAAGCGTTCGCAGCGCCTGTTCGAGCGGCTCGAGATACTGGACCGCCTGCCGCCCGTCGGCGTCGCCACGCGCGAATTCACCGCGACGACGATAACGCCCGACGGCAAGGCCGAAACCAAGGGCGTGCCGATCATCGATCCGAACCGGCCCGTATGTTACTGGACCACGCGCCGCGCGCTGCTGACCATGCTTTACGAGGCGATCGGCGAGACTGCGAGCGACAAGGTGCGGCTGCTTTACGGGCACAAGGTCGCGGGGCTTACCCGCAGCGAAGCGGGCGGGCTGTCGGTCGAGGTCGAGGATGGCGAGGGCCGCTCCGAGAGCTTCGAGCCGACGCTGGTGCTCGCCTGCGACGGGCTAAACTCGGCGATCCGCTCCGGGCTGCAAGGCCTTCCCGGCATCGACCCCGCGCGGTTCGAGATGATCGCCACGCCCTCGCTTTCGACGGGGCTGCGCTACAAGGTGCTCAACCTGCCCTCGCGTTTCGCGGCGAAGGGCGGGGCGGCGGTGGACGATCCGTCGATGAGCTACATCCTCCCCTCGCGCCACAAGGACCGCACGAAAGCCTGCGCCCTGTTCGCCTTCCCCGTCGCCGATGCGAGCCACCCGCGCAGCGTCAACCTGATCCGCGAGGCGGACCACGAATTGTGGACGCTGGAGACGGCGGACGACCTCCTCGCCTTTCTCGAGGACTCCTTCCCGCAACTCGCCGTGCGCGACCTCGTCAGCCGCGAGGAAGCGGAGGATTTCGTTTCGCTCGAAGCGGGCGCCTTTCCCGCCCCGCAATATGCGCGCGAACTGCTGGCATCCTTCGGAGACGGCCCGACGCGCAGCCGCGCCCTGCTTTTAGGCGACGCGGCCCACGCCTTCCCGCCCGACCTCGGGCTGGGGGTGAACTCCGCCCTGCAGGACGTTGACAAGCTGGCAGAGCACCTCGAGGCGGCGGGCGATCTCGACACCGCGCTTACCGCCTATGCCGAAGAGCGCCTGCCCGAAGCGCGCGACCTGTGCTGGCTCGTCACCCACGTCTTTCCCGAGCAGTACAACCACCGCCCCTGGGCGATGCGGCGCTGGATCGCGGGCTTCCTGCTGCGGCGCGGGCTGAACGCGGCGCTACCGAAATATTTCGCGCGCCCCGGCTTCTTCCTGACGCAGGACCCGGACCTCACCTATGGCGAAATGCGCGCCGCGATCGAGCGGACGGACGCGCGGCTGAAGATGGTGGGGATCGGCTCGCTCGCGGCGGGCGCGGCGGCCATGACCGCGGTGCTGAGAGGCTAGTCCCGGTCCGCGCCCTGCAGCGCCGCGACCACCCCGGCGGTGATCGTCGCCATCGCCTCGTCGACCCGCTTCTGGAACGCAGCGTCGGGTTCGAAGGTGTCGATCGCCTCGACTGTCACCAGGCCCTCGCGTTCGAGCAGCGTCTCGATCACCATCACCCGGTCGGTCAGCACCGCGACCTCACGCGTCAGCGAAAGCACCGCGCGCGCGAGATTGTCGACGTGTTCCGGCCCGAGGATCTGATTGTCGGGCGTATTGAAATCGCGCGGGTCCTTCATGCCTCTGTTTTCCGCCCCTGGATGACGTAAGGATAGGGCCCGCTGCTCGTCACGTCGACGAAGCCCGCCTCGCGCGCGACCGCCTCGAGATCGAGGCTCGCGCTTTCGCGCCAGTGCGGCTCGCCTCCGAACATCGCGCCGCGGTCGGCCTTCCACACGGCGAGCTTGTCCATGTCCTCATAGCGCGTGACGTCGCTCATCAGCAGGTCGCCGCCGGGTTCGAGCAGGCGGAACGCCTCGGCGAAGACCTTGCGGATCGCGTCCGCCGGCATTTCGTGGAGGATGATGTAGCTTGCGACGAGGTCGAAGCTCGCGTCCTCGAAATCGGTCGCCTCGGCTGCTTGCTGCGAAAGCTGCCAGTTCCACCCGTTCGCGTTCGCCGTGCGCCATGCGTGTTCGAGCATCCGCGCCGACAGGTCCACCCCGACGATCTGCGCTTGCGGGTATGTCTCGGTGAGCGCGGTGGTGAAGTGGCCGGAGGAGCAGCCCATGTCGAGGATGCGCTTGTAAGTCTCACGCGGGGCCATCGCGGCGACGTCGCGGCGCTGCTGGAAGATGCCGCCGGGAAAGAACCGCCCGACGAGCTTCTTGTGGATGATCTCGCCGTGGATGTAGCCCATGTTCGCGTGGCCTTCCCAGCCGCCGGTGGTGCGGTGGAAATGGACGCCGTCCCAGTAATCGGGGGCTTTCATGGCGGGGTCGAGCCGCAGGGTCGCGGGGCCCTGCTCCGCCGCCTTGAACAGCGGGGCGAGGTCGTCCTCGACCTCCTCGAAGGCTTCGGCGGAAATGCGCCCGTGCATCCGCCCGTGCCAGTCGCCGAGCAATTGCTGGACCGGCCAGGCCGGGCAATCGGCCAGCGCCGCGTCCATGTGGACGAGCCGTTCGTCGAGGTTGTCGGGCAGGGCGTCCGGTGAAGGCACCTTCTCGGCAATCGCCGCATCGACGCTCGCGCGAACGGGACCGGAGGCCGCCGCCATGCCGGCGAGGAAATCGACCGAGGCGCGCCCGCGCTGGCGCAGCCGGGGGTTCTGGAACGGGGTCGTCATGTCCTTGCTCCTTGCTTGTCGCCCGCGAAGTCGTCTTCGCTCAACCGGTATCCCGACAGAAGCAGCATCGCGAGCACGCCGAACACGGCCGGAAGCCAGGATACCGAAACCAGCAGCGCCGTGTCGACATTCCCGCCCTGCGGCACGTCGAAGGGCAGCTTGTTGTCGAAGCCCGCAAAGGACAGGGCGAAGCCGACGATCAGCGGGCCGAGCGCGCCGGTCAGTTTCTCGACGAAGCTGTAGAGCGCGGTAAAGGCTCCTTCGCGGCGCACGCCGGTGCGCTCGGCATCGGCATTGATGATGTCGGTCAGCATCGACATCGCCATGACGACATTGCCGCTGAAGGCGAGGCCGACGAGCGCGCCGCGCAGCACGATCGCCCAGATCGGCTCGCCTTCCGAGGCGAGCGACCAGCTGAGCGCGTAGAGCACGTTCGTCCCGGCGGCGAGGTAATAGGCGTTCTTCTTGCCGATCCGCCGCGACAGCGCCACCAGCAGCGGCGCGCACAGGATCGTCGAGGCGGTGACGGTGACGCCGAAGATCGCCAGCACGTTGAAATCGCGCCCGAGGCTCTGGACGAAGAAATAGGCGAAGGCCGCAGCCGTCGTCTGCACGCCCATGAGCTGCGCGAACTTGACCGAGATGAGCCGCAGGAAATGGCGGTTCGCCTTCACCGCGCCGAATTCCTCGACCAGCTGGCTCATGTTGCTCTTGCCCGACTTGCCTTCCCCTTGCGTGAAGCGCGCGCCTGCCGTGGCGTAATAGGCGGTCATCAGGCTGGCGAAGATCAGCGCGGCGCAGATGAGGCCGACGATCGCCCAGCTCTGCGCCTCGGTCTTGCCGAGCCATTCGAGCACGACCTTCACCCCCGCGCCCGCGATCAGCGAGCCCAGCGAGACGAAGACCATGCGAAAGGCGTGGATCGAGGAGCGCTCGTGGTAATCCTCGGTCATTTCGGCGGGCATCGCCATGTAGGGGATGTTGTAGATCGTGTAGCCGATGGCGTAGAAACTGAGCACGATGAACAGGTAGGCCGCGGTCAGGTACTGGCCCCCCAGCACCGGCGTGGTGAAGATCAGCGCGAAGCTCGCCGCGGCCATGATCGCGCCCCAGAACAGGAAGGGCCGCCGCCGCCCGCGCGGGGATTCGTGGCGGTCCGACCACACGCCGACCAGCGGGTCGGTGACGACATCGACCAGCTTGGCAAGGAAGATGACCGTCCCGGCGAGCGCGGGCTCGATCTGCAGGATGCTCGCCGCGAACAGCAGGATGAGGCCCGAAATCCCGTTCATCAGCAGCGAGATGCCGAAGGCGCCCGACCCCCAGCCGAGCTTGAGCGCGAAGGGCAGCTTGGCCGAAGGCGCGGCGCGCGTCGTCTCGGGGATCGGGGCGGCGGTGGATGCCATGGGCCGGGCTCTTTCGACTATTCCTGGGGTTCGGGAAGCGGCTCGCCCGCAAGGCGCGCCGCGTCGCGGATGAGGAGGTTGGGCAGGACCGTGTTGTCCCAGGCCATGTCCTTGGGCGGGGCGCTGCCGGTCCGCAGCACGATCATGCGCTGCGAGGGGATCATGTAGACCACCTGGTTGCCGTTGCCGTCGAACAGGGTGAGGTCACGGTCGAGATAGGGCTCCGAATGGGCGACCTTGCCGTAGGGCACACTCGGATGGGCGAAGCCGCGTTCGGGGACGTAGGGCCCTGCGACCCACACGCCCATGCCGTAATGCGGGTTCTCGTCGGTCGCGGTACGCATGGCCTCGGCATAGCCTTCTGGCAGCAGCCGCTCGCCCTCCCACTCGCCGTCGTTCATCACCAGCATCGCCATGCGCAGCCAGCTTTGCGCGGGCAGCATCAGGCAGCAGCCCGAATGGGCCGTCCCGCCCTCGCGGTTGACCCACACCTCCCCGCCGGACGCGCCGATGGGTTCGAGCAAGGCCTCGGTCAGATACTCGGAATAACGCATCCCCGTCGCGCGCTCGATGACCGGCGCGACCAGTTCGGAATTGGCGTTCGAATATTCGTAGCGCGTCCCCGGCTCATGGGTGAGCGGGTAGTCGTTGATGATGACCTCGTCGTGGCGCGGGTGGAGGTAGGCGCGGTTGAGGATGTCCTCCGGCTCGCGCGAGAAGCCCTGCGGCAGGAGCCCCGTGCGCATATCGAGCAGGTGGCGCACGAGGATTTTCTCGCGCTGTGCATCGCCCTGCCATTCGGTGATGAAATCCGCCACCGGCTGGTCGAGCGAGGCGATATGCCCCTGCATGATCGCGCGACCGACGAGCAGCGCGGTGACCGGCTTGGCGAGCGAGCGCGAGACGATCGGCGTGTCGCGCGTCGTCTCGCCGAAATAGGTCTCGTGCTGGATCGCCCCGTCCTTCATCACGATGAAGGCGCTCGAATTGCGCGCGGCGGCGTAGCTTTCCGCCTCGGCCAGCGCCTCGGCCGACAGCGCGGGCCGTTCGGCGCGCGGGAGCGGCTGCGGGTCGCTCGCGCCCGCGACCGGCTCGAGCGGGTCGTAGGAACCGAGCCCTGCGCCGGTGCGCGCGGCTTCGAGCAGCTGGTTGAAGCGAGCGAGATAGAGCGCCTCGTCCTCGGGCGGGTAAGCCGTGCGGCTCTCCGCCTCGGCCATGGCGGCGGGTGCGGGGGCGGGCGCGGCAATGTCCTGCGCGCCGCTGTCCTGCGCGCACGCGCCCGCGGCCAGCGCGCCTGCAAGGATCGCGACGCCGCTGGCGCTCACCAGCCTGCGGGCGGGGTGCGGACGGCTCGGGATGCGAAGCGAGGCGTGTTCCATATCGTGTGCGTAAGCCCTCGTGCGATAACCGAAACCTAGCGAAAGGCTTTGCCGCTTCAGGTCCATGACCCTCATTTGACCGCCAGTCGGAGAGTTTCGACGCATCGCGGCGACACATTGTTACAGTGAGCGTCATTTTCGATGCCGGGGTCGCACCCAATGCGAGACAACGGGGAGCATATCATGACGCGCTTCACACGGGGAACGGGCGGACGTCAGGCAAGCATCGGAGCCATCGCGACGGCACTGGCGCTGGTCGCACCGCAGGCGGCCAACGCGCAGGACATGGAAGAGGCCGAGGCCGAAACCGAGCGGCCGTCGAACACCATCATCGTCACGGCGCGCAGCCGGGCGGAAGACATCCAGGACGTGCCGATCGCGATCACGGCGTTCGGCGAAGAGGACATCGACCGCCGCTCGCTGCAGGAACTCGACGACGTCGCCCGCTTCACGCCCGGCTTCAGCTTCGAGGATTTCTCCGGCGGCTTCGCCCAGCCGGTCATCCGCGGCCAGGCGACGACCCGCGTGACCGCGCTCGAATCGAACGTCTCGACCTTCTTCGACGGGATCTACATCCCGCGTTCCTGGGCGGTCGATCTCGGCACGGTGAACCTGTCGCGGATCGAGATCGTCAAGGGCCCGCAAAGCGCGCGCTACGGGCGCAACGCGTTCTCGGGCGCGATCAACTACATCCCGAAAAAGGCTGAGATGACCGGCGAGATCGACGGCGAACTGACCGCCACGGTCGGCTCGGACGAACGCTATGACGGCGGCATCTTCATCAACCTGTCGCCGGTCGAGAATTTCGCGATCGCGGCGAGCTACAATTATTCGAGCTTCGACGGGACGTGGGACAACGTCCATCCCTTCGCCGATACGCTCAATGCGGACGGGCCCAGCACCACCGGCAATGTCGGCGGCTGGGAGAACGAGGCGCTGTCGGTCAGCGCGGCGGCGGAAATCGCGCCGGGCATCACGCTCAATGCCTCCTACAATTACTTCGACGTCAGCCAGGAGGCGCGCGCCTCGCGCTATTTCGCCGATTCGACCGGCGGCATCCTCGATCCCTCGCGCAGCCTCGCGCTCGAACCGATCACCAATGCGGGCGCGCTGCGCTTCGGCAATTTCCCGCTTCTGGCGGGCGAATTTCCCGATCCCGGCGATGCCGTCGCGGTCGATCCGCGCAGCTTCGCCAACCAGTCCGAAACCGGCATCTTCCGGGCCGAGATCAACGCCGAGATCACTTCGGACCTCACCTTCAACTACATCTTCGGTAACGTGAACGGCGATGTGAACATCGGCACCAGCGGCGAGCCGGACCCGATCAATTGCGGCACGGTCGTCAACATCGTCACCCCGCTGTGCAACTTCCAGCAGACCCCGGTGGGCAGCATAGATTACGACACGCACGAAGCGCGGCTGACCTTCGACAACAGCCAGATCCGCGCCTCGGTCGGCGGCTTCGTGTCGGACGGGAGGGACATCAACCGCTTCTCCAGCATCAACCTCCAGCCGATCACGGACGCGAACAATTTCCAGCCGCTGCTCGGAACGCCGGTTCCCAATCTCAACCCGTTCGGGCCGTTCAACATCCTGCTCGCGGACGAGAACACGCGCACCGAGGTCGTCTCGGTGTTCGGCGAGCTTTACTGGACCTCGTCCGACGGGCGGCTGACGCTGGGCGCGGAGACGCGTTATTCGGAAACCGAGATCACCGCGATCGACAACCGCCGGGCGGTGACTCTGAACGAGACCTTCGACGAGTTCACCCCGCGCTTCACCGTGGAATACGAATTCGACCAAGACATCCTGCTCTTCGCCACCGCCGCGCGCGGGGCCAAGGCGGGCGGCTTCAACGTCACCGCGCGCCGGATCGAGGACCGCACTTTCGATCCCGAAACCAACTGGACCTACGAAGCGGGCATCAAGAGCGCGTTCCTCAATGGCGACCTGATCTTCAACGCCTCGGTCTTCTACACCGACTGGAGCGACATCCAGATCAACGCCGCCGACGAGGACCCGGACAACCCGGCGGATCCCAACGTGCCCAACATCACCGTCAATCTCGGCGATGCGGAAGTCTACGGGATCGAGCTTGCGACGCGCTGGCAGGCGACCGACAATTTCAGCCTCGATGCGACTTTCAGCCACACCGAGGCGACCTATGGCGACGGCACGGTCGACAGCCGCTTCAGCCGCGGCGTGCCGGGCGTGACGGTTCCGTGCGACAACGTGGTGTGCAACACCAACGGCAATGTCGGCGGCAACGAGGTCGAGCGCACCCCGCCGACCCAGGCTTCCTTCGGGGCGCAGTGGGACGGCGAATTCGGGGACGGGAACAGCTATTTCCTGCGCGGCGATGCGAGCTGGCAGAGCGAGTTCTTCGGCGACAGCGCGAATGTCTCGATCATTCCCGACCGTTTCCTCGTCAACGCGAGCGCGGGGCTGACCTTCGACGATCGCTATTCGGTGCGGATCTGGGCGAGGAACCTGCTCGACGAGACCTACACCTCGAACGCCTTCATCGTGCTGCTGCCCTTCGGCAACACCTTCGGCCAGTTCTTCGGCGAGAGGCGCACTTTCGGCGCGACCGTGACGGCGGATTTCTGAGCCTTCTGCGGGCTTGAGGTGGGAAGGGGCGACATCGTGGGATCGATGCCGCCCCTTCTCTTTTCTGCGCCTCAGGCGAGCAGGTCGATTGCGGTCCCGGCGCCCTCGGCCTCGGCCATGCGCCATACGGCGTGGGCGGCGGCAAGGTCTTGTGCTGCGACGCCCAGCGACTTGTAGCAGGTGATCTCGTCGGACGAGGTCCGGCCGAGTGCGGGGTCCGCGGCGACTTCGCCGATCTCGGCGAGGATGTGCTTTTCGGTGACGACGCCGGCCTCGATCGCTGCGAGAAGTTCGCCCGCAGCCGCCATCGCGGCCTCGCGGTAATCGACGAAGAAGCGCATCCGGCGGACCGCTTCGTGATCGATCTCGGCGGTGGTCGGGATCGCAGAGCCGACGAGGTTCACGTGTTGCCCGGCCTCGAGGTCGGCCCCGAAAAGCACCGGCTCCTTGGCCGAGGTGGTGGTGCAGATAATGTCCGCGCCGCGCGCCGCTTCGGCCACGCTCGATGCGGGCTCCACCGGCACGCCGAAGCGCGCGCTGGCCTCTCCGGCGAAGACCGCAACGCGCGCTGCATCGCGCCCCCACACCCGCACCCGCTCGATGTCGCGGACCGCCTGCATCGCAGGGATATGCCGCATCGCCTGTTCGCCGTTGCCGATGATGGCGAGCGTCCTCGCGTCCGCGCGCGCGAGGAGGTCGGTCGCAAGCGCGCTCGCCGCCGAAGTGCGGATCGCGGTGAGCGAGGAGCCTTCGACCATGGCGAGAGGCACGCCCTTTGCGCTATCGAACAGCATCACCATGCCGACATGGGTGCCGAGCGGGTCGTCGTGAGGCCGTTCGTACTTGCACACCAGCTTGATACCGAAACTCGCGTCCTCCTCTTTACCCGCCGTTCCGAGCGAGCCGGGCATCAGCGCGAGCTTTCCGGCGGCTCCCGGCACGGGCATGAACTGGCGGATGGGGAGCGAGACGTCGCGGCGCGACACGGCGATCATCGCATCGCGCATGACGGGGACGCAGGCATCGACCGGGAGCAGGCGCTCGACCTCGGATTGGGGGACGATGCGCATGGCTCAGCCTTGCGAGCGCGGCGGGAGAAAGCGCATCTTCGCCATGACCTCCTCGACATTGTCTGGCCGGTCGAACGGTTCGGGCATGGCCTCGCCCGGCGCGCGGTCGCGCCCGATGGCGTAGAACCAGTCCTCCAGCCCGGGCGGGAAGAACACCCAGAACATCTTCATGTCGGTGTCGCCGGTGTTCTTGATCCAGTGGGTGCAGTTGCGCGCGAAGAGGATCGTCGTGCCGGGACCGAACGCGGTCACCTCGCCGTCGATATCGACCTCGCCCGTGCCTTCGTAGACGAAGACGAGTTCGTGGTTCTGCCTGTGCCCGTGCTCGCGCACCATGCCGCCCGGAGGCATGACCTGTATTCCCGACGAGAACGTGTCGTAGGGCATATTGTCGGGCGTCAGGTTGACGGTGACATAGCCCCGGCTCGGCATGGGCTGCCACAGCGAGCGGCCCTCGTCCGGGCCGACGATGACCGAGCGGCCTTTCGTGATGTGGCCTTGCGGCGGGTGCGGATCGGGTTCGCTTGCCATGAGGGTCTCCTCTCAAGCCTTCAGGTAGTCGAGCACGGCCTCGTTATAGACGTCCGTCACCACGCGCGGGCAGAAATGGCCGCCGTGATCGAGCAGGTGCTCCTTTGCATCCGGGATCAGCCGGGCGAGTTCCTGGGTGAAGCCGGGCGGGGTGATCTGGTCGTCCATCGCGCCGATGCAGAACGTCGGAACGGTGATTTCGTGCAGGCGGCTGCGCAGGTCGTGGGTATAGACCGCGTTGATGCGCGACAGCTCGACTTCCAGCCCCGGGAAGGCGGCGAGGCGTTCCTCCATGAAGGCGCGCGCGCTTTTCATCTGCGGCTGGAGATAGCGGCTCGGCATGGCGAGGTATGTGCCGGTGGTGAGATAGGCCAGCGGGCCGCAGGAGATGAGGATCTCGCGCCGGGTGCGGAACAGCTCGGTAAGATAGGTGTCCGGCCCCGCCCAGCTGCACGAAAGGACGAGGCGTTCCAGCCGCTCCGGGTCGGACAAGGCGATATGCTGCCCGATCGCCCCGCCGGTCGAATGGCCGACCAGCCGGACTTTCTCCAGCCCCAGCCCGTCCATCAGCGCGAGCACGTCGCGTGCCATGTGCTCGGCGCCGTAGACGACCTTGTCAGGCGTCGAATTGCCGCAGCCGCGGTGGTCGAAGGAGATGACCGTGAAGTGATCCGCGAAAGCCGCGACCTGCTCGGACCAGAACGCCCCGCGCCCGCCGAGCCCGGCGACGAGCAGGACCGGCGGGCCGCTTCCCGTTATCTCGGTATGGATTTCCGCGTCACCCACATCGACGCGGCGGATTTCCGGCGCTGCGCTCACCATGCCGACTTGAGCTGGGCGAAGACCGACTTGGTGTTGAGATAGAGTTCCAGCCCCTCGCGGCTGTTCTCGCGCCCGATGCCGGACTGCTTGTAGCCGCCCAGCGGCACGTCCCAGTCCGCCCCCATCGCGGTGTTCACGCCGAGGATGCCCGCCTTGATCTTCTTCGCCATGGTGTGCGCGGTGGTCATGTCCTTCGTCCACACGCAGCCCGCAAGGCCGTAAGTGCTGTCATTGGCGAGCGCGATCGCCTCGTCCTCGCTCGTGAAGGTCTGGGTGACGAGGACGGGGCCGAAGATTTCCTCGCGCACCACGGTCATGTCGTTGGTGGTGTCGGCGATCACCGTGGGTTCGAGGAAATAGCCCTCATTGCCGTGCCGCCGGCCGCCGCTGACGATCCGCGCGCCTTCCGCCTCGCCCTTCTGGACGTAGCTCGTCACGCGGTCGAACTGCTTCTGGCTGACGAGCGGGCCGATCATGCTTTCCTCGTCGAGGCCGGGAGCGATCTTCATGTTGCGCCCGAACTCGGCGATGCCCTCGATCACGGTGTCGGCGACGTCCTCGTGCACATAGAGCCGCGAGGGCGCGGTGCAGGTCTGCCCGCTGTTGTAGAAGATGCCGAGCGCGCTCGCCGGGATCGCCGCTTCGAGGTCGGCGTCGGGCATGATGATGTTGGGCGACTTGCCGCCCAGTTCGAGGCTGACCTTCTTCAGCCCCTCGGCGGCGGCGTGGGCGATCACCTTGCCGGTCGCGGTCGAACCGGTGAAAGCGATCTTGTCGATCCCCGGATGGTGGACGAGCGCGTTGCCGACCGTGTGGCCGTAGCCTGTGACGATGTTGAGCACGCCTTCGGGAAGGCCGGCTTCGACCATGATCTCGCCCAGCCGCAGCGCGGAAAGCGAGGTGTCCTCGGCGGGCTTGAGCACGGCGGTGCAGCCCGCGGCAAGGCAGGGGCCGAGCTTCATCGCCGCCATGACGAGCGGGTAGTTCCACGGCACGACCAGCGCGGCGACGCCGACCGGCTCGCGAACCGTGTAGACGTGGTGTTCGCCCGGCATATTGATCGAATGGGTGGTCCCGTGGATCTTGTCCGCCCAGCCGGCGTAATAGCGGATCGCGCCGATCGCGGCCTGGACATCCATGCGCGCGAAATTGATCGGCTTGCCGTTGTCGAGCGTTTCGAGCTGGGCGAGCTGCTCGGCGTGTTCCTCGACGGCATCGGCTATGCGGTAGAGCAGGAGCGCGCGCTCGCCCGGCTTCATCGTGCCCCACGGGCCTTCGTCGAAGGCGCGGCGGGCGGCCTTCACCGCGCGGTCCACGTCGGCCTCGGCGGCATCGGCGATCCGGGCGAGGGCGGCTCCGTCGGCGGGATTGATGACGGGGATGCCCGCATCCTGCGACGGGTCGGCCCAGTCGCCGCCGATCAGCATCTTCTTGTCGCCGCCGATGAAGGCGCGGGTTTCGGGGGCTAGGTCGATGACGGCCATTGGTCAGGTCTCCGCTGTCTGGGCCGCATCCAGCAGGGCCCGGTAGGGGCCGAGCGCGGCGGCGATGAAGGCAAGGCCCGCTGCCATGACGGCGGGCGCGGCGATGGCGAGCGAGAGGTCGATCGCGGCAGGATCCGCGAACACGCCGTCGGTCAGCCACGCGACGAGGATCGGCCCGGCCGAATAGCCGAGCAGGTTGGCCACCAGCAGGTAGACCGCGATCACCTGCGCGCGCATCCGGTTGGGGGTGATGAGCGGGAAGGTCGCGACCCCGGCTCCGAACGGCACGGTCCCGAAGGCAAGCACCGCGGCGAGCAGCGCGAGCGACAGCGCGCCGCCCTCGACCAGCGGAAAGGCGAGCGCGAAAGGCAGGGCGCAGGCGATCGCGCCCATCGACAGCTTGAGCGTCGCATCGCGCACACCGCGCAGCAGCAGCCTTTCCGCAAGGAATCCGCCCGCGACCACGCCCAGCGGCCCCGTCGCCATGACCACCGGGCCCAATGCCTGCCCGACCTCGAGCTGGGTCCAGCCATGCGTGCGGATGAAGAAGCTGGGCGCCCACGCCCCGATCCCGAACTGCGCCGCGGCGAAGCTGGAAAAGCCGAAAAAGAGCGGGAGGTAGACTGCGGCATGGGCCTTGAGGAAGGTGAGGATCTCGAACGCGGAAGGGTTGTCTTCGGGCGGCGGGGCGAGCGTGTCCGGCTGGCGCGCGGGCTCGCGCACGAACAGCAGGATGAGGACGAACAGCGGCACGCTGAGCGCGGCGATGGCGAAGAAGGTGAGCTGCCAAGGCTCGAACGTGCCGAAGGGCAGCGTCATCGGACCCGCCGCCTCGAGGCTCGCATAAAGCGCCCCGCCGATCACCAGCGCGAGGCCCGACCCGATGAAGCCCGACCCGGTGAAAACGCTGAGAGCGGCGGGCAGACGGGCCTTTTCGAAACAGTCGGCGATCATCGAGAAGCCGGCGGGGCTCAGGGTCGCCTCGCCGATGCCGATCAGCATCCGCGCGATGAACAGCACCGCGAAGCCGGCGGCGAAACCGCTCATGAAAGTCGCGCCCGACCAGCACACGAGGCCGCCCAGGATCACCCACTTGCGGTTGGACCGGTCCGCCACCCACGCCAGCGGTATGGCGAGGACCGCGTAGAGCAGCGCGAAGGAGAAGCCCTGCAGAACGCTGATCTCGACGTCGGTAAGGCCGAGGTCGGCCTTGATCGGCTCGACCAAGAGGTTGAGCACTTGGCGGTCGATATAGCTGACGATCGCGGCGAGCGAGAGGATGCCCGCAACGCTCCACGCGCGTGCAAGCGAGGGGAGAGGGGGCGCCTCGCTGCGCTCGGCGGGGGGCGCAGGCGCTCCGGGCGCGGGCGCGCTCTCGGCAAGGAGGGCAGGGCTGGTCGCCGCGTCGGACATGGGCACGGGCCTAGCGCAGCAGCGCAAGCGCGCATGGGAATGCGGCGATATATCCGAAGGGTGGAGATTGCGGCGCGGCTCCTCGCCGGGATTGGGGCGAGGGCTAACGATAGGCGGCATGAATGCATCCGCCCCTGCCCCAGCACCCGACGATGCGCCCGGTGCAGGCGTGCCCGACGCGGACGTGCTCGTCGCCGGGCTGGAGGCGCTGCTCGGGGCCGAAGCGGTCGAAGCGCGCGAGGAAGAACGCCGTTTCGCGGTGCAGGACCTGTTCTTCGAAGGCGCGCTGCCGCTGGCGGTGGTCTCGCCGGGATCGACCGAAGCGGTGAGCGAACTGGTGCGCTGGTGCGCCGCGCAGGGCGTCGCGATCGCCCCGCGCGGCGGGGGGATGAGCTACACCGACGCCTTCCAGCCGCGGGCAGGCCGTTCGGTCGTGCTCGATTTTTCGCACCTTGCCGCGATCCGCAGCATTGATGCGGCGGACGGCAACGTGACCGTCGAGGCGGGCTGCACCTGGGCCGCGCTCGACGAGGCGCTTGCCGCGCACGGCATGAGGGCGCGCTTCTGGGGGCCGATGTCGGGGCGCACGGCGACCATCGGCGGTTCGCTCAGCCAGGGCTCGGTGACGTTCGGATCGGGCGAGGCGGGGGCTTCGGCCAATGCGGTCAAGAGCTTCGAGATCGTCACCGGCACCGGCGAGGTGGTGCACACCGGCTCCGACGGGAGCACCGGGACCGGGCCGTTCAATCGCAATTTCGGACCCGACCTCACCGGCATCTTCGCAAACGACGCGGGCGCGCTGGGGATCAAGACCGCCGCCACGCTCGAGATCGAACCGCGCCCGCAGAAGGTCGACGGGGTTTCCTTTGCGGTCGACAGTTTCGAGGTGATGGCGGACCTGCTGCGCGAAGTGCGGCTGCGGCGGCTGGCGAGCGAGATCATCGCGATGGACGCCGAAGTCGCGCGCCAGAACGCCGGGCCGCCGAACCTCAGGGAAGACGTGAAGGCGCTGCTGCGGATCGGCCGTTCGGCGGGGAGCGTGCCGAGCGCTTTGTCGCGCATGGCCCGGATTGCCCTTGGCGGGCGGCGCTTTCTCGAAGGCGCGCTCTACACCGTGCATTTCGTGGTCGAGGGGCGCGACGCGCTGGAAATCCGCAGCCGCCTTTCGGCGATCCGGGCGCTGGCGGGGAAGGCGCGCGAGATCGTCAACACCGTGCCCTTGGCGACGCGCGCGACGCCTTTTCCCGAGCTTCCGGTGACGCATCCGGACGGGCGGCGGCTGCTGCCGATCCACGGGGTGCTCGCCGACAGCCGGATCGCCGAATTCCACCGCGATTACCTCGCGCTGAAAGGCGATTTCGCCGCGCGGATGGAGGCGGCGGGCGTGACGCTGGCCGAA
This sequence comes from Erythrobacter sp., assembly GCF_011765465.1. Taxonomy (NCBI): domain Bacteria; kingdom Pseudomonadati; phylum Pseudomonadota; class Alphaproteobacteria; order Sphingomonadales; family Erythrobacteraceae; genus Erythrobacter; species Erythrobacter sp. Next base: position 1,624,951 of record NZ_CP050265.1, on the reverse strand, counting down.
TTCTTCGCCGGAGTCGCGGGGGCGGGGACGCTGTACGAACCCGTGTTCTACTGGCCCGACAGCGCGATGCTCTATCACAAGCGCCGCACGCCCGCTTATCTGGGCGGCATCGCGCAGGAATACCCCGACAATCCCGAGGCGCGCGCGCTGGTGCGCGAAATGGTCGGGCAGATCGTCCTGCTGATGCGCGCGCACGGGGCCACGCATTTCCAGCTCGGGCGGCTCTATCCCTATGCCGAAACGCGCGAGGGCGAGGCGGGGCGGCTGCTGCGCGATCTCAAGCAGCGGCTCGACCCGCACGGCATCCTCAATCCCGGGGCGCTCGGCCTGTGAGGATCGCGATCATCGGCGGCGGGGTCGGCGGGCTGACCGCGGGGATCGCGCTGCGACAGGCCGGTTTCGACCCTGTCATCTACGAGCGCGCGGAAGCCTTCGGCGAAGTCGGGGCGGGGATTTCCCTGAGCCCCAATGCGGTCAAGGGGCTGGAGGCGCTGGGCCTCGGCGCTTTCCTCGAGGCGCACGCGAACGAGCCGCTCGACCAGTTCCTGTTCCACTGGCAGACCGGCGAGGAATTGCTGCGCTACGACCGCCGCAGGACGCGCGGGACCTATGGCGGGGCCTATTACCAGATGCACCGCGCGGACCTCCTCGCCGGGCTGATCGAGGCTTTCGGCGGCGATTGCGTGATGGGCGCGGGCCTTGAGCGGATCGAGCAGGATGCGCCCTGCGTGCGGCTTGCCTTCGAGGACGGGCGCGAGGCCGAGGCCGACGTGGCGATCGCCGCCGACGGGTTGCGCTCGGCGGTGCGCGGGATGCTGTTCGACGCTGCGAGCCCGCGCTTTTCCGGCCATGTCGCGTGGCGCGCGCTGATCCCGGCGGAGCGGCTGCCGCAGCGCGCGAGCGAGCCTGCCAGCGTCAATCACATCGGCCCCGGAAGGAACCTCGTCACCTACCCGGTGCGCGGGCGCGCGCTCGTCAACATGGTCGCGCTGACCCGCTCCGACGAATGGGCCGAGGAGAGCTGGAACGCCCGCGCCGCCCCGCATGAACTCGCCGCGCTGTTCGACGGCTGGACCGGCTACGTGCGCGAGGTCATCGACGCGATTCCCGCCGACGCGCTCTATCGCTGGGGCCTGTTCGTGCGCGAGCCGCTGGCGAGTTGGGTGAGCGGGCGCATCGCCCTCTTGGGCGATGCGGCGCATCCGATGCTGCCTTACATGGGGCAGGGGGCAAGCTCGACGATCGAGGACGCGGTGGTGCTGGGGCGCTGCTTCGCCGCCGCCCCTGCGGACCCGGGCGAGGCGCTGCGGCTTTACGAGGCGGCCCGGATCGCTCGCGCCTCTTTCCTGCAGTCCGAAAGCAATCTCGGCGGCGACCGGCTGCAGGCGCTCGACCCCTATGCGCTGCGCGACAATCCGCCCCAGAACGAAGACGCGCTCGGCATCTTCAGCTACGACCCGGCGCGCTGCGAACTGGCGTGACGCTCAGGCCGGCTTGGTCGCGACGATCGACTGCAGGAAGGTGTTGCTCAGGCCCGGCCCGTCAGCGACCTCGAAGCCCGCTTCGGCAATGATCCCGCGGAAATCGGCAGCGACGAAATCGGGCGAATAGGGCTCGCAATTGTTGCGGCTGTCATAGTCGACGAGGAAGCGGGTCGAGGCGCTGACCTGTCCCTTGTCGTTGCTGGGGAATTCGTAGATCGTGAACGTCCCGCCGGGGCGCAGCACGCGGTAGGTCTCGGCGAGGATTTCCCGCATTTTCTGCACCGGCACTTCGTGAAAGACGATGTAGCTCAGCACCATGTCGAAGCTGTCCGCATCGAAGCCCGTGTCCTCGGCCAGAGCCTGCTTGAAATGGACTTCCTTGCCGTGGTCGAGCGCGCGGGCGTGGGCATAGCGGATCATCGGCTCGCCGACATCGAGACCCCACACCTCGGCCTCTGGGAAGCGGTCCTTCAGCAGCGTCGTCGCCTGCCCGATGGAACAGCCGATGTCGAGCACGCGTTCGACCTTGCCATCGGCGGGCGGGGTGGCGCGCTCGACCAGTTCGGCGTGAAGCTCGTCCTGGTCGTTGAAGCCCTCGTAGAAGACCTTGGTCCCGTAGTGATAGACGACGCCGCCCAGCGGATCGTCGGTGTAGCCGCCCGGCTGGCAGTGGATTTCGCGGCGGGTGTATTCGGGCGGCGTGAAATCGGGGTCGATATGGAGCCGCTCGGGCGCTTTCGCCGCGGCTTCCTCCATCCATGCCATCAGGCTGTCGGCATCGCGCACGAAGCTTTCGCGGGTGCGCCGCCACATCATTTCCTGCTGTGTGCGCACGAAACGCTGGAAAGTGGGCGTCACCGGGTTTTCGCCGAAGATGCGCTGGATTTCCTCGAGCGGCACGGTTCCGTTCTCGGCCTTGACGGCGCCGCTTTCCATCGCCTGCGCGAGCCGCACCTCGCCGTGTTCGGCGACCTTGGGAAACATCTGCTGGATCGCGAGCCGCCGGAACGAGGTGATGAATTCGAGATAGCTTTCATCGGCGAGCGTGGTGGGGCGGGGTGTGACCCCGATCATGCCTCGGTTCATGTCTCGTCTCCTGTCTCGGTCGGGCCTGACTCGGATGGGCCTGACTCGGATGGGCCTGACTCGGATGGGGTCGCGAGCGGCGCGGGTCCGCGCGGGGTGGGACGGCGCAGGAAGGCGCCGAACACGCGGTCGACCAGCGCCATGCGTTCCTTCTCGCGCCGGGCGATTTCCTCGGCCGAAGGAACGTGCGCCTCGATCGCGTCCGATACCTCGATGCCCTTTTCGGCAAGCACGGTCTCGAGCACGTTGACGCGGTCGTGATAGGTCCACACCGCAGCCGAAAGTTCGAGCAGCGCATCGAGGATATTGTCGATCACGACATCGTCGAAATAGGCCTTGCCCGGCCCGCCGATCTCTTCGCCGAGCGTTTCGGGAACGTCGATTGCGGGTTTGTCGTCCATGCCTTGCGCCGATCTCCTTGTCTTCGTGGCGGAAGCTACCAGCACACCCCCGTCCGGCGGCAGGGGGCTGCGCGCACTATTCGCCCAACGGATAATGGCGGGCGCGGCGGCCTTGTGCAAAAGGAGCCACGGATAAGGAGAGGGAAATGACCAAGCCGCCGTCCTACGCAAAGATTCACGCCCGTTCGATCGCCGAGCCCGAAGCCTTCTGGGCCGAGCAGGCCGAACGGCTCGACTGGCACCGGCGCTGGGACCGGGTGCTGGGCCGACCCGAGGATGACGACGCGCAGCCGATCCCGCGCTGGTTCGTCGGCGGCGAGATCAACGCCTGCCACAATTGCGTCGACCGCCATGTCGAGGCGGGGCATGGCAGCGATCCCGCGCTGCTTTACGAAAGCCCGGTGACGGGAACCTCGCGCACTCTCACATTCGCCGACCTGAAGGACGCGACCGCGCGATTGGGCGGGGCGATGCGGGCGATGGGCGTTGAAAAGGGCGACCGGGTGCTCGTCTATATGCCGAACTCTCCGCAAGCCGTGATCGCGATGCTCGCCTGCGCGCGGATCGGCGCGGTCCATTCGGTCGTCTTCGGCGGCTTCGCGGCGCGCGAACTGGCGAGCCGGATCGACGATGCCGCGCCCAAGGTGGTGCTCGCGGCGAGCTGCGGGATCGAGGGGGCGAAAGTGCTGCCCTACCAGCCGATTTTGCGCGAGGCGCTCGGCATTGCGGCGCATCGTCCGGATGCCTGCATCTACTGGCAGCGCGAGCAACACCGGGCCGACCTCAGGGTCGGCGAGCATGACTGGGACGCGGTTTGCGCCAGCGCCGAGCCTGCCGAATGCGTGCCCGTGGCGGCGACCGATCCGCTCTACATCCTCTACACCTCGGGCACCACCGGCGCGCCCAAGGGGATCGTGCGCGACACCGGCGGGCATCTCGTGACGCTGCTGTGGAGCATGACCGGCATCTATGCCTGCCCGCCGGGCGAAGCCTTCTGGGCGGCGAGCGATGTCGGCTGGGTCGTGGGGCACAGCTACATCTGCTACGCGCCGCTGCTGAACCGTAACCCCAGCGTCATCTTCGAGGGCAAGCCGGTCGGCACGCCGGACGCGGGCGTGTTCTGGCGGATCATCGAAAAGCACCGCGTGCGCAGCTTCTTCACAGCGCCCACCGCGATGCGCGCGATCAAGCAGGTCGACCCGCAGGGCGAATTCGCGAAGGCCGCGGACCTGTCGAACCTCAGGACCGTCTTCCTCGCCGGAGAGCGGACCGATCCGGCCACGCTCGAATGGACGAGCGAGCTGCTCGGTGTCCCCGTCATCGACCACTGGTGGCAGACCGAGACGGGCAGCGCGATCACCGCGAACCCGGCGGGTATCGAGCTGATGCCGATCAAGCCCGGTTCCTCGACCGTGGCAATGCCCGGCTGGGATCTCGCCTGCCTCGACGAGGAGGGCGAGGAGGTGCCTGTCGGAACCACCGGCGCGATCGTCGCGCGCCTGCCGCTCCCGCCCGGCTTCACTCCCGGCCTGTGGAACGCGCCCGACCGGTTTCGCGCGGCCTATTTCGAGCGCTTTCCCGGTTGCTACCTCACCGGCGACAGCGGCTTCATCGACGAGGACGGCTATCTCCACATCATGGCCCGGATCGACGACGTGATAAACGTCGCGGGCCACCGTCTGTCCTCTTCCGCGATGGAGGAAGTGCTGGTCGCCCATCCGGCGGTCGCCGAATGCGCGGTGATCGGCATGGCGGACGAATTGAAGGGGCAGGTTCCCGTCGGCTTCGTCGTGCTCAAGGCGGGCGCGGACATGGCGGAGGAGGAGCTCGCCGCCGAGCTGATCGCTGCCGTGCGCTCCGTGATCGGCCCGGTCGCCGCGTTCAAGCGGGTCCATGTGCTCACCCGCCTGCCCAAGACCCGCTCGGGCAAGATCCTGAGGAAGACGATCCGCGAGATCGCCGACCGCGAGGAGCCCAAGGTGCCGCCGACCATCGAGGATGCGGGCGTGCTCGGCGAAATCGAGGCGATCTTCGCGTGACAGGACGCGCCGCCTGATGCCGCGCGCTATCAGGGCGGCGATAAGTCCGGGCGGCGGCGCGGTCCCGGTGATCGAGGAGCTGATGCTCGCCGATCCGCTCCCGGACGAGGTCGTGCTGCGCGTCGAGGCGGCGGGCATCTGCCACACCGACCTCGGCGTGGGCGCGTGGAGCACCGAGCCGCGCGTGCTCGGCCACGAGGGCGCGGGGACGGTGATTGCGACCGGCAAGGCTGTGACGCGGCTGAAGAAAGGCGACCGGGTCGCGGCAAGTTTCGGATATTGCGGGGCCTGCCCCAATTGCACCGGGGGGCGGCCGGCCTATTGCTTCGACGGGATCGCGCTCAATCTCGAAGGCGCGCGGGCGCAACCGTCGCTCACCCGGCCCGACGGCACGCCTGTGCAGGGCGCTTTCTTCCAGCAGAGCTGCTTTGCCACCCATGCGCTTGCGACCGAGCGCAATTGCGTGAAGCTCCCCGACTGGCTCGACGCGCCCATCGCAGCGCCTTTCGGCTGCGGGATCCAGACCGGGGCGGGGGCGGTGTTCAACCAGCTGGGCGCGCTGCCCGGCCGTCCGTTGCTGGTGATTGGCGTGGGCGCGGTCGGGTGTGCTGCGATCATGGCCGGGCGGATCATGGGCTGCGATCCGGTGATCGTGGTCGAGCCGCTCGCCGCGCGGCGCGAGCTAGCGCTGTCGCTGGGGGCGAGCCACGCTTTCGACGGGTCCGATGCGGGCTGGAGCGCGCAGGTGGTCGAGCTCACCGGTGGCGGCGCCACCGCCGCGCTCGATACGGCGGGCAAGCAGGCGACCTTCGAGGCCGCGCTCGGTGCGCTCCATTCGGGCGGGACGCTTGGCGTGCTGACCCTGCCCGGTGCCTTCGAGGAGCCCGTGTCCCATCCGGGCGGGGTCGACTTCCTGACCAAGCGGATCGTCGGCGTGATCGAGGGCGACGCTGTCCCCGAAACCTTCCTGCCGCGCCTGTTCGCCTATCACGGCGGAGGCGACCTGCCGGTCGATCGCCTGATCGCCACCTATCCCTTCGCCGAGATCGCCCGCGCCTTTGCCGATGCGGCGAGCGGCGCGGTGATCAAGCCTGTCCTGACCTTCGAGGAGGAACACGTATGACCGAAACCCGCGTGATCCGCACCGACAGCGTGGAGACCATCGCCCACATTCCCGTCATCGTGATCGGCGGCGGCGGCACGGGCCTCACCGCGGCGCTCGCCGTGCGCGATGCGGGGGCCGATGTGCTGGTGGTCGAGCGCGACGGCCAGCCGATGGGCACCACCGCGATGTCGACCGGCCTCATCCCCGCCGCCGGGAGCCGCATCCAGCGCGCCAAGGGCGTTGAAGACTCCCCCGAGCAATTCGCCGCCGACATCGTCGCCAAGACGAAAGGCGCGGTGGACACCGCACTGGTCGAGCGCCTCACCCGCGAATCCGCGCGCACGGTCGACTGGCTGGTCGAAAGCCACGGCATCGGTCTCAGCCTCGTCGAAGGCTTCACCTATCCCGGCCATTCCGCTCTGAGAATGCACGGGATGCCGTCGCGCTCCGGCTCCGAACTGATGGGCGCGCTGGCGAGCGCCTGCGAGGATGCGGGCGTCGACATCCTGACCGACAGCCTCGTCGATACGCTCTATGTCAACGCCGAGGACCGGGTGATCGCCATTGCCGCCACACGGCCCGACGGCGCGCGCGACGTGATCGGGTGCGATGCCGTGATCCTCGCCTGCTGCGGCTTCGCGGGCAATCAGGCGATGGTTTCCGAGCTCATCCCCGAACTCGAACACGCGACCTTTCACGGCCATCCGGGCAACAAGGGCGATGCGATTGCCTGGGGCCGCGAGATGGGCGCGGCAATGGCCGACCTTTCCGCCTACCAGGGGCACGCAGGGCTCGCCGCGGGATACGGCATCCCGATCCTGTGGCCGCTGATCGCCGAGGGCGGGATACAGGTGAACCGCGCCGGAGAGCGCTTCGCCAACGAGGCTTCGGGCTATTCCGAGCAGGCGGTCGAGGTGCTGCGGCAGGAAGGCCATGTCGCCTGGAGCATCTACGATGAACGCCGGCACGAGATCATGTGCCAGTTCGACGACTACCAGCAGGCGCGCGCGGCCGGGTGCCTGATGCGCGCGGACAGCCTTGCCGAGCTTGCCGAAAAGGCAGGGATCGACGCGGCCGGGCTGGAGGCAAGCGTGGCCGAAACGCACCGCCTGATCGAAAGCGAAGAGCGCGATCGTTTCGGTCGGAGCTTCGCGGGCAAGGCCCCGCTCGAAGCGCCGTTCTACGCGGTACGGGTGACGGGCGCGCTGTTCCATACGCAGGGCGGGCTCGAGGTCGACGGCCATGCGCGGGTAATGCGCGCCTCGGGCCAACCTTTCCCCAATCTCTACGCGGGCGGCGGCGCGGCGCGCGGGATTTCGGGGCCGGGGGCGGATGGATACCTCGCGGGCAATGGCCTGCTGACCGCGACGACGCTGGGACGGCTCGCGGGCGAGCACGCCGCCGCCTCGCTGGTGCGCGAACCGGCCTGAGCGCGCCTATTCCGCGGCTTCGGCTGCGCCCGGCGCGCCGCCGGAAAGCTCTTGCAGGCTGCCCCGGATCGCGCGCGCGGTCGCCTGAAGAGGCGCGAGGTATTTCTCCGCCGCCTCGTTCGCGCTCATCGCGCTGACGAAATAGATGAGGCCCAGCGCCCCGATCAGCCGGTCCTCGCCATCGAACAGCGGCACCGCGATGCTCGAGGTCTTGCCCGGATCGGCGTTGTAGACGTTGCGCACCTGCAGCGCATAGCCTTCGCGGCGGATCTTCTGGAGCATATAGTCGTCGCTCAGCAGCAGCAGGCCCATGTTCGAGGCTTCGGTCTCGATCGCCTTCCAGCCTTCGACGATGGCGCTGCGCTCCTCCTCGTCGCAGAAGGCGAGATAGACCTTGCCGGTGGCGCATTCGGCGATCGGGAGGGTGTAGCCGGGGTAATAGTGCGAGAAGGTGAGCGAGGTCATCTTGTGGGTGGAATCGCGCACCATCATGCGCGTGCCGACGCGGGTGACGAGTGAGATCGGCCAGCCGACATCCTTGCACAGCGCCTCGATATGGTCGCGGCCTGCAGCGACGAGCTGGTCTTCGTTCTGGAAGCCGGTCGAAAGCGTCTTGACCAGCGATGTCACGCGGTAGCGCTTTCTTGCCGGTTCCTTTTCGATGAGCCCTTCGTGCTGGAGCGTCTGCACGATGCGGCAGGCGGTGGGGTAGGGAACCTCCGCCGCGCGGGCGATGCCCATCATCGAGATCGGCCCGTCGCGGTTGATCGCGGCCAGCACCGCGAGCCCGCGGCTGATTGCCCTGATCGGTACGCCTCTTTCCATCTATCGCCTGTTCCCCTGCGCGCGGCCTTGAGGCCGGTCGCATCCGACCTGCGATCCCAACAAGCCAAAAGGTGTAGAGCAATCCCGCCGCTTGGGGAAGGGGCGCTCCCGCTTCAGCCGGCGCGCGCCGCGATTTCGGCGAGCGCGCGGGCCTGTTCGTTGCCGACGATGGTCAGCCCCTCGTTCACGCCCATCCCCGGTTTCGCGAGCATCATGCTGGCCCGCGCGGCGAGCGCAACGTGGACGCAGGCGCGCGCCGAATGGTCGGTCTCCGCGCTGGTCCCGCCGCAATAGGCGCCGATGCCCGCCTCGCGCGCAGCGCGGATCGCGCGGGCGGTGTCCATGAGGTCGCCGACATCGGGCGTCTTGACCTGGATGACGTGCGCGGCGCGCGCGGCGATGAAGGCTTCGATGTCGGCAAGCGTGTTGCAATGCTCGTCCGCGACCACGCGCGCCCGGTCGGTCAGCGTATCGAGCGTCTCGACGATTGCGGCATAGTTTTCGATGGTGGCCTGGCGCGAGCCGTAATCGACCGGGCATTCGATGTGGAGCGTGTGGTCGGGTATGTCCTCGGCGAGCCGGGCGATGAACTCGGCGACCGCGCGCGGCTCGGTCGAATGGCCAAGGCCGATCCAGCCATAGACGTCGAAATGGAGGACGGGCGTGTAACCCGGTTCGCCCAGCGCCCTGGTGCGCGCGGCGACCCAACGGACGTAGTCGATGAAAGTTGCCCCGTCCGGCCCGAACTTCTCCGCCGAGTTGATGAGGCCGTGGGGGAGGACATCGACGCCTTTGAGGATCATCGTGTCGACGGCGTTCCTGCGGTCGTCCCCGCTCTGGGCGAAGATCGGCACGGGCTCGCTCGGGGCGGGCAGGCCCATTGCCTCGGCGACCACTTCGGCGACGGTCACGCGCCTCGCATGGGCGGCGGCGCGCAGCAGCGCCTGGCTGGCGCCGTATTCGATCGCGAGCGGCAGGCGCGCTTCGCCCTCATGCGCAAAGGCAAACGCGCAGTTCTCCGGCCCCGCCGCCGCTTCCATGCCGATCAGGCGGGGGAGAAGCCGCTCGCGGCACACCGCCTCGATCTTCTCCGGATCGAACACAGGATCGCGCCCCGCCGCACCCGAATACTGGACGCTCACCATGTCGCCCCAGACCACCGCGCCGTCTTCGAGCACCAGCCCGATCCCGAGCGCGCGGGACGGCTCGCGCACGCGCTTGAAGCCCGGCGTCAGCGGCTCGCCGAGATAGGCCACGCCGTCCATTTCGCGCCCTGCCCGGATCGCCGCCTGATCGTCATAGAAGAACGCGCCGCGCGCGGGCGCGAAGATGACCTTGTCGATGCGCATGATTCCTTTCGCTTCGCCCAAGGTCCGGAAAAGACCAGCGCCCGGTGCGCGGCTATCCGACAGGCGAGCGCATCGGGGGGCCGGCCTCGCCGATTCGCGCTCACCGGCGCAATCGGCCTTCAGCGCCAGCACTGGGAGTAGAAAAAGCCATGACCACCACCCCCGCCAGCCCGCCACCGGCCCTGCGCGACGCGCTTGCAGCGGGCGAATTCTTCGTCGCGCCCGGAATGCACGACATGATCGCGGCGAAACTGGCGCGGCGCGCAGGCTTCGAGATCGGCTTCGCGAGCGGCTACTGGCTCACCGCCTCGGCCCACGGGCTGCCGGACGTGGGCCTTGCGACCTACACCCAGATGCTCGAGCGGGTGTCGACGCTGGTGCGCGCAAGCGAGGGCATGGCGATCATCGCCGACGCCGACACGGGCTATGGCGGGCTGCTCAACGTGCGGCACACCGTTCGCGGATACGAGGAGGCGGGGGTCGCCGCGATCCAGCTCGAGGACCAGGAATTCCCCAAGCGTTGCGGCCATTCGGAAGGCAAGAAGGTGGTCCCGCAAGAGGAAATGGTCGCGCGCCTCACCGTCGCCCGCGAGGCGCTGAGAGGCGAGACGCCCCCGCTCATCATCGCACGCTCGGACGCGAAGGCGCCCGAGGGACTGGATTCGATGCTGCGGCGGCTCGAGTCCTATGCCAAGGCAGGCGCGGACCTGCTGTTTCCCGAGGCGCTGGGGGACGAGGAGGAAATGCGCTTCGTCGCCGAGCGCCTGCCCGCGCCTGCCATCGTCAACATGGCGGACGGGGGCAACACCCGCATCCTGCCCGCCGCGACGCTTGCCGAAATGGGTTTTGCGGGCGCGCTGTTTCCCGCGACCACCGCGCTCGCCTCGGCGGCGGCAAGCATTCACGCTTTGAGGCGGCTGAAGGAAACGGGCACCAGCATCCACGAGGATGTCGAACTCTTCTCCTTCGCTGAGATGTGCAGCCTGATCGGCTTCGACGAGGTCTATGAACTCGACCGGCAGTGGGCCGGGCTCGCCGGGTAATCAGCTCCCCTTGGCGAGGCTTTCCATGATCGGGGCAAGGATCGCCTGGACCAGTTTCTCGCGCTCGGCGGCGCGCTTCGCTGCGTCCTCGCCGCCGGGTTCGTAACCGTCCGCCGCGCCCTTTTCGAGCGCGCCGCTTTCGACCAGCAGCGCCTCCAGCGTCGCGACCCGCTCGCGCGTGACCGACAGTTCCATCGCGACCGTCACCAGCCCGCGCAGCAGGTGTTCCTTCACCGGATCGTCGGTGAAGGTGGTGTTGCGCTCGCCCGGCCGCGGGCCTTCGGGGAAAGGCGCCCCGTTGTCTTCGGCGCTCATGCCGGCTTGCGCCCGCCGAAGAAGTGGTAGGCGGCCGGCCCGACCGATTCATAGGTGGCAAAGGCGGTGTCGGGATCGAAGCCCGCGGCGATGGCTTCGGCCTTCATATCGAGTTCCGCGAACCCGCTCCAGAAGGGTTCGCCATTGTGGCGCACCTGCCAGTGGTTCGTGACCTGCTTGATGAGCGGGACGCGGTGCGGCTGGTAGGGCACGTCGAGATGGCACACCAGCCCGCCGGGCCGCAGCAGCCGCCAGCTTTCCCGCATGATGTCCCTCGCCTGCGCCTTGCTCGTTTCGTGGAACATGATGATCGACACGATGAGGTCGAAGCTTTCGTCCGGGTAATGCGTCGCGCCCGCATCCATTTCGGCGAAATGGACCGGGACGCCTGCATCTTCCGCATAGGCGTGGGCGAAGCGGATGAAGGGCCGCGCGACGTCGATCCCGTGGACCTCGGCATCCGGCCATTCGCGCTTGTAGGCGAGCGTCTGCTCGCCCGTGCCGCAGCCCATGTCGAGCACGGCCTTGGGCTCGAGATCGGGCGCGTATTTGCGCGCGACCGCGGCGACGAAGCGGCCGAAGCTGTCGGCGGGCGGGCTTTCCCCGGCGGCCATGCCCTTGGCGATGCGGTAAAGCTCGACCGTGCCCGAATAATTGAGCGCCGCCTCGAGATCGTCCGCGCGCCTCTCGCGCCAGTAGCCGCCGGGCTGGCGGTGGATTTCCGTGGTGGCGACGGGGGCCTTGACCAGCAGTTCGTCGGAAAGGGCGATCGAGCCCTGCGCCGCGTTGCTGTCGCGGATCGCGCGATATTTCGCTACCTGCGCCTCGATCGTGCGGTCGGTCGTGACCTGCACCGCATCCCACAGCAGGTTCTGACTGTGGAAGGTGAGCGTGCCCCAGAGCTGGTAGAGCGGGTGGCCGGCGACCAGCGCCTCGGCCTCGGCGCGGGTTTCGGGCGGCTTGTCGGCGGCGGGGACGAGTTCCTCCTCGAACAGCGCAGCGAGCCGGTTCTCGACGTCGAAATTGACGAATTTCTTGAGCGCGCCGACGAAGCCCAACCGCGCGGCCTCGTCGTGATTGGGGGCAAAGCCGAAACCCGCCTCCTCCACATCCGGCGTCATGACGTCGTGCTTGCCCATCGCCTCAATCCTCCCCGGCGCAGCCCATTTTCGGCAGGTCGAGCGGTTCCTGCGGGATCAGCGTCGTCTTTTCCTCGGTGAAGAGTTCGATCGAGCCGGGAAGCCCGTCGCGCCCGATGCCCGATTGCTTGTAGCCGCCGAAGGGCGAGCGCAGGTCGCGCGCCATCGGCGTGTTGACCCACACCGTGCCCGCGCGCAGCACCCGCCGCGCGCGCATGACCGAAGGCAGGTCGTCCGACCAGATATAGGAGGCAAGGCCGTATTCGCTGTCGTTGGCGAGTGCCAGCGCCTCGTCGAGATCGGCGACCCGCTGGATCGTGACGAAAGGCCCGAACAATTCGGTCTGGCACAGCGCCGAGCCATTGTCGCTCGCCTCGACCACCGTGGGGGCGAAGAAATAGCCCTTGTCCATGCCCTCCACCCGCGTGCCTCCCGCAAGGACGGTGTAGGCCGGGTCCGAATGTGCCGTCTCGCCGAATGCGAGCAGTTTCTCGAAATGCGCGGCGAACGCCATCGGCCCGATCTCGGTAGCCGGATCGAAGGGATCGCCCACTTTCAATCCCTTGGCGCGCGCGGTGAAGCGGGCGATGAACTCGTCCGCCACGCTCTCCTCGACGAGGATGCGCGAGCCGGCGAGGCATTGCTCCCCGTTTCCGGCGAAAATGCCCATCAGCGAACCGTCGACCGCGCGTTCCTGGTCCGCCGAAGCGAGGACGATGTTCGCCGATTTGCCGCCCAGTTCGAGCCCCACTTTCTTCAGGCTCCCCGCCGCCGCCGCCATGATCCGCTTGCCGGTCTCGGTCCCGCCGATGAAGCCGACCACGTCGACACCCGGATGGCTGACGAGAGCATTGCCGATGTCCGGCCCGGTCCCGCAGGCGACCTGCACCACGCCTTCGGGCACGCCTGCTTGGCGCACCAGTTCGACCAGCCGCAGCACGGCGAGCGGGGCGTATTCGGACGGCTTCACGATCACGCTGTTGCCGAGCGAGATCGCGGCTGCAAGCTTCATCGAGGCGAGCACCAGCGGCGCGTTCCACGGCGCGATCAGGACGGCAACGCCGACCGGCTCGCGCGTGACGATGGACAGGTAGCGCCCCGATTGCTCGTAGCTTTCGCCTGCGTGCCCAGCGAGCAGGTCGGCGAAGAAGGTGAAATTCTCCGCCGTGCGCGCGACGTGCATCCCGCGCGACTGCGAAATCACGATCGAGGTTTCGAGCGTCTGCAGCCGGGCAAGCTCCTCGGCGTGTTCGAGCACGAGCGCGCTGATCCGCCGAAGGATGTCCGCGCGCTCCGTCACGGGCATTGCGCGCCAAGGGCCGTGTTCGAAGGCGCTGCGCGCGGATGCGACCAGTGCGTCGGCGTCTTCGGGCGGGGTGTGCGGCACGAAGGCGAAGGGCTCTTCGCTCGCCGCATGGATCAGGGTCTGCCCTTCGCCGGTGCCGGGCGCATCGAGTGCAGGGGCGGGCAAGGCGAGGTCGGCGGCTGCATCCGGCCTCGTGAAACCGGGCGACGCCTCGGGCCTGGTCATCTCGTTCATGATCGCATTTCCTGACCTTTCGCGCAGTCGCGGGCAGCCGTCTGCGCGCCGCCTGTTCGCCCAGCGGATAGCACGCCGAGGCGATTTGGGAAAAGATGCGCCGCTGGTGTGATGTTGTGTCAAGATGCGAGGCGAAAGGACGAGTGCGCGATGAGCGATGTCGGGAAGATCAAGCAGGACCTGCGCGCGGCGATCGATGCGTGCCAGAGCGATGGAACCTATGACGATGCGACCTTCGATCGCATCCATGCGCTGATCGGCGAGCTCGTCCCGCTCACCCCCGTCCCGCGTCCGATCGACCGGCAGGACTTCGTCGCCTCGCCCTGGGCCTCGCATTACGCCCAGTTCGGCCCGCGCCACACGGCGGGCAAGCCGATCCGCCACGTCTCCTCGCTGAAACTGCAGAGCTTCAACGCTTTCGGCGACATTCCGATCAAGGTCCACGAGATCGACCAGGAAATCCGCGTCGAAGGGCGCCACTACAACAACGTCACCGAGATCACGACGCCCGACGATGCCCATTCGGCGCGGCTGATCGTGTGGGGGCGCTACGACATCCCTGACCCGGACGAGCCGCAGCGTTACATGGTCGAATTCTATGCCGTCGAAATCGCCCCGCCCGAGGGCGTGAGTGCTGAGGCCCTGCGCGAGCAGTTCGGGCTCGAGCCGGGCAGCCCGCTGCGCCGCGAATTGAAGCCGCCGAAACTCCATTCCGACGTCGTCTATTGCGACGAGGATATGCGGATCAATTTCGGCAGCATGGGCGGGGTCTATGTCATGAATCGCAAGTCGACGCCGGGCAAGTCGGTCTCTTTCGCGTGAGCGAGCCGGCCGCGCCTGCTCTCGCCGCAGGCGATGGCGCTGGTGAGACACGTGTGGCTCCGGTCGGCCTGCTGGAGCAGGTCACCTGGGCCTCGGGCTCCTTCGCTACGGGCGCGCTGTTCAACGCGATGGCGCTGTTCGCGCTGTTCGTGATGACGAGCTTCCTCGGCATCTCCCCGGCGCTTGCCGGCACGATCATCCTCGTCGCGCGGATCTATGACGGGATCATCGACCCGCTGATCGGCGCGCTATCCGATCGCACGCGGCACCGCTGGGGGCCGCGGCGGATCTACCTGCTGGTCGGCGCACTCGCACTGGGGGTGAGTTTCGCGCTGTTCTTCAACCTGTCGGCGCTGGGGCTGGAGGGCGCGCCTGCGGCTTTCGCCGCGACCGCGCTGCTGCTGCTCTATTCGACCGCCTATTCGATCTTCACCATCCCCTATCTCGCCATGCCGCCCGACATCGCGCCGGGTTACGACGAGCGCACGCGGCTGATGAGCTTTCGCGTCTTTTTCCTCCTTGCCGGGGTCACCGCCGGGTCTGCCGGGGCGCCCGCGCTGGTCGGGGCGATCGGCACGCCCGAGGCGGGCTATCGGGTGATGGGCACGGTGCTGGGGCTCGGGGCGGCGGGCCTGTGCCTCGTGGTCTTTTTCGCAAGCGCCCGGCTGCCGAGACCCGAGCGGCCCGCGCCGCCCGGCGCGCTCGATGCGGGAGCTCTGCTGGTCAGCCCCTTCATCGATACGTGGAGGGTCTTCGCCAATGCCCCGTTCCGCCTGCTGACGCTGGTGAAGCTGTGTCAGCTTGCCGTGCTCTCGACCGTGCTCGCCTGCACGCCCTATTTCTTCGGCCTCGTCCTCGGCCTCGGCACGGGCGAGATCGGGGCCTATTTCGGCCTCTTCAGCATCGCCGGGATCATCAGCGTGCCGCTGTGGCGGCGGGTCATCGCGCGCTTCGGCAAGCGCGAGACCTATCTCGTCCTCATCGTCCTTTACGGCCTTGGCCTTGCCTCGTGGTTCGCGTGGGTTCCGGGCGAGCCTGCCTTCCTGCTGCACGCGCGCGCGGTGCTGATCGGCGCGTTCTCGACCGGCACGCTGTTGTGCGCGCTCGCCATGCTGCCCGACACGATGGAATACGACCGGCTGCAATCGGGCGAGGGGCGCGAGGGCGTGATGAGCGGGGTGTTCACTTTCGTCGAGAACGTCGCGGGAGCGCTCGGCCCGTTCATCGTCGGCCTGCTGCTGGAGGCGGGCGGGCTGGTGACCGGGGGCGGGCCGGACACGCCCCAGCCGCAGGCCGTTCTCGACCTCGTGCAATGGGGCGTATCGATCGTGCCCGCATTGTTCTGCCTCGCCGCGCTGCCGCTGCTTTGGGCCTACCGGCTCGACGAGGGCGTGCTGGCCCGGATGCGGGGCGAATGACGGGCGGAAAGGCGGATGGTCGGGGAGACTGGATTCGAACCAGCGACCCTCTGCTCCCAAAGCAGATGCGCTACCAGGCTGCGCTACTCCCCGATCATGCCCCCGCCGCCGCACCCGGTGGGCCCGGCAGGATTCGAACCCGCGACCTAGCCGTTATGAGCGGCCAGCTCTAACCGCTGAGCTACAGGCCCCTTCAGGTGCCGCGGCAGGACCGCTTCGCCCTAGCTTGGCAGGGAGCGCGAAACAAGCGGATTGGGAGGGGCCTTCAGCGCCGGACCGCGGCGAGAATGTCGGCCACGTTCGCCGAATGCACGCCCGCCGCATCGAGCCGCGCGTAGATCGCGCGCAGCCAGTCGTGGAGCGCGGCGACATCGCCTTCGCTGCGGACATAGGGCGTGTGGCCGGGGGCGAGGCTCGGGCTGTGGAAGGACAGCACGATGAGCGGCAATCCCGCCGCCAGCGCCGCATCGATCCCGCGCAGGGCCTCGGCCACGCTCACGCCTTCGGGGGTGAGTGCGATCCTTTCGCTCAGACGCAGCCGCGCGAGGAGGCCCGGCCCGCCCGGGACGCGTCCGGCAAGCTGCGCCAGGCGCGGGCCGAGCGCCGCCAGCGCGCCGGCATGGATACTGGTGACGGGCACCTCGAGCAGGCTGCGCTCCGCGTCCATCCACCACGGATGGGCCGGATACGCGCGGTAGTCAGGCCCGCCGTCGGCGCGGTAATCGAACAGCGGACGCATCGAGGTGTCGAGCGCGATCCCGTGGTCTTTCAGAATTCCGGCGGTGTGCGGGCCGAAGCCGTATCGCCCTGCGCGATAGATCGCGGGGGAGACTCCGAAAGCCTCCTCGACCCGCCCTTTCAGCCGGGCGAACTTCTCCGCTTCGAGCGCCGGGGGAAGGTTCCCGGCATAGGAATTGCGCGCGTTCACCGCCTCGGCGAAAGGCGGGTTGACCCAAGGGTGGAGGTGGATGCCGATGTCTGCGCGGCCCGCACGGGCCGCTTCGCCGAGCACCTCGACGGCGACCGGGTCATGCGCGATCGGCCAGTCGACCAGCCAGACCGGATGCGCGCCGATGTCCTCGCAAATGGCCTGGAAGCCTGCAAAGGCGCGCGTGTGGCTTGTCGCCGTCGCCTCGCGGGCGAAGGGGACGGACCAGTCGAATTCCTCCTCGGTGTCGATCGTGAGCAGCACCCGCCGCCCGAAACCCGGGGCGAAGCGCGCCGCCTCGCCGGGCGCGATTGCGGCGATGCCGCCCGCCTCGTCGGCGGACACGGGGAGCGGGGCGTGATACATGATGCGCTGCGCGATAGCGGGTTTGTCCTAAGAAACCTTTCCCCCCGTTTCCTCGCGCGGGTCAGGTTCGGCTTCGCCCGCCTCGGACACTAATGGCAGGGTCAGCACCAGTTCTTCGTCGCGCCGCACGAGGTCGCCGCCCGCCGCGCGCGCTTCGGCCCGGGCGAGCCTGAGCGCGAAGCCCGCGCCGAACAGCCCGGCGTTGATCGCGCTCGATGCGGGGCGCGCTTCGGCGGCGAAGACGTCCTCTTCGGCGAGCAGCTGCGCCGGAATCTCGCAGGTCAGCCGGGCCACGCCGACCGGTCCCGCCTCGCCCTGCCGCGCGTCATGGGCGAAGGCCGGAGCGAGCGAGGCGGTCAGCATCTCGCCCGCCGCGCAGCCTCCGCCGAGCGTCGCCAGCAGCCGCCACAAGAGCGCATCGAGCTCGTCCGGGTCGAGCGTCACCTCGACCGGGCGGTCGGCGGGCGGGTCGAACTCGATGCCCGACAGACGCGGGGCGAGCACCTGTGCAAGCTGGTTCGCGGTGCGGGTCGCGGCAGCGGCGAGATCGGCGTGGCCGCGCGCGATGTCCTGCGTGCCGGTCTCGAGCCGGGCGAGCCGGTCGAGTTCGGCGAATCCGGCGAGGATGCGCGCGGCATCCGCGGCGATGGCGGCGGCGAGCGCGCGGTATTCGTGCGGTGCGGGGCCGAAAAGCTGCTGCTGGATGACCTCGGCATAGCCCTGCACTGCGGTCACGGGGGTGCGCAACTCGTGGAGCAGCTGGCGGATGCGGTCGGCCTCGCGCGCGGCGGCAGTCGGGCGAGCGGGGGTTTCGACAGGCCGGCGGAAGCGCCCGACATAGCCCGCGAACACCCCGTCGTCGGTGAAGCGCGGACGCGCATCGACCACCCACTCGCCGCTGATCGCCGGAGCGCCCGAAAGCGCCGCAGCGCCATGGGCGATCGGCTGGCGACGGGCGAAGGCGCGTTCGAGCGCGCTTTCCTCGCCCGTGCCGAGCAGCGCCCTGCGCCGCACCAGCCGCGCGCCGATCACCATCGGGGCGACCTCGGGCTCGGCCCATTCGATCCGCCCGGCGCTGTCGGCGGCGAAGCCGAAGGCCGCGACCGGGCGCTCCCCGCGCGGCTCCTCGTCCGGCAGGTCGAGCGGCAGGCCGGGCGCAGGGTCGCGTTCGGCAGGCGTGGTCTCGCGCTCGCGGCGGAAGCGCGCGATACGTTCGACCAGCGCGGAAATCTCGCTGCGGGCGGGGTCGGCTTCGGGTTCGGGTCCGGGTTCGGGTTCGGGTTCGGGTTCGGGGCGCGCGGTCTCCGGCAGTGTCTGGCCGGGCGGGGTTGCGTCCCGCTCCGGCCGCACCCCGGCGGGAGCGGCCGGTTCCTGCATCGCCCCGCCTTGCGCATCAGCCGCCTGGTCCCCGGGTCGGGGCAGCCCGCGATCGTGGATGCCGAGCCGTTCGAGCAGCGCTTCGGCATCGAGCGGCAGGTCGCGCCGCAGCCGCAGGAAACCGCGCGCGCGCAGCGGCAGGCGGGGGATGAGCGCGGTCCAGTCCTGCGCGCTCAGTTCCGCCCGCGTCAGCGCGGCGGCGGCGACCTCGGGTTCGAAATCGGCGAGATGCGCGGTCAGCTCGGCGCTGCGCAGTCGCCAGCCCGGCTCGCGCACCATCCGCGCGCGGTCCTCCGCCGGAATGACGTCGGCAAGCGCGTCCATCCGCAGCCATGCCGCGGCGAGCAGGCTGTGATCGCGCCCTTCCTCGTCTGTCCGGCGTCGATTGCCGAGAATGTCGAGCAACTGCCTGAACTGCGTGCGCCGACCCGCCTCGCTCGAGACGCGCTGGCGCAGCACGGTTGCAAGGCGGTCGTCGAAGAACATGGGACTCCAAAAGGGCGCGCGCGGGCGCAGGTCGGCAGGCTGGCCTTACCAGCATTGCGCCCTTGTCACAGGAACACCTGAACAGCGCGTTGCAAAGCGGGACAATTGCTGCCAAGGATAATAATATTAGTCGCGCGTGCCTTTGCGCCGCAGGTTCTTACTCACCTTTGTTAAAGCGTAAACGGCCGAGGGGAGCGGCCTTCCTGCGCACCGGGAGCACAACCCACATGGCCAATCTGGACGAAATCGACAAACGCCTGCTTGCCGAACTGCAGGCCGAGGGGCGGGTCACGAATGTCGAGCTCGCACAGCGCGTCGGGCTGACCGCGCCGCCGTGCCTGCGCCGCGTGCGCGGGCTCGAGGAAGAGGGCGTGATTCGCGGCTACCACGCCGATCTCGACCCGTCGAAGCTGGGCTTTGCGATCACCGTGTTCGCCATGGTCAGCCTCAAGAGCCAGGCTGAAAGCGCCCTGCGCGAATTCGAGGAGCATATGCGCGAACTGCCCGAAGTGCGCGAGTGCCATATGCTCAACGGCGAGATCGACTTCATCCTCAAGATCGTCAGCCAGGACCTCCAGAGCTTCCAGGAATTTCTCACCGGCAAGCTGACACCCGCGCCGAACGTCGAAAGCGTCAAGACCTCGCTCACCATCCGCACCTCGAAGCACGAGCCGGGCGTCCCGCTCTGATCCGGGCGGACACGGGACGCGGCATCCTTGCCGGTCCGGGCCGCGAGCATAGCGTTACATGACCGAGACAACGCCGCCGGACCGCACGGAGGACGCAGCGAACGCCCCGTGCGCCGGTTTCGACACGGGCTGCGTCGGCTGCGTGTTCCTTGTGCTCGTCCCGACGGCGGCGCTGTTCGCCATTGCCGCGTTCGACGCGCAATTCTTCGACGCCCTCGCCGACAGCCGTTCGCGGCGCAACTGGCTCCCGGTCGTGAGACCGTTCGAGTGGAGCGGGGTGAATTTCGCGGTCCTCGCGCTCGCCGCTTATCTCTTGTTCGAACTGCAACGCCTCGCGCGGCGATTCGTGGATGCGCGCGCGGTGTGGATCGAGGGCGACACGATCCGCTTTCATCCCACCCTGCGCCGCCGCGCCCTGCCGCTCGCAGAGGTCGAAGCCGTCAGCCACGAGGTCGGCGAGATCAAGTCGATCCTGTGGGTGAAGCCCAGGGGCGGCAGGCGCATCAAGGTCGCGATGGTCGACAAGGACGCGGCCCGCGCCTTCGTCGATGAGGTCGAGCGGGCGCGGGCGGCGCTGATGTTCGGCTAGTGGAGCTTGAGCTTGGGCCGCACGATGCGGTTCACGCGCCCGATCAGCATCAGGAAGGTGCCCTTGAGCCAGCCGTGGATGCCGAGCAGGTGGAGGCGGTAGAGCGAGGTGTAGATCAGCCGCGCCAGCCGCCCCTCGACCGCGAGGCTCCCGCCGACGAGATTGCCCATCAGGCTCCCCACGGTCGAGAAGCGCGAGAGCGAGATGAGCGAGCCCTTGTCCTGGTAGACGAATTTCTTGAGCGGCTTGCCCTTCTGCATCCGCACGATGTTGTCGAACACCGTGTTCGCCATCTGGTGCGCGGCCTGCGCGCGCGGGGGGATGGGGACGGTGCTTCCCTCGGGCGTGAAGGAGGCGCAGTCGCCCAGCGCGAAGATGCTGTCGTCGGTCATGGTCTGGAGCGTGTCACGCACGAGGATCTGGTGGCGCGGCGTCGTCTCAAGGCCCAGTTCGGACAGGAAGGGCGCGCCCTTCACGCCTGCGGCCCAGACCATGAGGTCGGCCTCGATCGCGGTGCCGTCCTTCGTTTCGAGCACGCGCGGGCGCGCCTCGACCACCTGCGTGTTCTCGCGCACTTCGACACCGAGCCGTTCGAGTTCGTGGCGCGCGGCTTTCGACAGGCGTTCGGGCAGGGCGGGCAGGATGCGCGGCCCCGCTTCGAGCAGGGTGACGTCGAGCCGACTCTCGTCGAACACCTCGAGCCCGTAATGCCTGAGCGCCGCGGCGGCGTTGTAGAGTTCGGCGGCAAGCTCCACCCCCGTCGCCCCGGCACCGACGATCGCGATCTTCACCCGCTCGTCCGCATCGGGATTCGCCATCATCGCCCGGCTGACGCGCAGGCAGTGATTGAGCAGCTTCGTGCGGAACCGGTCGGCCTGTTCGCGCGAATCGAGGTAGATGCAGTGCTCCTTCACGCCCGGCACGCCGAAATCGTTCGAAATCGACCCGACCGCAATAGCTAGGATGTCGTAACGGATCGAATGGCCCGCGATCAGCTCGCTGCCGTCCTCGTCGTGGACCGGGGCAAGGTGGATCCGCTTGTTTTCGCGATCGATACCTTCGAGGCTGCCCTGGAAGAAACGGTAGCCCCAGCGGTAGCAATGGCCGCGATAGCCGACCTCATCGAGATTGGCGTCGAGCGAGCCGGCCGCGACCTCGTGCAAAAGGGGCTTCCAGATATGGGTGAGGTTCTGGTCGACGAGGATGATGTCGTGGTGCTTGCGCCCGAATTTCGAGCCCAGCCGGCGCACCAGCTCGAGCCCGCCCGCACCGCCGCCAACGACGACGATCTGGGTCTTGCGGCTGCCTGCGTTGACGGTCCCGCCACGCCGCTGTGACGCGCGCGCAGGCACGGCGAAATCCTCGCCTTCCGCCGTGTCGCGCGGCGGGGCCTGCCTTGCGGCGCTATCGACCATGTCGTGTGTCACCATCCGCCCAACGCTCCGCGCATCGAAATGTGCCCAAAAATGATAGGGCCATGCTGCAATACAGCAAAAGCGCGACCGGTGGAATGGCGGCGGCTACGGGATACTCCGGGAACGGAGCATAGCGAGGATCAAGCCTCGCGCTGCTTAAGCCATTCCTCGAGCCATTTGATCGAATAGTCGCCGTTCAGCACATCCGGCTGGCGCAGCAGTTCCTGGTGGAGCGGGATGTTGGTCTTCACCCCCTCGACCACCATTTCCTCGAGCGCGCGGCGCAGGCGCATAATGCAGCCTTCGCGGGTGCGACCGTAGACGATCAGCTTGGCGATCATGGAATCGTAGTAGGGCGGGATGCGGTAGCCCGCATACAGCCCCGAATCGACGCGCACGTGCATCCCGCCGGCGGCGTGATAATAGGTCACTTCGCCCGGCGACGGGGCGAAGGTGAAAGGGTCTTCGGCGTTGATCCGGCACTCGATCGCGTGGCCCTTGAACTCGATCTCGTCCTGTTTGACCGAAAGCGGCTTTCCGGCAGCGATGCGGATCTGTTCGCGCACCAGGTCCACCCCCGTGATCGCCTCCGTCACGGGATGCTCGACCTGCAGGCGGGTGTTCATCTCGATGAAGTAGAACTCGCCGTCTTCCCACAGGAATTCGATCGTGCCCGCGCCGCGATAGCCCATGTCGCGCATCGCCTTGGCGCAGACCTCGCCCATGCGCATCCGTTCCTCGTGGGAGATGACGGGCGAGGGCGCTTCCTCGAGCACCTTCTGGTGGCGGCGCTGGAGCGAGCAGTCGCGTTCGCCGAGGTGGATCGCATTGCCCTTGCCGTCGCCGAACACCTGGAATTCGATGTGGCGCGGGTTGCCGAGATATTTCTCAATATAGACCGTGGCATCGCCGAAGGCCGATTTCGCCTCGTTCCCGGCCTGCTGCATCAGTGTTTCGAGCTTGTCCTCGCTCTCGCACACCTTCATGCCGCGCCCGCCGCCGCCGGAGGCTGCCTTGATGATGACGGGATAGCCGATCTCGGCGGCGATTTTCTTCGCTTCGGCAGGGTCGGACACCGCGCCGTCCGAGCCGGGGACGAGCGGCAGGCCGAGCTCGCCTGCGGTCTTCTTCGCCTGCACCTTGTCGCCCATGGTGCGGATATGCTCGGGCTTGGGCCCGATCCAGGCGATGTCGTGCGCCTCGACGATTTCGGCGAACTTGGCGTTTTCGGAAAGGAAGCCGTAGCCCGGATGGATCGCGTCGCAGCCGGCGACTTCGGCCGCCGAGATGATGTTGGCGTGGTTCAGGTAGCTGTCGGTCGCGGGCGGCGGACCGATGCACACGGCGTGGTCGGCGAGCCGCACGTGCATCGCGTCGGCATCGGCGGTCGAATGAACCGCGACCGTCTCGATCCCCATTTCGTGCGCGGCGCGGTGGATGCGCAGCGCGATTTCGCCGCGATTGGCGATCAGGATGCGGGTAATGCCCATGCCTTTACGAGATCACGACCAGCGGCTGGCCGAATTCGACCGGCTGGGCGTTGTCGACCAGCACCGCCTTGACCGTGCCCGAGCGATCGGCGGGAATCGGGTTCATCACCTTCATCGCCTCGACGATCAGCAGGGTGTCGCCTTCGGAGACCTTGTCGCCCGGCTTGACGAAGTTCGCCGCTCCCGGCTCGGGCGCGAGGTAGGCCGTGCCGACCATCGGGCTGGTGACGGCATCGGCAGTGTCCGCAGGTGCTTCGGCCTGCGGGGCCGGGGCGGAGGGCGCAGGTGCCGGGGCCGCCGGTGCTGCCGGAGCCGCCTGATAGGCTGCCGCGACCGGCGCGGCGCTGCGCGCGACGCGGATCTTGCGATCGTCGTCCTCGACCTCGATCTCGGTCAGGCCGGTCTCGCTCAATAGTTCGGCTAGTTCGCGCACGAGCGCGGTGTCGATGTTCATCCCGGAAGAGCTTCCGGAACGCGGCTTGTCGTTAGCCATGCGTGCCCCTTGAATGGTTTCGCATGGGACTATTGCCGCAAATCGCGGCTGGCAAGTGGCAAAGGTGCACGTTCTGCAAGCCTGCGCGTCACACCTCGCCCGCCGCGACCGCCTCCAGCGCGATGCGATAGCTGTCCGCGCCGTGCCCCTCGACCGTCAGCGCCGCCGCCATGCCGACATAGGACAGGTGGCGGAAATCCTCGCGCGTTTTCGGGTCGGACAGGTGAACCTCGATCACGGGTGTCCTGATCGCCTTGATCGCGTCGAGCAGCGCGATCGAGGTGTGGGTATAGGCCGCCGCGTTGAGCAGGACAGCGCGCGCGCCGAGCGCCTGCGCCTCGTGCAGCCAGTCGACCAGCATCCCTTCGTGATTGGTCTGGCGCATATCGATCTCGAGCCCGAGTTCCCGCGCCCGGTCTTCCAGCATCCCTGCGATCTCGTCGAGCGTCGTGGAGCCGTAGATCTCCGGTTCGCGCAGGCCGAGAAGGTTGAGATTGGGTCCGTTGAGGACGAGGACGAGATTGCTCATGGCGCCGCTGTTACTCTTCCGAGCGGGGCGGGGGAAGGGGCGCTTGGCGGATCGGGCGGAACCGGGCGCGGTGCTCGGAGATTGGCCAAGAGAGAGCATGAGAGACGCAGCCAACCTGGAGCCCGCCGGAGAGGGACGCAAACCGCCCGAAGTCGCCTCGGTAACGGGGCAGGGTCGGGTGCTCGTCGAGGGCGAGACCTGCTGGCGCAAGGCGCGCGCCGAACGAGTCGCCTTCATCGTCGATGCCGCAGGGTATTTCGCCGCCGCCAAGGAAGCGATCCTGAAAGCCGAACGCTGCGTCTATCTGATCGGCTGGGAATTCGATCTCGACATCCGCTTGCAGCCCGATCTCGACGACCCGCGCATCCCCGACCGCCTGCGGCAGTTCCTCGAATACGCGGTGGAGGAGCGGCCCGACCTCGAGATCTTCATCCTGCAATGGGGCGGGGCGATGCTGTTCAACATCGCGCGCCAACTGGGGTCCTGGCTCTCGCTCAAGGCGAGCGCCAATTCGCGGGTCCATTTCCGGCTCGACAACGAGCATCCCACCGGCGCGTGCCACCACCAGAAGATCGTCGTGATCGACGACCGGCTCGCCTTCTGCGGCGGCATCGACATGACTTCGGGGCGCTGGGACACCCCCGACCATTCGGGCTACGATTGCCGCCGCGCCGATGACGGGGATGATCCTTTGCCGTGGCACGACATGACGCTCGCCGTCGATGGGGAGGCCGCGCGCGCGCTGGGAGATCTGGCGCGGCGGCGCTGGAAGATCGCGACGGGCAACGACCTGCCCGTGCCCGCAGCCGACACCGACATCTGGCCGGATTCGCTCGGGGTCGATCTCGAGGACGCGGTGGCGGGCATCGCGCTCAGCAAACCGGGCCATGCGGGAGAGGGGCGGGTCGACCAGATCGAGAAGCTGTGGTGCCGCGCAATCGCCTCGGCGAAGGAGCGAATCTATATCGAGAACCAGTTTCTCTCGTCGGGCCGGATCGGTGATGCGCTCAGGGCGCGGCTGGAGGAAGAGGACGGGCCCGAAATCGCCATCGTCCTGCCCGAGTCGGCGGAAACCTGGCTCGAAAGCGAGGCGATGGACACGCGCCGCGCTCTGATCGTCGAGGACCTTCGCCGGGCGGATCACGGCGGGAAGCTCGGCATCTATCACCCTGTCAACCGCGAGGGCCGGCCGATCTACGTCCATGCCAAGCTGCTGGTGGTCGACGAGGAACTCGTGCGGGTCGGCTCGTCCAACATGGCGAGCCGTTCCTTCGTCTGCGACACCGAATGCGACCTCGCCTTCGAGGCGGCGGACCAGCCTGCCCTGCGCGAATTCGCCGGTGGGCTGAGAACCCGGCTGCTCGCCGAACACCTCGCGGTCGGCGAAGAGGAATTCGCGGCAGAGGTCGAACAGCGCGGCGGGCGGATCGTCCCCGCGATCGAGGCGCTGCGCCGGGAGGAAGGCCATTCGCTGCGGGTGCTGACGACCCGCAGGCTCGACGAATCGGAGATCGCGCTTGCCCGCAGCAAGCTGTTCGATCCCGAAGACCCCGTCGGCCCGGCCGCGCATTTCGCCGATTTCGCCGGGCGGCTGGTGAAGCGCAAGCGCTTCAGCGTGACGGCGGGCGTGCTCGCGCTTGGGGCTCTCGCCTATGCGCTGCGACGGCGCTAGCGGTCCACGCCCTTGATCTTGCCCCACTGGCGCGCCGCCGTGTAGCCGAGATAGCCGGTTCCGAAGAGCGCGTAGAGCGGCTCTGGCAGTCCTGCGAGGTATTCGTTCATCCCCGAGGCGATGTCGCGCGCGGCGGCCGGGTTGAAGGCGCTCAGCACCCCCATCGGGATCGCCGTCAGAAGCAGGACATACATGACGTAGAGGAAGCTCGGTCGCGCGCGGCTGGTCCACGGGTCGGGCGAATTGGCCTCGGCGACGATCGCCTGCAGGCGCGCCTCGATCAGCTGCATTTCCTGCGTGCCTTCGAGGCGCAGCAATTCGAGCTTGGCCCGCGCACGCGCCTCCTTGTCGGGGATCACCTTGTCGATGATCGAGCTGATCGGTCCGATGAGGGTTTCGAGAAGGCCCATCCTTGCGCTCCTGCTGCCGAGTCGCACCGGAATTAACCTATGTGGCTAAAGTAGGAAATATAAACTAACCATTTAGTTCTCGCCGGCCTCGGCCAGCAGCCGCTGCGCCAGCGCAAGGTGGGGGCGGTCGAGCATCGCCCCGTCGAGCGCGACCGTGCCTGCACCCGGATTATCGGCGAAAGCCTTCACCACGGCACGCGCATGGGCGATTTCCTCCGCGCTCGGGGTGAAGGCGGCGTTGATCGGAGCGACCTGCGCCGGGTGGATCGCCAGCATCCCGCGGAAGCCCTGCGCGCGCACGGCCCGCGCGCGGCGCTCGAGCGCGTGCGTGGCGCGGAATTCGGGCTGGACCGTCTCGATCGGCGCGACCCCGGCCGCGACCGCGCCGAGCAGGCAGAGGCTCCGCGCCATCTCGTAGGTGTGGGCGTATTCGCCACCTGTTCCGCGCTGTTCGCGCGCGCCGAGTTCGCTCGACAGGTCTTCCGCGCCCCAGCTCATCGCCACCAGCCGCTCGCGCCCTGGATAGTCGCCGGCGTAGTCGCCGGTGCGGAACATTGCCGCCGCGGTTTCGGTGACGAGCGCGGCGATCCGCGTCGCGCCCGGTTCGGTCCCGTTCGCCGCCTCGAGCGCGGTGAGATAGTGGTGGAGCTGCGTCACGTGATGCGCGCCTTCCGCCTTGGGCAGGAAGACCCCGCCGGGCCGCGCGGGCATTATCGCGGCAAGATCGCGCACCGCTTCGGGGCCGGTCAGCGGGTTGATCCGGACCCACACCCGCGCCCGGTTTTCCGCTTCAGCCAGCGCCTCGGCCACCGCCTCGCGCGCGGCGGGCTTTTTCTCCGGCGTCACCGAATCCTCAAGGTCGAGCAGGGCGATGTCGGCGTCGGACCCGATCGCCTTCGCCATCTTCTTCGCGCTGTCGCCAGGGGCGAACAGCCAGCTGCGCATCCGGGGCGGCGTAGGGTCGGTCATCGGCTTCCTCGTTTCCTCGTCCGCCCGGTTAGGCCGTGCCCCGCGCCTCTGCAAGCGCGCTTCAGAACGAGCCTTCGACCTCGAAAGTGACGATCATCCCGAAGCGCCGCTCGCGCGCTTCGGAAAAGGCGATGAGCCCGGCGGCGCGGTCGGCGAAGACGGTTCGTTCAAACCGGTTCTTCCGATCGATGAGGTTTGCCACATTGGCACGCAGGGTCAGGCCGTTCACGTCCTTGTTCTCGACGAAGGCCGAGACGAAGCCGAAGCTTTCGGTCCTCAGCGCCACCTCGTCGAGCCGCACGACCGGCGCATTGTCCTCCCAGTTAGCCGATCCGCCCAGCGCCCACACGCCTCCAGCGAAATCGTGGCGGATGTCGGTGCGCACGTCGACGATGTCGTTGCCGCTGATCTCGCGGGGGATGCCGAGCAGGGGGTCCACCAGCGACGACCCGCGCAGCGAGACATTGACGTCAAGCCGTGTGCCCGCCCAGCCGAGCGGGTCGGACAGCAGGGTAAGGTCGGTGTCGAGCCCGTAACGCTGCGCCGAGGGGAGATTGCCCGGAGCCTGCCCGCCGTTCGCCAGCGGGATCTGGTCGACGATGTCCGAAATGTCCTCGTAAAAGGGGCGCAGGTTGACCGAGCCGAGCGCGCCGAGCCCGAGATTGGCCTCGATCTCGAACACCCAGCTTTGCGGCGGCACGAGGTTGGCATTGCTCGCATTCTCGCGGTCCTGGTCTAGATCGACCGTGGCGATGAAGTCGAAGAAGCTCAATTGCCCGACCGCACGCTCGATCCGGCCCGAAAGGTTCAGCCGCGGCGTCGCCTTCCAGTCGAGCGCGACGAAGCCCTTGGGCCGGTAGAAGCTGCGCGTGAGGCCGAGCGGCCCGCTCTGGCGAAGCTGCGAATATTCCGCCCCGCCCGATGCCTGGAACTGCAGCCCCGCGGCAAGCGAACGGCTGTAGGTGAGGCCGACATCGGCGCGGTCCTCTTCGACTCGCGCATTGGCGCCGGGCAGGGGGACGGGCACGAAAGCGCCGTCCTCGCCGCGCGCTTCGAGGGCGGAATCGATCTCGAGGAAATTGCGCACGCCTTCCGCCGCCACCAGCAGATCCCCGCCGAGCGCCGCGACGGCATATTCGGCGCGCGCGATCGTCTCGCCTTCGTCGGCATCGCGCGTGAAGAGGCTTTCTTCGACGGGCGCGCCGTCCGCGAACTCGGTGCGCTGGATCGAGAAGGTCGGGCTGTCCTCGTAGCGGTGATAGCCGATCAGCTTGAGCCGGCCGGGCCCGAAGCGGAACTGGTAATCCGCGCCGACTTCGAAATTGAACTCGTCCTCGCCGCTTTCGAAGATGCGCGTCCGGTCGACAGGGGAAATCGTCCCCGACCTTTCGGAGATTTCGGTCTCCCGGCGGATGAAGCCGTTCACCTCGCCTGTCAGATTGAGCACGTTGCCGTTGTCCGCGACGCGCGAATACGAGCCCGCGAGGCCGAACCGGTCGAAGTCCTCGTTGCGGATCTCCTCGCGCAGGTCGATCAATTCGCCCGCGCCGTCGAAGACCAGCTCCGGTCCCTCGTCGCCGAGGCGGTTCGAATCGTTCGAAAGCGACAAGGTCCAGTCGTCCTTGGCCCCGCCGCCGGCGATCGCGATCGACCCGTCGAGCAGGCGCGCGGGCGTGCCGAAGCTGCGGAATTGCGGCGCGTAGCGGAACTGGCCCGATATGCCGCCGGTGCTTTTGGTCACGACATTGAGCACCTGGCCCGTGAGCCCGCCGATATCGAGGCTCGCCCCGTCGACGAGTTCGAGCCGCACCACTTCCTCGGTCGGGATGCGCGAGAGGGCATCGACCGGGCCGTTCGACTTGCCCGATATACGCCGCCCGTTGACGAGGACATTGGTGTCCGCCGCGCCCAGCCCGCGCGCGCCGCCGCCTTCGCGGATCGAAAAGCCGGGAACCTGCCGCGCCATGTCGAGCGCACTGCGCGGAGCGAAGCGGGCGAAATCATCGGGCTCGTAAGTGCGCCGTGTGCGCGGCGTGCCGGGCTCGGCCGCGCTTTGTGCCCCGGCGGCGAGGGGATCGACCGGCTCTTGCCCTGCGACCGATTCCTGCGCCGCAGCGGGCGCACCCATGAAGGCCACCGCGCCCGAAAGCATGGGCGCAATGGCGATGGAAGCGGCGAGGGCGCTTCGGCGGAAGGTCAAGTATCTGAACGCGGTCATGAAATTCCCTTGCGGGGGCGGGCAATACACGAAAACCGCCAATCGACGAATGCTCCACCGGGCGGGACGACCGGAGTTGCGCGCTGCGAGCGTCAACCGCTTGACGCGCCGCCCATGCGCGGTGAATTTGCGGCGGGAAGAGGGAGAGGAAAGTGGCGACAAGGGGTCTTTCATCCATCGCGCTGGCCTGCGCGCTGGCGCTCGGGCTTGCGGGATGCGGCGGGGAGCAGGCGGCGGTAGATCCGGCGCAGGCGGGGGACGGTGAGGGCACGATCGAACTCGCCGAGTTTCCCGACCGGCCCTATTGGGGCGACACGCACCTTCACACCGACAATTCGATCGACGCCTTCGGCTTCGGCGTGCGGCTCGGCCCGGAAGAGGCGCTGCGCTTTGCCCGCGGCGAGGAAGTGACCGCAACAACCGGCGCGAAGGCGCGGCTCGCCCGGCCGCTCGATTTTCTCGTGATTGCCGACCATTCCGACGGCCTCGGCGCGACCCGGCGGCTTTACGACGCGCCGCGCTGGTACGTGAAATGGGTGATCGGCGACGAGACCGTGCTGCGCTGGTACGACATGATGCACGAGGGGCCGGAGCAATCGCAGCGCGCCATCGGCGAACTGATCACGGCGGCGGCGAACGACACCCTGCCGGAGACGTTCTCCGATCCCGAAACCGCGCGCGAGGGGGCCGAGGACATCTGGAACACGCAATTGTCCCTGCTCGACCGCTACAACGAGCCGGGCCGCTTCACCGCGCTCGCCGGGTTCGAATGGACCGCCATGCCGGACGGCAACAATCTCCACCGCGTCGTCATGTTCCGCGACGGGAGCGACAGGACCCGGCAAGTGATGCCCTTTCCCGGCGTCGACACGGCGGTCGAGCAGTTGTGGGACTACATGGCCGCTTACGAACAGGCGACGGGCGGGCGCGTCCTTGCCATCCCGCACAATTCCAACCTGTCGAACGGGCTGATGTTCGAACTCACCATGCCTGACGGTTCGCCCATGACCGCCGAATACGCCGCCCGGCGCGCGGCGGCCGAGCCGGTGGTCGAGGTCACCCAGATCAAGGGCGACAGCGAGACCCATCCGTTCCTCTCGCCCAATGACGAGATGGCTGGCTTCGGCGTGAAGGGCTGGGAATTGGGCAACCTGCCGCTGACGCAGAAGACCGAGCCCGAAATGCTCGCCGGATCCTATGTCCGCGAGGCGCTCAAGCGCGGGCTCTCGCTCGAACAGCGGCTCGGCGTGAACCCCTATGCTTTCGGCATGGTCGGATCGACCGACAGCCACACCGCGCTCGCCACCGGGGACGAGGACAATTTCTTCGGCAAGCATACCGGCAACGAACCGGCCTACGAGGAGCGCGCGCTGCAGTCGCAGAACCTCGGGACGGATCGGGGCCGCTTCGGCTGGCACTATCTCGCGGGCGGCTATGCTGCGGCCTGGGCGCGGGGAAACACGCGGGCGGAAATCTTCGATGCCTTCGCCCGGCGCGAGGTCTATGCGACGACCGGCCCGCGCATGACTGTGCGGGTGTTCGCGGGCTTCGATTTCACCGACGAGGACTGGAACGGCGACTGGGTGCGCGCGGGCTATGCGCGCGGTGTGCCGATGGGCGGCGAACTGGTCGACGAGGGCCGTCCGCCGCGCTTTCTCCTCAGCGCGCTCAAGGATCCCGACGGGGCCAATCTCGACCGGGTGCAGGTGGTGAAAGGCTGGCTCGGTGCGGACGGGGAGCTGCGCGAAAAGGTCTATGACGTGGTGTGGAGCGACATGGCCGAGCGCCCCCGCCGCGGCGGCGAGATTCCCGCAGTGGGCGATACGGTCGACCGCGAGACGGCGACCTACACCAACACGATCGGAGCGGCGGAACTAACCGCGACCTGGACCGACCCCGACTACACGCCTGGAGAAAGCGCATTTTACTATGTTCGCGTGCTCGAGATCCCGACCCCGCGCTGGACGCTTTACGATGCGGTGCGCTTCGGGATCGAGCTGCCGGAAGAAGCGCTCGCCGACGCCGTCGCGCAAGAGCGCGCCTATACCTCGCCGATCTGGCTCAAGCCGGAAAGGGGCGCGGGGCGGTGACATTGCCCGGCTGGACGCGCGAACCGCTGATCCATTTCCTCGCTCTCGGCTTCGTTCTTTATGTCGCCCTGACATGGGGCGGCGAGCCGGTCGATCCGTCCTCGCGGCTGGTCGAGGTCGATGATGCCCGGCAGGCGGAGCTGGCGCTCGGCTTCGAGCGGGTCATGGGCCGCGCGCCGACCGATGCCGAGCTCGACAAGCGGATCGAGCAATATGTGCGCGAGGAAATCCTTTACCGCGAGGCGCTGCGGCTCGGCCTCGACGAGGGCGATGCGGTGGTGCGCCAGCGGCTGGTGGCGAAGATGGACATGACGGCAAGCGCGGCGGCGGAAACGGCTGAGCCCGACGAGGCGGAGCTTCGCGCCTTCTTCGAGGAGAACCGCGAGCGCTATGCGGGCGAGCCGCGGGTCACCTTCCGCCAGGCGTTCTTCGACGCGCGCGCGGCGGCGCAGGAGGCGCTGTCCGACCCGGGCAGCGTGGGCGCGCGCGGGCGCAGCGCGAATCTTCCCGCCCGGATGGAGCGGGCGCGCGCCGACGAGGTCGCCGCGCGCTTCGGTAAGGATTTCGCGGCGGCGCTGGAGGGACTTGCGCCGGGGACGGGCTGGCAGGGACCGATCGCCTCGGGGCTCGGCTGGCATCTCGTGCGGATCGAGGCGCGCGAGCCGGCCCCGGAAAGCTTCGCGGATGCGCGGCAGAAGGTGGTGAACGACTGGCGCAGCGCCGAGATCGCCGCGCGCGAGGAGCGCGCCTACGCCATCCTGCGAAGCGCCTACCGCGTGCGGATCGACCGGTGAGGGGCGCGCTGCGGTTCCTCACCGCGCTGCTCGCCGCGCTCCTCGCCGCGCCGCTCGCGGCGGACGAGCTGCGGCCGGCGGTGGTCGAACTCGCCGAGCGCGAGTCGGGGCAATTCGTTCTCGAATACAGGCTCCCCGTGGCCGCCTCGCGCAGCGAGTCCGTGCCGCTCGCCCGCCCGGTCGTGCCGGAGACCTGCCGCGAGACCGCCGAGCCGGTGCGCCGGGCCGAGCCGCTGGCCTTGATCGGCCGGGTCGAACTCGCCTGCGAAGCGCCGCTTGCCGGGCAGAAGTTCGGGCTGGACGCATTGACGGGGAACGCCGATGCCATCGCCCGGTTCTTGCCGCTGGACCGCCCGGCGCAGAGCTTTCGCCTGACCGCAGCCGCACCCACCGCCGCGATCCTTGCCGAACCGGACCGCGCACAGGTGCTGGCCGATTACTTCGTGATCGGGGCCGAGCACATCCTGTTCGGCTGGGACCACTTGCTGTTCGTCGTCGCTCTCGTCCTGCTGGTGCGCGACGCGCGCCGGATCGCGTGGGCGGCGACCGCCTTCACGCTCGGCCATTCGGCCACGCTGGTGGCGACGACGCTCGGCCATGCCGGCCTGCCGAGCCGCCCGGTCGAGGCGCTCATCGCGCTGTCGATCGTGTTTCTTGCCGTCGAGGTCGCCATCGTCCTGCGTGACCCCGAGCGCCGCAGCCTGACGCGCCGCCTTCCGTGGCTGGTCGCGCTCGGCTTCGGGCTCGTCCACGGCTTCGGTTTCGCCGGTGCGCTCGCCGAGATCGGCCTGCCGCCCGGCGAGAGCGTCCCGGCGCTGTTCGCCTTCAACATCGGGGTCGAGGCGGGCCAGCTCGTGATCGTCGGCGCGCTGCTCGGCCTGCTCGCGATCCTCGCCCGCGCCGCCCCGCGCGCGGAGCCGGGCGCAATGCGTCTTGCCGCTTATGCCATCGGGACGATCGGCAGCTTCTGGCTGATCGAGCGCGTCGTGGGCTAGCCCATGTGGTTGTCTCGCCGCGGGTGATTCGTCACCTTGCGCCCGGGGAGGAGAGGCGCGCCGCCCGGATTCGCCTGTCCCATCAATGACAAGGCAAGCCCGGGCAGGAGATAATTGGCCGACCGCAGCGAAATGATGAGACGCCAGCGTGTGCTGGCGAATTTCGGGGAATTCGTGCTCGATCATGAAGGGCATGGGGAACTCGACAAGATCCTGACCGAAGGCTGCCGCCTGATCGCCGAGGCGCTCGACACCGATCTCGCCAAGGTCATCCAGATCGAGCCCGAACGTGCATCGGGCTTCGTGCGGGCCGGGATCGGGTGGAACGAGGGTATCGTCGGCAAGGAGCGGATCAGCCTGTCGGAAAGGTCTTCCGAGGCCTATGCCATCGCCCGGGCGGCTCCCGTCATTACCAATGACATCGCTGCCGAGACGCGCTTTCATTTCCCCGCATTCCTGCGCGATCACGGGGTCATCGCGCTCGTCAACGTGCCGATCTTCCTGACCGGGCGCCGAGCTTGGGGCGTTCTCCAGGTGGATGCGCGCGAACCGCGCGAATTCGACCGCGACGACATCGAGTTCCTGATGACCTATGCCATGGTCCTCGGCCCGGTCGTCGACCGGATGCTCGTCGTTGTCGAGCGCGAAGAGGCGCGGCGCCGCCTCGCCGAGCGCAACGATCGCCTGCGCCGAGTGGTCGATGGGATCGAGGAAGGCTTCGGCCTGCTCGCGCCCGATTTCACCATCCTCGAAGACAATCGCAAGCTCTCCCCGCCGGTGTCCGGCGACCCGATCGGCCGCTCCTTCTGGGAGGTCTATCCGCAAGCGAAGGGATCGGAACTCGGGCGGATGCTTGAACGCGCGATGGACGAGCGGGTGCCGCTGGCGCTCGAACACCGGCCTGAAGGATCGGACATCTGGCTCGATACGCGGGCTTTTCCCGTGGCCGACGGATCGCTCGCCGTGCTGTGGCGCGATGCGACGAGGCGGCGCGAGGCGCGCGAGCGGATCAGGAAGAGCGAGGAGTGGCTGCGCAGCGCGGTCGAAGTCGGCAAGGTCGGGTTGTGGGACTGGGACGTGAGGGCCGACACGGTCGTCTGGTCGAACGAGCACTGGAAAATGTACGGCTACGAACCGGGCGAGGTCGAGCCGAGCTACGAGGCGTGGATCGAAAGCATCCACGAGGACGACCGCGCCCGCGCCGACGGGG
Source organism: Erythrobacter sp. (assembly GCF_011765465.1). Taxonomy (NCBI): domain Bacteria; kingdom Pseudomonadati; phylum Pseudomonadota; class Alphaproteobacteria; order Sphingomonadales; family Erythrobacteraceae; genus Erythrobacter; species Erythrobacter sp. Next base: position 1,590,235 of record NZ_CP050265.1, on the reverse strand, counting down.
AACTGCGCCGGGCGATGGAGACCGGCGAGGACTATTCCTGCGAATTCCGGGTGATCCATCCCGACGGGACGATCCGCTGGCTGCAGGGCAATGGGCGCTTTTTCTTCGGCGACGAGGGACAGCCGGTGCGCATGGTCGGGGCGATGGTCGATTACACCGAAGCGCGCGAGATGCAGGACCGGCTCGGCATCATGGTGGCCGAATTGCAGCACCGCACGCGCAACCTTATCGGCGTGGTCAAGGCGATGGCCGACCGGACCGTGCGCGGCTCCGCCTCGCTCGCCGGATTCGAAGCGAAATTCCGCGCCCGGCTCGATGCGATGGCGCGGGTGCAGGGAATGCTCTCCCGCCTCGGATCGGAGGACCGGATCGCCTTCGACGAACTGATCGCGAGCGAAATCGCCGCGCTTAACGGCGATGCGGCCCAGGCGCAGGTCCGCCTCGACGGCCCGCGCGGCGTGAAGCTGCGCTCGGCGACGGTGCAGACGCTGGCGCTCGCGCTGCACGAGCTCGCCACCAATGCGCTCAAATACGGCGCTCTCGGCGAGGAAGGCGCGCGGCTCGCGGTGCGCTGGTCGGTCGAGAGGCGCGGCGAGGACCGGAAGCGGTGGCTGAACATCGACTGGCGCGAGAGCGGAGTGTCCATCCCGGCCGAAAGCGAAGGCGATAGGCGTGCGGGCGATGGGCGCGATCTGATCGAGAACGCGCTGCCCTACCAGCTCGGCGCGCGCACCAGCCTCGAATTCGGTCCGGACGGGGTGCATTGCACGATCGCCCTGCCGCTCCCGCGCGACAAGGGCTGACAGCGCAAAGCGGCGCGAACGGGCGGCTCGGCAAGGGGATTTCCACTGGTCGGGACGACTGGATTCGAACCAGCGACCCCCACACCCCCAGTGTGATGCGCTACCAGACTGCGCTACGTCCCGGAACCAGTGGAGGCGCGCGCTATAGGGCGGGCATCCCGTGCTGGCAAGCGTCCTTGTTGTCGATCGCGCAGCCGCGCGATGCGGACCTCCCGCTCCGCCTCCCCGCCCGACCACCACAGGATATCGGTACCATTGGTGGCCGGGCGGGGAGGCGGGGAGGGAGGTCTGCCGCTTGCAAGGCGACCCACCGATTGCCGGGCGCTTGCATTGCTGCTAACCGCGCCCACCTATGACGGCGGCGAGCCGCGGCTGATACCCGATCGGGTGCTTGGCCGGCTCGGATCGCCGGGATCGATAGACACATTCTGACGGGTTCTTTGACCATGATTGACATTCTCGCCGCAGGCGCCGGGGCTGCCGATGCGCCGCCGGCATGGATCAACCTCCTGCCGATCGTCGGCATGGTCCTCATCTTCTGGTTCCTCATCATCCGCCCCCAGATGAAGCGGCAGAAGGAGCACCAGGCAAAGATCGGCGGCCTCAAGAAGGGCGACCAGGTCGTCACTGCCGGCGGGCTCGTGGGCAAGGTGGTCAAGGTGGACGATACCTACGCCGACATCGAACTCGCGCAGGGCGTGCGGGTGAAGGCGGTCAAGTCGACCATCGGCGACATCATCCCGCCCGGCGGCAGCGCCGCGAACGACTGACCCCGCCCCGGGGCACGTCTCCGGCCGACCGACGACAAGAGACCAAGGCAAGACCAGCGGCAATGCTCGATTTCCCTTTCTGGAAGAAACTCATGCTGTGGGGGATCACCCTCGCGGCCGTGATCGCGGCGCTGCCGTCGCTTGTCAGTTCGGCCGGTTACGACTGGCCCGATGCGCTGCCCGACCCGATGGTCAATCTCGGGCTCGACCTTGCGGGCGGCTCGCACCTCCTGCTCGAAGGCCGGGCCGAGGACGTGCGCGCGCAGCAGCTCGAAAACATGGAAGAGACGGTCCGCCGGGTCATGCGCAACGCCGACCCGCGCATCCGCATCGGCGACGTTTCGACCCGCGACGGGCAGCTTTCCTTCATGCTGTCCGACCCGTCCGACATCGACCGGGCGCGCTCGCTGCTCGAACCGGAAATCATGGGTGATGGCCTCACCCGCCTGTGGGATCTCGAAGTGGTCGACGGCCAGCGCATGGTGCTGAGCCCCACGACCAGCGGGATCGAGGAACGGCTGAACGATGCGATGGAGAGCGCGACCGACGTCGTGCGGCGCCGGATCGACGCGCTCGGCACGCGCGAGCCGACCATTATTCGCCAGGGCGACACCCGCATCGTGGTCCAGGTGCCCGGCCTCGAGGATCCCGAAGCGCTCAAGAGCCTGCTCGGCCAGACCGCCAAGCTCGAGTTCAAGCTGGTCGACAAGGATGCCCTGCCGAGCAACGTGCAGGCCGGCATCGCGCCTCCGGGCAGCCAGATCGTGCCCTATGCGCCGGGCACGGATTTCGCAGGCCAGTTCGAAGCGGTCGAGCGGCTCGGCGGTATCCGCGGCGACAGCCTGACCAACGCGCAGGCCGGGGTCGATCCGCAGACCAACGAGAACGTCGTCGACATCACTTTCGACGCGCAGGGCGGCGCGCGCTTTGCCAAGCTTTCGACTGAAAATGTCGGCGAGCGTTTCGCGATCATCCTCGACGGCGAAGTGATTTCGGCGCCCTATTTCCGCGAGCGTATCCTCGGTGGTCGAGCGCAGATCTCGGGCAATTTCACCGCCGAGAGCGCGAACCAGCTTGCGATCTCGCTCAATTCGGGCGCGCTTCCACTCGAACTCACGGTGATCGAGGAACGCACGGTCGGCCCCGATCTCGGCGCGGATTCGATCCGGCGCGGGATGATCGCGATGCTGATCGGCAGCCTCGCCGTGATCGCGCTGATGATCGCGACCTATGGCCGTTTCGGCGTTTATGCGACGATCGCTCTGGTGTTCAACGTGGCCATGCTGCTCGGCATCATGGCGATCCTCAACACCACGCTGACCCTGCCGGGCATCGCGGGCTTCGTGCTGACCGTCGGCGCGGCGGTCGATGCCAACGTGCTCATCAACGAACGCATCCGCGAGGAGCGCAAGCGCGGGCGCAAGGTCGTCACCGCGGTCGAGACCGGCTACAAGGAAGCGAGCCGCGCGATCTATGATGCGAACATCACCAATTTCATCTCGGCCGTGCTGCTCGGCCTGTTCGGCTCCGGCCCGATCCGCGGCTTTGCCGTCGTGCTGATCCTCGGCCTGTTCACCTCGGTCTTCACCGCGCTGCCGCTGACCCGGATGTGGGTCGCGGGCTGGCTGCGCAAGAACCGTCCGGCCGACATCACCATCTGAGGAAGGGACGCGACACCATGAAACTCCTCAAACTCGTCCCAGCCGACACGAACATCAGGTTCCTCAAGTGGCGCGTGCCGTTCTTCGTGACCAGCCTGCTGCTGATCGCGGCGAGCTGGGCGCTGGTGTTCGTCAACGGTCTCAACTTTGGCGTCGATTTCGCAGGCGGGCAGGAAGTGCGCCTGACCTTCGAGGAACAGGCGACGGCGCCGATCCCCGAACTGCGCGAACTGGTCGGCGGGCTCGGCTACGGCGAGCCGGTGGTGCAGGAATTCGGCCAGCCCAACCAGGTCTCGATCCGCGTGCCCCTGCCCGAAGAGGTCGAGGCGACCCCGGGCGCTGCGACAGAGATCGGCAACAGCGTGATCGCCGCGATCGGCGAGGAATATCCCGATGCGCGAACCGACGGGAACGACACCGTTTCGGGCAAGGTCGCGGGCGAATTCCGGCAGGACGCGATCATCGCGCTGCTCGCCGCAATGGTGGCGGTCGCGCTCTACATCTGGATCCGGTTCGAATGGCAGTTCGGCGCGGGCGCGCTGTTCGCGCTGTTTCACGACGTGTCGCTGACGCTGGGCCTGTTCGCGCTGTTCCAGCTCGAATTCAGCCTTCAGATCATCGCCGCGATCCTTGCGATCATTGGCTATTCGCTGAACGACACGATCGTCGTGTTCGACCGCATCCGCGAGAACCTCAAGAAGTATCGCAAGATGCAGCTGCCCGAACTGCTCGACCTGTCGATCAACGAGACGCTGGCGCGCACGGTGATGACCTCGCTCACCCTGCTCGTCGCGCTGCTCCCGCTGCTCCTGTTCGGCCCGGCGAGCCTGTTCGGCCTCGTCGCCGCGATCACCTTCGGCCTGTTCGTCGGGACCTATTCGAGCGTCTATCTCGCCTCGCCGATCCTGATCTGGCTGGGCGTGACCTCGAACAGCTTTGTGCCGCAGGAAACCGAGGCCGACCGGCAGGAACGAATCGCCCGCGGCGAAGCCTGAGCGGTCAGTCCTTCGGGGCCAGCAGCTCCTCGTAATATGCGGCCAGCCGGGCGGCGTTCTCCTCCCAGCTGAAGCCCGCGACGAGGTCCGCGACCGCCTGGCGCGGCGGGGGATCGTTGAGCACGGCGTTGATCCCGGCGGCCACCGCCCTGGGCTCGCGCGCGACCAGCCGGCCAGCCAGATCGCTCGTTATCACCTCGCGCGCGCCGCCGACATCGCAGGTCACCACCGGCGTCCCGCAGGCGAGCGCTTCGACCCAGGCATTGGCGAGCCCCTCGTTCGCGCTCGGCAGGACCATGACATCGGCGGCCGACAGCATCAGCGGCAGCACGTCGTGGTCGAGCAGGCCGACGAAATGCACCCGGTCCGCCAGCCCCAGCGCGCGCGCCTGCCCTTTCAGTTGCCCTTCCTGTTCCCCGCGCCCGACCAGCACGAGATGCGCGCCCGGCACCTCGGTCAGCGCGTCGAGCAGGATGTGCTGGCCCTTGCGCTCGATCAGCGCGCCGACGCAGGCGAGCAGCGGGGCGTTGTCGGGCATGGTGAAGCCGAGCTCCGCCCCGAGCTGCGCGCGCAGCTGCGTATGCGCGAGCGGGCGGAAGCGGTCGCGGTCGAGCCCGGTATAATGGACCGTGATCTTGTCCTCTTCCATGCCGAGCGCCACCATATCGCGCTTCAGCGCCTCGCTGACGGCGAGCAGACCATCCGCCCGCTGTGCGGCGCGCAGCATCTCGGCGCGGGCGTGGTCGATCCCGCCCCAATAGGTGATGTCGCTCCCGCGGGCCTTGATCGAAAGCGGCAGGCCCGTCGCCCGGGCGAGGCGGGCGGCGGCCGGACCGTCGGGAAAGAAGAACTGCGCGTCGAGCAGGTCGACCTCTTGCGCGGCCCTGATTTCCTCGAGCACCGGCAGCGCCGCGCGTGCGATCGCCGCCGCGTTCCGGCGCGCACCGATCTTGGGGATGAGGGTGAAGCGCGGGCGGTGGACCATGATGCCCCCTTCCTCGCTGCGTTCCTCGATGTTCGACAGGTCTCGGTATCGCCCAAGCGCGATCGGAGGCAGGCCGATCGGATTGATAACCGTGACCCGCCAGTCGCCGCGCCGGGCCAGAGCCTCGAGCGAGCGCGCGACGAAGGTTCCGAAGCGTGGGCTCACCGGGTTGGGCCAGAGCGTGCTGATCGAGACGACGTGCCTCATCGCGCCGCTCCGCGTGGGGGCAGGGTGCCTCTCACAATTCGCGCACCAGCATCACGGCAAGCCCGATCCATGGCGGGTTGTCGACCACCAGCTGTTTTTGCCCCGCGCCGGGTGGGAGCAGTCCGACCTTGCTTCCCTGCCGGTCGATCAGCCGCCCGAAGGCGAAGCGCCCGCCGGGGCGCGGCACGAGGCAGTCGCGGTTGATCGCCTGCCCGGCATCCTCGGGCGCGATCCGCCGCAGCCAGAGCCGGTCGCCGGGCCGGTATTCGCCCGTGCTTGCGATGACTTCGAGCACCGCCATCGCCTCGCCGCTGGCGGCGGCGAGATCGGTCGGGAGCAGCGCCTCGCGCTCGGCGTTAAGCGCCTCGGCCCCTTCCGAGCCCAGCTCCGCGACCACACGCGCGGTGGGGCTCTCTTCCGACCGGACGAGGCTTTCAGGATCGACGCCCAGCGCCTTGCCGATGCGGTCCATCCACTTCAGCGACAGGTTGCGCATCCCCGTTTCGAGCCGCCCGATCGTCTGCGCGGTGGTCGGCGGGTCGCAGGCTTCGGCAAGCTGGGCGAGGGTGAGCCCCTTGGCCTTGCGGATGTCGCGGATGCGGTTGATCATGCGTAAGCCTCGACGAGCGGAAATTCACCAGATCGGTTTTTCACTTTCCTACAGCCTTCCCGCTTTGGCAAGCCCTCTCTCCACACCGGGCAAGGGAGAACGAAGGCATGAAACGCCAGCTGGTCGAACGCGAACTGACATCCGAAGGCCCGCGCCGCGCGGGCGACGCACGGGGCAAGCGGCGAACCGTGACGGTCAACCTTGGCGAATCGCCGCTCGCCTGGCTTCATGCCCGAGGCCATCTCGAGGACCGCCTGTTCGATGCGGGCGAGGCATTGAGAAACGATTACGAACGCGCGCAGCTCGCACCCAGCGTGACGATGCGCTGGGACCCGGTGCGGGTGAAGACGACCGGTGAGCGCGGCCTGACCGCGACCGAACGCCAGATCGCCGCGAAGGAGCGCTTCGATGGGGCCATCGCCCATGCGGGCAAGGGGCTGGAGGACATCCTGTGGCGGGTCGTGTGCGCCAACGAGGGCCTGCCGGATGCCGAAAAGGCATTGGGCTGGCCCGCGCGCAGCGGCAAGCTGGTGCTGCGGATCGCGCTCGAACGGGTGGCGGACTTCTACCGCATCCGCTGACCGCTCAGCCGAGCGCTTCGGCGACGGCCCGGCGCAACAGGGGCAGGGTCTCGGCCTCGAACCATTCGTGCTTCGCCATCCAGAGCCGGGCGCGCCATGCGGGGTGGGGGAGGGGAAAGAACGAACCGAACTCGCGCGCCCGCCGGACCCGTTCGGTCATGGTGAGGCGGCGCGTATCCGGCAGGTAGGCCGCCTGCGCATAGGTCCCGACCAGCAAGGTCAGGCGGTCCTCCGGCAAAAGGGCAAGGATGCGTTCGTGCCACTGCGGCGCGCACTCCTTGCGCGGCGGGGCATCTCCGCCCTTGCGCTTGCCGGGATAGCAGAACCCCATCGGCATCAGCGCGACCTTCGCCGGATCGTAGAAGTCCCCGCGCTCCATGCCGAGCCAGCCGCGCAGCCGGTCGCCGCTGTCGTCGTCCCACGGCACGCCGCTTGCGTGGACCTTCGTGCCGGGAGCCTGCCCGATGATGAGCACGCGCGAGGCGGGCGAGAACTGGACCACCGGGCGCGGGCCGAGCGGCAGGTGATCGGCGCACAGGGTGCAGGCGGCGATTTCGCGGTGGAGGGCGCTCGCGCGCTCGCTCACCCCTCGACCCGTTCTGCGAGGTCGAGCCAGCGTTCCTCGGCGGCGTCCTTTTCCGCGCGAGCGTTCTCCAGCCCCTTGGAGATCGTGGCGAAACGCTGCGGGTCTTTCGTGAAGAGGTCGGGATCGGCCAGGATCGCCTCTCCCTTCGCGATCGCCGCTTCGAGTTCCTCGATCCGCTTGGGCAGGGTCTCGTAGTCGCGCTGGTCCTTGTAGCTGAGCTTGTCCGATTTGGGCGCCTTGGGGGCGGGTGAGGGTGAGGGGGCGCTCGCCTTCGGCTTCGCGCCGGATGAGGCGGGCTTCCGGCGCTTCGCCTCCCAGTCCTCGTAGCCACCCGCGACAATATCGACCTTGCCAGACCCGTCGAGGCCCAACGTGACCGTCACGGTGCGGTCGAGAAAGTCGCGGTCGTGGCTGACGATGAGGACCGTCCCGTCGAAATCGGCGATCACCTCCTGCAACAGGTCGAGCGTTTCGAGGTCGAGGTCGTTGGTCGGCTCGTCGAGCACGAGCAGGTTCGCCGTGCGCGCGAATTCGCGGGCGAGCAGCAGCCGCGAGCGTTCACCGCCCGACAGGATGCCGACCTTGGTGTCGACGATGCCGGGGTCGAACAGGAATTCCTTGAGATAGGCCTGCACGTGCTTGCGGTTGCCCCGCACATCGATCCAGTCGCCGCCCTCGGCGAGGATCTGGCGAACGGTCGCATCGGGTTCGAGCAGCTTTCTCTGCTGGTCGATCATCACGCCCGAGAGCGTCTTGGCGTGGGTGATCGTGCCGCCGTCGGGTTCCAGTTCTCCGGTCAGCATCTTCAGGAGCGTCGTCTTGCCCGCCCCGTTCGCGCCGACGATCCCGATCCGGTCGCCGCGCTGGATGCGCAAGGTGAAGGGCTTGATGATCGTGCGGTCTGCGAAGCTCTTGGTTATGCCTTCCGCGACGATCACGGATTTCGACTTGAAGTCCTCGTCGCTCGCCAGCTTGAGCTTGGCCGCGCCGCTGGTCGAGATCATCGCTGCCCGCGCCGCGCGCATCTGGTGGAGCTTTTCCAATCGCCCCTGGTTGCGCTTGCGCCGCGCGGTCACGCCGCGTTCGAGCCAGTGCGCTTCGATCTTGAGCTTGGCATCGAGCCTTTCGGCGGCCCGCGCTTCCTCGGCATAGACCTGCTCTTCCCACGCCTCGTAGCCGCCGAAGCCGACTTCCTTGCGCCGCAGCGTGCCGCGGTCGAGCCACAGAGTCGCCTTGGTCAGGCGTTTCAGGAAGGTGCGGTCGTGGCTGATCGTGATGAAGGCGCCCTTGTAGCGGCTGAGCCAGTCCTCGAGCCAGTCGATCGCGGAAAGGTCGAGATGGTTGGTCGGCTCGTCGAGCAGCAGCAGGTCGGGATCCTGCGCGAGCGCACGGGCGATCGCGGCGCGGCGCTTCTCGCCCCCGCTGGCGGTCGCCGCCTCGCGGCTCATGTCGATGCCCAATTGGCCCGCGATCGCCTCGATCTCGTGCGGTGCAGGGGCGTCCTCGCCGCCGAGCGCGAAGTCCATCAAGGTCTCCGAACGGCTGAAATCGGGCTCCTGTTCGAGGAACACGATCCGCGTCCCCGGCTTGACCCGCCGGACCCCGCGATCCGCTTCGATCCGCCCGGTCATGAGCCGCAGCAGCGTCGTCTTGCCTGCGCCGTTGCGACCGATCAGCGCGAGCCGGTCGCCCGGAAGCACGTGGAGGTCGATCGGTTCCGGCCCGTCCCCGCCCGGCCCGCGTCCGAACAGCCAGCGTCCGCCCTGCTGGAGCGAGAGGTCTTCGAGGCTGAGGATCGGGGGCTGCGCCATAGGAGCGCCGAGGTAGTGGCTTGCATCGCCCCTCACAAGCCGCTTCACTGCCCTTCATTCACGGCGACGAAAGCCGGCCTGAGCGAAAGCGGGCGAAAGGAAGGAGAATGCCATGAAAACCGCCATCACGTCCGCGCTCGCCGCGGGGTTGCTTGCCGCTACCGCCACCGCCGCCGCTCCCGCTGCCGCCGCCAATGTCGAGATCGAGGCGGAAGGCCCTGTGATCGAGCTCGGCGTCTATGAAAGCATCACCGCCGAACCCGACATCGTCACCGTCGGCGCGGGTGTCACCACCGAAGCGGCGACGGCGGTCGAGGCGATGCGGCAGAACGCGGACGCGATGACCCGCGTGATCGATCGGATCAAGGCGCTGGGCGTGAAGGAAAAGGACATCCAGACGACCGGCATCAACCTGTCGCCGCGTTACGATTACGATCGCGAAAATCGCAAGCAGGTCTTTCGCGGCTACACCGTCTCGAACCGGGTGAGCGTCAAGCTGCGCGAGATCGAGGGGACGGGCGACGCGCTCGACGCGCTGGTGGCGGCGGGTGCGACCGACATCAGCGGACCGAATTTCGGGCTCGACGACGATACGCAGGCCAAGGACGCGGCGCGCGAACGGGCGATCGAGCGGGCCGGGGAGCGGGCGCGCGCCTATGCCGCGATGCTCGGCTACGACGAGGTGCGGGTGCTGCAGATCAACGAATCCATCCAGGGCCGCGGCCCCGCTCCGGCCAGCGCGATGCGCGCGATGGATGCCGAGAGCATCAGCGTCAGCGCCACCCCGGTCCAGCCCGGGATGGTCGAGACGGGTGTGAGCATTGCGATCACATACGAACTGGTGGACGACGAGGCGGAGGATTGACCAGCGCGCAAGCGGGCCATTCACAGCCCGTTCAAAGCCTTGCTGCTAGCCGGACACTTGCCATGAAACGCATTCGCTCCCTTCTCGCCGGTTTCCTTGCCGCGCTTGCGCTCGGCGCGCTTGTCGCGCCTGCGAGCGCCGCAGGGGCGCGCGAAGCCTTCGCGCAGGACCAGTCCCGCTCCGACCAGGGCGAGGCGCGCAAGGAGATGAAGGCGGGCAATATCAAGACCATCAGCGAGATCGAGCGGCTGGTCCTCCCGCAGATGCGCGGCGCGGAATATCTCGGCTTTGCCTATGACGCGACAGCGCGCGCTTACCGGCTGAAATTCATCAAGGACGGGCGGGTCATCAATGTCGACGTCGACGGGGCGAGTGGGCGGATTATCAGCCGCTCGCGCTGAGCGGCGGTGCGCCCGGCGGTGGACACCGGAGCTTTGCGACCCCACGTAAGTTGACGAAACAGAGCCGAAAGCCCAACGAAACGGCAGCCCGACAAACGGCTGCCCGGCGGAACGGGCAAGGCAAACAGGCAAATGGTGGACCATGCGCATCCTGATCGTCGAAGATGAACCCACTCTCGGCCAGCAGCTCAAGACGACGCTGGAGCAGAACGGCTATGCCGTCGACCTTTCGACCGATGGCGAGGACGGGCATTTCCTTGGCAGCACCGAGGATTACGACGCGGTCATCCTCGATCTTGGCCTGCCGGAGATCGACGGGCTTACCGTGCTCGGGATGTGGCGGCGCGAAGGGCGTGACTTTCCCGTGCTGGTGCTGACCGCGCGCGACAGCTGGTCGGACAAGGTCGCCGGACTCGACGCGGGCGCGGACGATTACCTCGCCAAGCCGTTCCAGACCGAGGAACTGATCGCTCGCCTGCGCGCGCTTATCCGTCGGGCCAGCGGCAACACCTCCTCCGAACTCACCGCCGGCGACGTGCGGCTCGACACGCGTTCGGGCCGGGTCACGCTGGCAGGCGAGCCGGTCAAGCTTACCGCGCAGGAATACAAGCTGCTGTCCTACCTCATGCACCACAAGGGCAAGGTGGTCAGCCGCACCGAGCTCATCGAACATATCTACGATCAGGATTTCGACCGCGATTCGAACACGATCGAAGTTTTCGTCACCCGCATCCGCAAGAAACTCGGCGCAGAAGTGATCACGACGATCCGTGGCCTCGGTTACAGCCTCGACGACCCGGCGGACGCACCGCGGGCCTGATCCCGCGGACAGCGCCGCGACCTCGCCTCAGGGCGGGGCCGAAGGCGCTGCGATTCCCGCGCAGATGCCCGCGCCGGGGCGTCCGCTCGCCATGCGTCCGCGCGGCAGTCTTGCCCGGCGCATGGGGCTTATCGCGACCGCCTGGATTCTCGTCCTCCTGCTGGGCGGCGGGATTGCGCTCGAACGCACGCTGACGGGCCAGGTCGAGGAGAATTTCGACGAACAGCTCGAATATATCCTCACCGCCATGATCGCCTCGGCCGAGGTCCAGCCCGGCGGCGAGGTCAGCTTCTACCGCGTGCTGGGCGACCAGCGCTTCCTCGAACCGGGCAGCGGGCTCTACTGGCAGATCGACGGGGAGGGGCAGGATCCCTGGCCCTCGCGGAGCCTATGGGACCGCACGCTCGAGTTGCGCGGCGTGGTCGAGCGCGACACTGCGGACGGGGAAAGCGGCGGCTTCGACAGCGAGCCGTTCTTCTACAATTCCTCGCAGTTCGAAGGCGAACCGTTGCGCATCGCCGAGCGCACGGTGATCCTGCCCGGCAGCGACACACGCTGGACTTTCGCCGTCGCCAGCGCGACCGAGGAACTCGACGCGCAGGTGCAGCGGATCCGCCTGATCCTGATCTGGAGCTTCGCCGTGCTTGGCCTCGGGCTCATCGCGATGGCGCTTGTGCAGATCCGATACGGGCTCTCGCCGCTCCGCCGGGTGCGCGCGGCGATCCAGAAACTGCGCACCACGGGCGAGAACCGGATCACCGAGCCGCTTCCCGAGGAGGTCCAGCCGCTGGTCGAGGAATTGAACGCGCTGCTCGCTCATTCGGAGACGCAGGCCGAGGAAGCCCGTCGTCATGCGGGCAATCTCGCCCACGCGCTCAAGACCCCGCTCACCGTGCTGACCAACGCCGCGACCGCGCGCGCGCCCGATCTCGGCGAAGCGGTGATGCGCGAGACGCGCACCATGCAGCGCCACGTCGACCACCATCTCGCCCGCGCCCGGGCGGTCGGGCGGCGGGCGGTCGGCCACGCCCGCACCAATGTCCGCGCCAGCGCCGAGGCCGTGCGCCGCGCGGTCGAGCGGCTCCATCCCGACGCGCGGCTCGATATTGCCGGAAGCAGCACCGCCGAGGTCGCAGTCGAGCGGCAGGATTTGGACGAGATTCTCGGCAACCTGATCGAGAATGCCGCGAAATACGGCGGCGGCAGCGTATTCGTGACGATCGACCAGGATCCCGGCTCGGACCAATGCCTCGTCTGGATCGAGGACGACGGGGCAGGCATTCCCGAGGCCGAGCGGACCCGCATCTTCGACCGCGGCGCGCGGCTCGACACCGACAAGCCGGGAACCGGGCTCGGCCTTGCGATCGTGCGCGACGTGGTCGAGATCTACGAAGGCTCGGTGGCGCTGCGCGAAAGCGAGGATCTTGGCGGGCTGCTGGTCGAACTCTCCCTGCCGCGCGGCTGACGCTTTTTTCGGCGAAGGGTTCGTCCACCTTCCCGCGTTAAGGGGGCAAGTGATCGGAACGACCCACGCGAACGGGACGGATTGCGCAGCGAACCATGAAGGGGAACCTCGCCCCTCGTATGTCCACCGCCAACGCGGATGACGCGGCGCTCGTCGCGCGCATCGCCGCGCGTGAGGAAGCCGCGCTGCGCGAGGCGATCGCCGCGCACGCGGGGATGGTCCACCGGGTCGCCTACCGGATGCTGGGCGACGCGCACGAAGCCGAGGACATCGCGCAGGAGGCGATGCTGCGCCTGTGGGACAAGGCGCCGGGCATTACCGGGCGCGCGATTCGGCTGGGACCGTGGCTCAAGCGGGTCGCGGTGAACCTTTCGATCGACCGGCTCCGCCAGCGCCGCCGCAACGCGGGCGAGGACGTGCCCGAGCGCGCCGACGAGGCACCGCTCGCCGATGCGCTGCTCGAAGCCGACCAGCGCGATGCCGCCGCCCGCGCGCTGATCGCCACCCTGCCGGAGCGCCAGCGCGCCGCGATCGTGCTGACCTATTACGAGGAAATGCCCAATGCCGAGGCGGCCGAGACAATGGACATGAACATCAAGGCTTTCGAATCGCTCCTTCACCGCGCCCGCGCCGCGCTGCGCAAGGCGTTCGAGGAACAGCGGATGGCCGAAGGAGACGCGGCATGAGCGATCCGGCCCGTGACAATGGCGCTCCGATCCGCCCGGGCGAACCGCTCGACGCGGTTCTGCGCGGCGCGCGCGTCCCGCCGCTGGCGGAGGATTTCGCCGACCGGGTGATCGCCCGCACCGCCGACCGGCCCGACGCGCTCCCGCCGCTGCGCCCGCGCGCGCCGCGCTGGCGTGGCGGGCGGCGGCTGGCGCTGGGGGCGCTCGCCTTCGGCGCGCTCGCCAGCGCAGCGGCGGCGACCGGCCTGTTCGGCACGCTGCCCGACCGGGTGCCTTCGCCGGGCGAGGTCTGGGCGAGCCTTGCCGGGCCGGAAACCGTCCCTGCGCCCCCTGCGGCTGAGAACATCGCCCCGGTCCCGCCCGGCGCGGCCGATGCGCCGGTCGTCATCCAAGGCCCGATCGACACGCCCGAAGAGCTCGAGGAAGCGTTCCGCCGCTTCGACGATTTCCGCACCCGCCGCGCCGAATTGCGACGCGAGGCGACCGAGCGGCGGCTCGACCGGGCGCTCGAACGGAGGCGAGCACAGGGTCTTCCCGTGCCGAGCCCGCAGCAGGAGGCGCGCCTGCGCGAGCGCATGGACGACTTCCGGGAACGGCGCGCGGCGCGGATCGGCAGCCGGATCGAGGGCCGCCGCGACGATATGCGCGAGTCGGTTGAGAGCGGCGAGGCGATCGAGCCCGAGGACTTCGTGCGCCGCCAGGGCGGGGCGGGGGCGCGCAGGCCGATTGCCGACCGGTTAGAGCGCCTGCGTCGGCTCCCCCCGGAAGAGCGGCGCGCGCGCATCAGGCAATGGCGCGAGCGGCGCGAGCAATGGCTCGAACGCGGTATCGACCGGGCGATCGAAGAGGAAATGGTGGGCGAGCCTGCCGCTTCCGCCAACCCTCCGGCCCTCCGGGAAAACCGGTGAGCCGGCAGAAAAACCGCAGCAGATGCGAAGGGTCGCGGACCCCTTGCCCGTTATCGCGATGTCCCCGCCTGCAATGGTGGCAGCCGGGCGGGGCCGCCCAACACCCCCTTGATCCGAAAGGATGAGACGATGCGACCCACGATTTCACTTCTCGGCCTTGCCGCTCTCACGGCGCTCGGGCTGCTCGCAGTTCCGGCCGGCGCGCAGGAGACCCGGACGCGGACCTACGACGGCGAAAAGGCGACCGTCACCCAGACCACCACGCTGGACAGGGAGGCGGGCACGCTCGACCGCGACCGCACCGCCACGCACAAGGAAAGCGGCAAGTCGGTGGCAACCACCCTCGACCGCCAGCGCACCGAGACCGGCTCGACCGTCAGCCGCAGCCGCACCGGGCCCGAGGGTCGGACCCGCTCCTTCGAAGGCGAGCGCCTGCGCTCCGGCAACGGCTCCACCTTTACCGGCACCGCGACGACCCGAAGCGGCGAGCAGTATGGCGTCTTCGGGGAGCGTAGCCGCGACGCTGCAGGCAATTCGCAGGCGAGCCAGCGCGTGACCGGCCCCGATGGAGGGACGCTCTTCGCTCGTGACCGAACCACGACCCGCTCGCGCGACGAGGCCGGACGGCTGCGGACCGAGCGGCGCGTCAGCCGCACCGGCACCCCGGGCAAGCGCCTGCGCCGCGCGCCGCGCTGATCCGTTTCGAGCCGCGCGCGCCGGGGCCGAGCCCCGCCCCGGCGCGCACCATGACCCGGCGGTTCGGCGGTTCGCAGCGCGGACCGCGAGGGGCGCACCGGGGCACGGATCGCCCCGGTGCGGCCCGCTTCCATTAAGCGGCTATTCAAGCGCCGCCCCTCAGCCTTCGCACGAACCCCTGCGGAGGGCTCTGATGAACCCGAAAGCCAGCCTGTCCCTTGCCGCGATGTTCGCGCTCGCCGCCTGCGCCTCGCCGAGCCCTCGCGGCGATCTCACCGGGACGCGCACGGCGTTTCACAATCCCTATGCGACGATTGAGCGATTCGAGGAGGAAGGGCGCGTCGATGCCCTGTTCTATCCCGGCGCGGGGCGGTTCGCCTTCGACAGCGAGGGTAATCGCATTCGCCTCTCCCAGGCGGAACTGCGCGCTGTGCGCTCCCGGGCGGCAGCGGTGAATTCGATCATCATCCTGCGCGACGCCCTGGCGAGCGGCGAGAGGGTCGCGCTTCCTTTCGAAAGGCTTGATCCGCGCGATCGCCCGGCTCCGGTCGATCCGTCGCCCGATGCCCCTCCGATAGCGACTCCACCTGCCGCGGATCCCGGCGAGGAGCCGCGCTAGCCCCTAGAGCGACCGGGCCTTTTCGTGGTGGCGGATGACCTCGTCGATGATGAAGCGCAGGAATTTCTCGGAGAACTCGGGGTCGAGATCGGCCTCTTCCGACAGTTTGCGCAGACGCGCGATCTGGCGCTTCTCACGCTCCGGATCGGCCGGGGGGAGCGTCGCCTTAGCCTTGTATTCGCCAACCGCCTGGGTGATGCGAAACCGCTCGGCTAGCATATGGATGAGCGCCGCGTCGATATTGTCGATGCTCCGCCGATAGCCCGCCAGAACGGGGTCCGATGCAGGCGAGGCGGTGCCTTGCGCAGGCTCTCCGGTGGCGGCGGCATGGTGCATATCGTCGGACATCGGATGCAAAGCTAACAGCAATTTGCGGCTTGCCAAGCGTCCATCGCTCGCCCAAATGCGCCACTTATGACAGCCGATGTCGTTCCCCTGCCGCGCAAGCGGCCGACGCTCGATCCGATGCTTTCCTTGACGGCGAGCGGGATGAACGCGGTGAACACCGTCATTCTCGAACGAATGCAGAGCGAAATCCCGCTCATCCCCAGGCTGGCAGGGCATCTGATTTCGGGCGGGGGCAAGCGGCTGAGGCCGATGCTGACGCTCGCCGGGGCTGAACTGGTCGGCTACAACGGAACGCGCCATCACAAGCTCGCCGCCGCGGTCGAATTCATCCACACCGCGACGCTGCTGCACGATGACGTCGTCGATGGCAGCGAACTCAGGCGGGGCAAGGCGGCGGCTAACATCGTGTTCGGCAATCCGGCGACCGTGCTGGTCGGCGATTTCCTGTTCTCCCGCGCCTTCGAACTGATGACCGAGGACGGCAGTTTGCGCGTTCTCAAGATCCTCAGCCATGCGAGCGCGGTCATCGCCGAGGGCGAGGTTTCGCAGCTGACCGCCCAACGCCAGATCGAGACGAGCGAGGAACGCTACCTCCACATCATCGGCGCCAAGACCGCCGCGCTGTTCGCCGCCGCCAGCCAGATCGCGGCTGTCGTTGCGGAATGCTCCGACGAACAGGAGCGCGCGCTCGAGGATTACGGGCGCAATCTCGGCGTCGCCTTCCAGCTCGTCGACGATGCGATCGATTATGATTCCGACGCGGCGCAGATGGGCAAGGACCGCGGCGACGATTTTCGCGAGGGCAAGATGACGCTGCCCGTCATTCTCGCTCATGCCCGCGGCGACGGGGCGGAGCGCAAATTCTGGCGCGATGCCATCCTCGGCCACCGCTCGAGCGACGAGGATTTCGCGCAGGCCGTTTCCCTGATCGAAAAGCACGACGCGCTCGAGGATACCCGTGAACGCGCGCGCCATTTCGCCCACCGGGCGATCGACGCGATCTCGATCTTCCCCGACGGCAAGGCGCGCGCGGCGATGACCGAAGCAGCTCAATTCGCGGTCGCGCGCGGGTACTAAAGCCCGGTCGCGGGGCTTGAAGGAGGGGCCGAATCTGGCACAGCCTCTGCATGGCTGACGCTCTGCCGATCCACGCCGTTCTGCCCGACGTGCTCGCCGCCCTGCGCGGGACGGGCGCGGGCGTGCTCGTCGCGCCGCCAGGGGCAGGCAAGACGACTGCTGTGGCTCCGGCGCTGCTGGAGGAGGGATGGTGCACCGGGCAGGTCATCGTCACATCGCCGCGCCGCGTCGCCGCGCGCGCCGCGGCCGAGCGCATGGCGGCCCTGCTCGGCGAAAAGCCGGGCGAGACGGTGGGCTATGCGACGCGTCTCGAAAGCCGCGTTTCGGCGCGCACTCGCGTGCTCGTCATGACCGAGGCGATCCTCGTAAACCGGCTGGTCGAGGATCCCGAACTGCCCGGCATCTCGGCGCTTCTCTTCGACGAGGCGCACGAGCGCCACCTCGACAGCGATCTCGGCCTTGCTCTCGCGTTGGAAAGCCGCGCTGTGCTGCGCGAGGATCTGCGCGTGCTGGTGATGTCGGCGACCATCGACGGGGCGCGCTTCGCGCGGCTGCTGGGCGAGAACGCGCCGGTGATCGAGAGTGAGGGGCGCAGCTTTCCGCTGGCAATCAAGTGGCTTGGCTCCGATCCTTCGCAGGGAATCGAAGATGCTGTCGCAGGCGCGGTGATGCAGGCGTGGCGGGACGAGGACGGCGACATTCTCGCCTTCCTGCCCGGCGTGCGCGAGATCGAGCGGGTCCGCGAACGCCTCGCCGCACGCCTGCCCGATATTCCGATCCTGCCGCTCCACGGCCAGGTCGAGCCCGCCGCCCAGCGCGCCGCTATCGCCCGCGACGCCCACGGCCGCCGCCGCGTCGTGCTGGCGAGCGCGATTGCGGAAACCTCGCTCACATTGGACGGGGTTTCGGTCGTGGTCGACAGCGGCCTTGCGCGCCTCGCCGAATTCGATCCCGCCGCCGGGACCACCCATCTCGTCACCCGCCGGGCAAGCCGCGCCGCCGCCGCCCAGCGCGCGGGGCGAGCCGCCCGGCAAGGGCCGGGGATAACCTACCGCTTGTGGGAGGAAGGCGGGCATCTCGGTCGCCCCGAATTCGCCGCGCCCGAAATCGCGACCGCCGACCTTGCCCCGCTCGTGCTGACGCTGGCGCGCTGGGGGCAGGGCGACCCGGCGGCGCTGCCGTGGCTCGACCCGCCGCCCGAAGCCGCCGTGGCAAGCGCCCAGGTGCGGCTGGCGGCGATGGGCGCGCTCGACGGTCAGGGACGGATCACGCCGTGGGGTGAGAAGGTCGCTGCGCTTGCGATGGCGCCCGATCAAGCCGCTGCGCTCCTTTTCGCCGCCGAGGCCGGGTGCGAGGAGGAGACGGCGCGGATCGTCATGCTGCTGCAGGAACGCGGGCTCGGGGGGCGTGGCGAAGACCTCGCGCAGCGCCTTTCCGGCTGGGCAAGGGAGCGCGGCAAACGAGCCGATGGCGCGCGCCGGACCGCGCAGGGCTGGGCTAAGCGCGCACGAGGGCTGGCACAGCCGGGCGCACGCAACCTCGATCCATTCGAATGCCTCGCCCTTGCGCGGCCCGACTTCGTGGCGCGGCGGCGCGATGCCTCGGGTGAGCACTGGATCGCTGCGGGCGGGCGCGGCTTCCGGCTCGATCCGGCCTCTCTGCTGGCGCGCGCCGAATGGATCGTGATCGGCGATGCTCAGGGGCAGGCGGCGGGCGCGCGGATCACGGCTGGGGCCGAGCTTGCGTCCGAAAGGGTCGCGGCGATCTTCGCAGACCGGATCGAGGAAGCGGTCGCAACCGACTGGGACGACGAGAAGAACCGGGTGCGCGCGGTGCGCCGCAGGCGGCTCGGCGCGATCACGCTGGCGAGCGTGGCGGAGCCGTCGCCAGACCCGGCGGCGGTTGTGGACATCCTTGTGGACAAAGCTCTGGAGAGACTGGCGACAGGCGGCCTGCTGCCGGACGGCTTCCTCGCCCGGGCTCGCTTTGCGAGGGTCGAGGCGCTGTCGCCCGAAGCCCTGCGCGATAACGCCGCGCTCTGGCTCGGCCCGTTGCTGGAGGGTCGGCGCGATCTCGAAATAGCACCGGGCCGTGTGGCGGAGGCGGCGATGGGCCTGCTCGACTGGGATGCCCGCCAGCGCCTCGAAAACGAAGCCCCCACCCATTTCACCTCGCCCGCGGGCACGCGCCACGCGATCGATTACGCGGGCGAGGACGCGCCGAGCGTCGAGGTGCGGGTGCAGGCGCTGTTCGGGCTCGACGCGCATCCGATGATCGGGGATGTGCCGCTGCTCCTCAAGCTTACCAGCCCCGCCGGGCGCCCGGTCCAGTCGACGCGCGATCTCCCCGGCTTCTGGCGCGGCAGCTGGGCGGATGTGGCGAAGGACATGAAGGGGCGCTATCCAAAGCACCGTTGGCCCGAACGCCCATGGGAGGAAAAGCCGAGCCTGAAGACCAAAAACGCCTTCAACCGCGAGTGATTCTGGATTATCGCAAACGCACAATTCTAGGTGGGATCAACGGCGCGCACAGCGCGCCGCAAGGCCGACCGGCCGCCCGCAGCGACGCGAGCGCAGCTCGCATGAGCGAGGAAACGAAACAAAAATGCCCGCAGTGATCTACCAGCAGCCCAAGAGCGCGATGCAGTCCGGCAAGGCCAAGACCGACACCTGGGTGCTCGAATTCGAGCGGTCCGAGGCGCTGCGGCCCGACCCGCTGATGGGCTGGGCCGGGAGCGGGGACACGCAGGCCCAGGTGCGGCTCAACTTCCCCACCAAGGACGCGGCGAAAGCCTATGCCGAGAAATACGGCATCCCCGCACGCGTGCACCAGACGCCTCCCAAGCGGCTCAAGCTTCAGGCTTACGCGGACAATTTTAAGTAAAATCCTCGCTCATGCGGCCTGACGGCCGCATCGCTGCGGGCGGCCGGTCGGCCTTGCGGTCGCTGCGCGACCGGAAAGCGCAACACGCGACATCCCGCTGTTGAATTCGCGGAAGTTTCGCGCCATATGCGCGGTCGGGAGTCGGGTGGACGTTTGCGTTCGCTCACCGGGTCAGGTCCGGAAGGAAGCAGCCCAGGTGAATTGCGGCGGGTCGCTCGGCTCCTTTTCCTTTTTCAGCGCACATTTTTCCGCACGGCTCGCCATGACAAAACCGCGGCGAACGCCTAGCTTGTGCGCGTGAACGATTCCGATCCAGACCTGCCCGATCCGCAAGAGGAAAACCGCCCGAGCGCGGCGGAGCTCGAGGCTGCGGGCCAGAACTCCATGTTCGGCGATGCGCCAGCGCCTGCGCCGACCTCTGCCGCTCCGTCCGCCCCGGCGCCCGCGCCCGCCGCCCCGGCGCCCGCGCCCGCCGCCCCGGATGTCGCGCAGCCCTACCGCGTTCTGGCACGCAAATACCGCCCGCAGACCTTCAGCCAGCTGATCGGGCAGGAGCCGATGGTGCGCACGCTCGCCAATGCGATCGAGCGCGACCGGCTCGCGCACGCCTTCCTGATGACCGGGGTGAGGGGGGTCGGCAAGACCTCGACCGCGCGGCTCATCGCGAAGGCGCTGAACTGCGTCGGCCCGGACGGGACCGGCGGGCCGACGATCGACCCTTGCGGCGTGTGCGAGC
Source organism: Erythrobacter sp. (assembly GCF_011765465.1). Taxonomy (NCBI): domain Bacteria; kingdom Pseudomonadati; phylum Pseudomonadota; class Alphaproteobacteria; order Sphingomonadales; family Erythrobacteraceae; genus Erythrobacter; species Erythrobacter sp. Next base: position 1,569,722 of record NZ_CP050265.1, on the reverse strand, counting down.
CGTGCCGCGCGATCGCCGAGGGGCGGCACATCGACGTGATCGAGATGGACGCGGCCTCGAACACCGGGGTCGACGACGTGCGCGAGATCATCGACGCGGTGCAGTATTCGGCCGTCTCTGCACGCTACAAGATCTACATCATCGACGAGGTCCATATGCTCTCGCGCAATGCGTTCAACGCATTGCTCAAGACGCTGGAGGAGCCGCCCGCCCACGTCAAATTCCTGTTCGCCACGACCGAAGTGGAGAAGCTGCCCGTCACGGTGCTGAGCCGCACCCAGCGTTTCGATTTGAGGCGCATCCCGGCGGACCTGCTGGCGAAGCATTTCGCCTGGGTCTGCGCCGAGGAAGGGGCCGAGGCCGAGGACGAGGCGCTCGCCATCGTCGCGGCGGCGGCGGAGGGTTCGGTGCGCGACGGACTCTCTATCCTAGACCAGGCGATCGCCCATGCCGATCTCGAGGAAGGCGGGAAAGTCACCGCGGCGCGCGTGCGCGATATGCTCGGCCTTGCCGACAAGAGCGCGCAAAGGCGCCTGCTCGGCGCGGTGCTCGAAGGCGATGCCAAGGCGCTGCTCGCGGGCGTGGACGAGCAATACGCGCTCGGCGTCGAACCGCTCGCGCTGATGCGTGCGCTGATGGACCTCGTCCATCGCATCACCGTCGCGCAGGTCGCCGGGTCCGAACCCGACGCGCCGAGCGAGGAGGAACGCCTGGCGCTCGCCGATTTCGCAGCGCGGCTGGGGGCGGGCGAACTCCATCGCCTGTGGCAATTGCTGCTCAAGGGGCATGAGGAAGTCCGCACTGCGCCCGATCCGCTGGTCGCGCTGCAGATGGCGCTCCTGCGGGTGCTCCATGCGAGCGAAATGCCCGATCCGGGTAAGCTCGCGCGCCGGATCGAGGAAATGGCAGCGAACGGCCCCACGCCCGCCGCGGCGAGCGCTCCGGCGGGTGATGCGCCGCAGACACCCTCAGGCGAGGCCCCTTCCGCCGCCGCTCCGCCGCAGGACTGGCCCGCGCTGGTCGAACAGGTCGAGGACGCCGGCCACCTGCGCGTCGCCCAGATGATGCGTGACCGCGTCCGGGTGATCGAGCTCGGCGAGGATAGGCTCATCTTCGAACAGGCCGACAGCTTTCCCGACGATCCCGTGCCCGAGATCCGCGACGCCCTGCTCAAACTGACCGGGCGGCGCTGGCAGGTCGAGCGTGGCCAGGCCGAGGCCGGGCGCGCGGCGCAGCCTAGTTTGCGCGAAGCCGCCGAGGCCGCGGAGCGCGCCGCGCGCGAGCGGATGATGAACGACCCGCTGGTGAAGGCCGCGCTTGCAAATTTTCCCGAGGCCGAAGTGCTTGTCGATGAAAAGGGGCAGGGGGCCAAGGTGGCGCGCATGGACCGCGCGGCGCGCAATTGATGGAGAGAACGCGATGAAATCGATGGAAGAAATGATGCAGGCCGCCCAGCAGGCCGCCGAGACGATCCAGAAACAGATGAACGAGATGCAGGTCAAGCTCGACAACATGGAAGTCGAGGGCCAGTCGGGCGGCGGGCTCGTGAAAGTCCGCGCGACCGCCAAGGGCCGGATCATCGGCGTCGACATCGACGACAGCCTGATGAAGCCGGAGGAAAAGCAGGTGCTCGAAGACCTCGTCACCGCCGCCTTCAACGACGCGCGTGACAAGGCGGATCGGGTTTCGGCCGAGCAGATGAAGGAAATGCAGGGCTCGATGGGCCTGCCGCCGGGGTTCAACCTGCCGGGCATGGGGTGATGTCGCCTTGCGGGGGACGCTCGCAAAGCAGCTCTGCCTCGCTCAGGTGTTCGGCGTCGCCTTAGTCGTCGCGGCGGGTTCGCTGACCGCCCCCGATCCCGATTAGGGCGAGGCCATCGTGTTCTTCGTTATCGGCCTCGTCTTTTCGCTGACGCTGTTCGTTCCGGCGCTCGCTATCGCCTTTGCGCTGGCGCAGCCGGTTTACGATAACGTCACCGGGTTCGTTCTGCTCGGCCCGGTGCTTGTGGGAGCAGTGGTCCTGCCTACACTCGGTATGCATTTCGGTGGCGTCATCGCAGCGGGCGCGGCAATCTCCTTTTGCGTGTTCTTCCTTCTGGCAAGGAACGACAACCCGGCTCATCCCATTGTGCAGAAGTGACCGCCCGCTTCCACAGCTTCGTGCGCCCCGCCATTGCGGCGCTGCCCGCCGCTACCCATATTTCCTGCAAAGGACGGCCCCAATGGCCGCCGCGGACCTAGAATCATGACCCAGACCTTTCCCCTCCTCCCCTTGCGCGACATCGTCGTCTTTCCCGGCATGGTCGTGCCCCTCTTCGTCGGGCGCGAAAAATCGGTGGCGGCACTCGAAGCCGCGATGGAAGCGTCGAAGGACATCTTCCTCCTCGCCCAGCTCGATCCCGGCACGGATGATCCCGAGGGCGATGACCTCTACGATGTCGGCGTCGTCGCGCAGGTGCTCCAGCTGCTGAAGCTGCCCGACGGCACGGTGCGCGTGCTGGTCGAGGGTGCGCACCGCGCGCAGCTTGCAGGGCTCGGCGATGCCGGGGACTATGTCCTTGCCGAAGTCGACCTGCTCGAACCCGAGACGGTCGCGGGCAGCGAAGTCACCGCGCTGATGCGGCAGGTGACCGAACAGTTCGGCGAATATGCCAAGCTCAACAAGAAGCTGGGCGATGAAACCAACATCGAACTCGGCGAAGTCGACGATGCCGGCCAGCTCGCCGACGTGATCGCCGCCGCGCTCAGCGCCAAGGTTTCCGACAAGCAGTCGCTGCTGGCCGAGGCCAATCCGCTGAAGCGGCTCGAACTCGTCATGGCCTTCATGGAAGGCGAGCTGTCAGTCCTCCAGGTCGAGCGCAAGATCCGCGGGCGCGTGAAGCGCCAGATGGAAAAGACGCAGCGCGAATATTACCTCAACGAACAGCTGAAGGCGATCCAGAGCGAACTGGGCGGCGGCGACGGCGAGGACGGCGACGAGATTGCCGAGCTGACCGAGAAGATCGAGAAGACGAAGCTGTCCAAGGAAGCCAGGGCCAAGGCGCAGGCCGAACTCAAGAAGCTCAAGGCGATGCAGCCGATGAGCGCCGAGGCGACCGTCATCCGCAATTACCTCGACGTGCTGCTGGGCCTGCCCTGGGGCAAGAAGTCGAAGATCAAGAAGGACATCGCCAAGGCGCAGGACGTGCTCGATGCGGACCATTACGGCCTCGAAAAGGTCAAGGACCGGATCATCGAATATCTCGCCGTGCAGGCGCGCACGAACAAGCTGAAGGGGCCGATCCTGTGCCTCGTCGGCCCGCCCGGCGTGGGCAAGACGTCGCTGGGCAAGTCGATCGCAAAGGCGACGGGCCGCGAATTCGTGCGCCAGTCGCTGGGCGGCGTGCGCGACGAGGCGGAAATTCGCGGCCACCGCCGGACCTATATCGGTTCGATGCCGGGCAAGATCGTTTCGAACCTCAAGAAGGCCGGCACGATCAACCCGCTGTTCCTGTTGGATGAAATCGACAAGCTCGGCCAGGATTTCCGCGGCGACCCAGCCTCGGCACTGCTCGAGGTGCTCGACCCGGAACAGAACAACAAGTTCCAGGACCATTATCTCGAACTCGACCTCGACCTGTCGGGCATCATGTTCGTGACCACCGCGAACAGTCTCGACCTGCCGCAGCCGCTGCTCGACCGGATGGAGATCATCCGCCTCGAAGGCTACACCGAGGACGAGAAGGTCGAGATCGCCAAGCGCCACCTGCTGCCCAAGCAGGTCGAGGAGCATGGTCTCAAGGACGGCGAATTCGAACTGACCGAAGAGGGGCTGCGCGACCTCATCCGCTACTACACCCGCGAGGCGGGCGTTCGCACGCTGGAGCGCGAGATCGCGCGGCTTTGCCGCAAGTCCTTGCGCAAGATCCTCGAAGGCGAGGCGCAGAGCGTCACCGTGACGCCGGAAAACCTCGGCGACTTCGCCGGCGTACGCAAGTTCAAGCACGGCATGAGCGAGGAAGAGGCGCAGGTCGGCGCGGTCACGGGGCTCGCCTGGACGCAGGTCGGCGGCGAACTGCTCACGATCGAAAGCGTGACGACCCCCGGCAAGGGCGAGATCAAGACGACCGGCAAGCTCGGCGAGGTGATGAACGAAAGCGTCGCGGCGGCCTTCAGCTTCGTCAAGGCGCGGGCGCCCGCCTATGGCATCAAGCCCTCGATCTTCCAGCGCAAGAACGTCCACATCCACCTGCCCGAAGGTGCCGTGCCCAAGGACGGGCCGAGCGCGGGCATCGGCATGGTCACCTCGATCGTCTCGACGCTCACCGGTGCGCACGTGCGGCCCGACATCGCCATGACCGGCGAAGTCACGCTGCGCGGCCGGGTGCTGGCGATCGGCGGCTTGAAGGAAAAGCTGCTCGCTGCTCTTCGCGGCGGGATCAAGACGGTCCTCATCCCCGAGGAGAACGTCAAGGATCTCGCCGAGATTCCGGACAATGTGAAGGAGGGGCTCGAAATCATCCCGGTGAGCCATGTGGACGAGGTGCTGACCCGCGCGATTATCGACCTGCCGGACCCGATCGAGTGGACCGAGGCCGACGATCTCGCTTCGCAGCCGCACGCAGCCGCAGGGAGTGAGAATCCTTCCGTTTCGGACGTGCCAACCGCGCATTGATTGGCTAGGGACCGGTGGCTTGCCGCGAATCGCGGTAAGGGTCGCAAACTACTCGGGAAACGCGCCGGATGAGCGGATCATGAGGCGAGCCACGGTTCGTCGCAAATGCGATACACTCGTCGTGAATGCGCGCGTTCGCGGGCGATTTGCCTTTGACAGTCTCTCGCAAAAAGTCTCAAATCCTGAGCTTTCGGGGAGGCGATTCACCGAATGAACGAATTGATCTCAAGACTGAGGGGGTTCCCAATATGAACAAGAACGATCTGATCAGCGCCGTTGCCGAAACCAGTGGCCTCTCCAAGAACGACGCCTCCAACGCCGTCGAAGGCGTTTTCGAAGCGATCACCAAGGCCCTGTCGAGCGGCGACGAAGTGCGTCTGGTCGGTTTCGGCACGTTCTCCGTCGCCAAGCGCAAGGCGTCGACCGGCCGCAACCCGCGCACCGGCGAAGAGATGAAGATCCCGGCGTCGAACCAGCCGAAGTTCAAGGCCGGCAAGGGTCTCAAGGACGCGGTCAACTGATCCGACCCGCTCTTCGCGCGGCATAGTTCGCGCGCTGAAACGCGAAACCCCGCCAACCGCAAGGCTGGCGGGGTTTTTCGTGCGCGCCTTCTGCCGTCAGGCGGCGCGGATCACGGCGTGAGGTCGATCAGTGCGGTTGGCGCGGCCTTGGTGCGCGGCGTGATGTCCCACATCAGCACCTCTCCCGTAGGCGTCGGGTTCGCACCCTCGTCGGTGTTGTTGGCGAGGATCCGCATCGACCCCTTGGTGACGATCGAGAAAGTCCCCTCGATCTGCGGGATGTTCGGCATCTGCGGCGCCTCGCCGCCATCCTGCTCCTCGCCCAGCGCGGCGAGCCCGGCCATCGCGCCCATGCCGCCCATCATCGCGGCCATAGGGTTGTCGTCGTTCTGCGCGGCGAAAGCGGGAGCGTTGACGCGGACCACGTCGCCATCGCGCAGGATGAACTGGACAAAGGGACTGGTGGTCGGAAAACCTTCGATCATCGGAAAGAGGAAATCGTGGCCCATCGTGCCGGTGATCGAATAGCTCACCTCAAAGACGCCATCGCCCTTGGGCACGACGCGCTCCCAGCCCTTCTGCCGCATCAGCATCTCGGCGAGCTCCTGCGCCGCTTCGGGATCGGAAGGGTCGATCCCGCCCATCATGGCCGACATCTGCTCGGCCTTCTGCTTCGCCTCTGCGGCGCGCTGGGGTGCGTTCGCCTCCCATTCGGCGCGCTGCTCGGCGACCTCGGCGGGGGTGCATTCGCGCGTTTCGAAGCTGTCTTCTTCGGTGCACTCGGCCTCGAATTCCTCGGCGGCCGCGCCCATCTGCGACAGGCCCGACAGGCCGAGGAAGAAGATCTCGCCGTCATAGGAGAAGGTGAAGCTGTCGTCTTCGCCGAGGATGAGCGCAGAGTCGAACTTGCCCGGCGCGATGAAGCAACCCGACAGGACGAGCGAGAGCCCCGTGAGGATCGTCGCGGCGGCGTAACGGATCGGTGAATGATGTGTCATTGCTGTAGTCTCCCCCCAAAGCCTCAGGAACAGGTTAACCGCGCGTCGCGGCCGCATAAAGCGCGATCGCGGCGGCGTTCGAGACGTTGAGGCTTTCGATCACGTTCGAGATCGGCAGCCGCGCCAGCGCGTCGCAATGCGAGGCGACATTGGCGCGCAGCCCTTCGCCTTCGGCCCCCAGAACGATCGCGAGCGCTCCCTTGGGCATGGCCTCGGCGAGCGTCGCATCGGCCTCCCCGGTCATGCCGATACGCCAGTATCCGGCGTCGGCCAGCTCGCCCAGCGCGCGGGCGAGATTGACGACCCGCACCCACGGCACGGTCTCGAGCGCGCCCGATGCGGATTTGGCGACAACGCCGCTCTCGGGCGGGGCGTGGCGGTCCTGCGTCACGATCGCCGCGGCATTGAAAGCCGCGGCCGAACGCAGGATCGCGCCGACATTGTGCGGGTCCGTCACCTGGTCGAGCACGACGATCGGCCGCGCCGGATCGCCGGACGCGACATCGGCGAGGAAGACATCGTCCAGCGGCAGGCATTCGAGCACCAGCCCCTGGTGCGGCGCATCCTTCGCGACCAGCCGGGCAAGATCGGCGGCATCGGCATATTCGACCGGGAAATCGGGCGGCAATTCGCCGTCGAGGCTGTCGATGCCTTCGCGCGTGGCCCACAGCTTTCGGTGATCGCGGTTCGGGTTCTTCAGCGCCGCCTCGACGGGGTGGCGGCCCCACAGCCGCACATGGCCCGCGCTCGCCCGCCCGGACCCGCGCCCGCCCTTCATGCGCCCGGCGCGGCCCCTCAGCGCGCGCTTGCGTTCCTGTTTCGCCATTAGCCGTTCCATCCAAGCGAGCGTGAAGCGCCCCCCTGCCAGCAGGGCCATTGACAGGCAAGGCTCGCTTCGCCATTGGGGCGCCTCTCGGCAGCGCGGACGCCCCGTGCCCCGCGCTTCGCCGCCGACGGAAACCCGGCTTCGCCCGGCTTCCCGCAAGGCGGTTTCCCGACGGTGTGGACAGGTGGCCGAGTGGTTAAAGGCAGCAGACTGTAAATCTGCCCGCGCAAGCGTACGCTGGTTCGAATCCAGCCCTGTCCACCACCTTCTCCCCCGATTGCCCTCAGCCTTCGTCGCCGCCTCCTTCGCGAGGGGGCTGGAAACCGCGCCCGAAAGCGCGCAGGATTGCGGAGGGGCAGACATGGGAGGGAGGACAAATGGGGCAGGAGGTCGTCGCCGAGGGCTTCGCCGAGGCCGATTTCGCGCATTTCAAGACCCGCTTGACCGAAGAGACGCGCGCGCTGCGCGACGCGTTCGCCGCGGGGCAATTAGACGATGTAGGGCCGACCATCGGCCTCGAGCTCGAAGCGTGGCTGATCGACCACAATTTCTTCCCCGCGCCCCATAACCAGAGCTTTCTCGAGCGGCTCGGCGATCCCAATGTCGTCGCGGAATTGTCGCGCTTCAACATCGAGGTCAACGCGCCGGTGCTCGGCCTCGCGGGGAGCGACCTCGCGGTGATGCACGAGCACCTCAGCGAGACCATGCGCCGATGCGCCGCCAATGCGCATGACGACGTCTCGACCGTTGTCGCGATCGGCACGCTTCCGACCCTGCGCGAAGGCGACCTGTCGATAGAGGCGATGACCCCGATGAATCGCTATGCCGCGCTGAACCGCGAGATTCAGCGCGCGCGGGGCAACGCCCCGGTGGAGATCGACATAGCCGCGCCCGAACCCGGAGGCGAGCGCTTCGCTGCCTCCTATCGCGACGTCATGCTGGAGGCTGCGACGACTTCGCTGCAATTGCACCTGCAGGTCCCGGCCGCGCAGACGTCGCACTATTTCAACGCCTCGGTGATCCTGTCCGCGCCGCTGGTGGCGATCTCTGCCAATGCGCCTTTCCTGTTCGGTCGCAGGCTGTGGCAGGAAACGCGCATCCCGGTGTTCGAACAGGCGCTGGCCGGGGTCGAAGGGCCGCCCCGCGTGTCGATGGGGGCTGGCTACATGGAAAGCGATCCCACCGCGATCTTTGCCGAGAATTTGGCGGATTATCCGGTGATCCTGCCCGATTGCAGCGACGAACGCTCCGAAAGGTTCCCCTGCGTGAGGCTGCACAACGGGACGATCTGGCGCTGGGTGCGGCCGATCGTCGGCTTCGGCGCGAGCGGGCGGCCCCATGTGCGGATCGAGCAGCGGGTCATGGCGGCCGGCCCCAGCGTCTATGACATGATGGCGAACGCGGCGCTCTATTACGGCGCGGTCCATGCGCTCGCGCCGCGGGCCGAGAGGATGATGCGCGCGCTGCCTTTCGAGGCGGCTGTGCGGAACTTTTACGAAGCCGCGCAGCGTGGGCTCGATGCGACGTTCGAATGGCCGGGCGCTGCGTCGGGGCTGTCGGCGCGCGCGGTGCTCGACGGCCTCCTCCCGCTCGCCGAGGAGGGGCTGCACGATCTCGGCATGGATGCGAAACTGATCGAGAAATACCTCGGCGCCATCGCCGCACGGCTCGCCTGCGGGCGGACCGGGGCGGACTGGCAGGTGTCCGCTTATGAAAAGCACGGCGATTTCCACCGGATGGTCGCGGCCTATCTCGAGAACCAGCGCGTCGGCCTGCCGGTCCACGAATGGCCGCTGTGAGCGTCCTCCGATGCTGAAGCGCCGCGATACGCTTCCAGAGGGCTTTCTCGAAGCGCGCGCGGGCGAGCTGGCCGCAATGCTCGGTGGACCGACCCTGATCGAGCTGCCGGGAGAGCGCGCGGCCCCGCTGTTCGTCTCGATCCTGATGCACGGCAACGAGGATGTCGGCCTCGGCGCGATCCAGCGTGTGCTACGCGCATACGATGGGCGAAGCCTGCCGCGCGCGCTCATGCTGATGGTCGGCAATGTATCCGCTGCCGCGCAAGGCGTGCGCCGGCTCGACCACCAGCCCGATTTCAACCGGGTCTGGCCCGGCACGCTTGACCACGTGGGGACCGTCGAAGCGGCGATGATGGCCGAGATCCATGAGCGAGTTCTCGCGCGCGGGGCCTTCGCCGCGATCGACCTCCACAACAACACCGGGCGCAACCCGTTCTATTCGGTGATCTGCGAGCACAGGCCCGAGGTGCTCGAGCTGGCGGCCCGCTTCGCCCGGCGGGCCGTGCTGTTCCGCGGGGTTCCGGGGACGCAGACTGCATCCTTCGCCGGACACATTCCGGCCATGACCGCCGAATGCGGCAAGCCCGGCAGTCCGGCGCACGAGGAGGCGGCGGCGCGCTTCGTCGCGGACGTGCTGGAAAGCGAGACGCTCGGCGGGGACAGGGAAGGTGGCGCGCTCGACCTCTACCACACGCTCGGCGTGGTGCGCGTGCGTGAGGATGTGTCGCTGTCCTTCGCAGGGGAGGCCGCCGATCTCAGCCTCGCGCCCGACATCGACCGGCTCAATTTCGTCGAGACCGCGGCGGGCGAGGCGTTCGGCCGGGCGAGCCACCCGATGCCGTTGACCATGATCGACGAGGCGGGGCGCGATGTGGCGGAGGAGTTCTTCGCGGTCGAGCAGGGCGAATTGCGCCTCGCACGGCCCGTCACGCCCGCCATGCTGACCGGCGATCCGCAGATCGTGCGGCAGGACTGTCTCGGCTACCTGATGGAGCGGCTCGCCCCCGCCTGACCGCTTTCATGAAAAAGCCCCTGCCAGCGCGTCCGGGTCGCATGGGGACGCGCCGGCAGGGGCTATGGTCACGCCGCGATGGCTTCGGCCGCCTGCTCTTGCCAGGCCAGGCCCGGCAGGTAGCGGGCGTCGACCCGGCCATCCTTCAGCGTGAAAAGGTGGAGCCAGCCATTGTCGAACAGGGCGGCGACATCAGGGTGGCGTTCGAGCACGTCGATGATCGCCTCGCGCGGGGCCTCGATCATGACCGAAAGGCGCAGCGGCTCGTGAGCGAGCTTGTCGCCGTCGTGGACGCCCTGCCACGGCAGGCCGGGGCGCAGGCGGCCGCTATTGCCTTCGATGACACCGATCCCGCCGACGACGTTGTGGATCAGCTTGTTGCCGCCGCCGAAGGTTTCGGGCGCGACCGAGGAGCCGTAATATTGCAGGCTGATCCAGCTCGCGACCACCACCGGCGCGGTGATGATGAGTTCGAGCGTCGCGAAACCCTCGTCCGCCTGCCAGTCGTAGGAGTGGAGGAAGGCCCGCCCGCCGAGGTCGCGGCCCGTGGTCGCCTCGCGCGGGGCGGCGATGAAGGCAGCACACCCGGCAAGGCCCCATTCCGGACGGATCTCGGCCCAGTTTGTCGCCCGCGCCGGGACGCTCGACGCCTTCGCGCCGGGCATCCGCAGCGCGCGCTCGGCGCGGGTCATTTCGCCCGCCTGGGCAAGCCACTTGCGGACCTTGGCGAGGTCGGCTTCGCGGCCCGCAGTCTGGCCGTCTTCGTAGATCGTGATCGCATCGGTCGTCGTGTCGTGAAGGCCCGCGACGAAGAGCGTGTCCTCTGCCACCTCGATCCCGCGTTCCTTAAGCCCCGCGCGGGTTTCGGGATCGTTGAGCAGGACCGCGAGCAGGCGGGCGGAAACCTCGCCCGTGTAGCCGCCGCACGCGCCGCAATGATAGGCGCTTTCATGCGGGTTGTTGGTGACGTTGCCACCATGGCCGAGCAGCAGGACGATCTTGCCGTGGCCCTTGGTCAGACTCATCGCCCTGAGCACGGCTGCGCCGGTCTCGCCCTTGGTCGCCGCGTCGAGGCCGCCGATCACCTCGGGGGTGGGTTCGGTCTTGCCGTCCTTGGCCGCGAGGCCGAGGGCGGAGCGCAGCAGCTTGACCGAATAGAGCGGTCCCATCGCCTCGACGAAGGCGAAGGAGGACACCGCCGCCTGCCGGAACCGGCCCCAGGCGCGGCTTGCGCGCAGGGTAATCCGGTCGGCGCGATCCTTTTCGGGATCGCCCTGGCTGGTCGTCTCGATCGCCGGGTTGAGCAGGACCGGCAGGCGCGCCTCGACTGTGTCGGAGGCATGGCTGCGGTGGGCGAGCGGCAGGCCGAAGAACCCGGCGAAACCGATCGTCTCGATTGCCGGATCGACGCTTTCGAGCGCGCGGCGGAACACCTCGGAGCGCACGTCGATGCAGAAGGCCGCCTGCAGTTCGGGCCGCTCGGGAGAGTCCGCCTTGCCGTCGAGAGCAGCGGTAAGAGTGCGCTGGTGGGCGCGGTCCGCGGCGTCCTGCAGGATCGCGAGCACGACCTGTTCCGCCGAAGGCTCGACCGGCTGGGCGTGGGCGGCGACCGTCTCGGCCCAGCGTTCGGCGATGCCGGGGACGTGGGCGAGCAGCGCTTCCTCCCAGATCAGGCGGATCGCGAGCAGGTCGGCCATGGTGCGGTCGGTGTCTTCCTTGAGTTCGGCCTGCCACAGCATCCAGCGGGCGTGCTGCGACCAGCCGCCGAGATCCATCAGCAGCCGGTGGAAGGCGGTCTCGGCGGCCTCGTCGGTGATGCCGAGCGCCTCGGCGGCGAACAGGATCGCGCGTTCGGCGGTGTCGGGCGCTTCGGCGACATGGGCGCAGAAGCCTTCGAGCCCGGCGATTTCCGGCGTGAGGTCATGCATCGCCCAGGCGCGCCACGCGGTGAAGGCGTCGGTCCCCGGCGTCGGGGTCCACAGCGCCTGCCCGCGGTCGAAATGGCCCGCCGCCCACAGGCCGAAGGTCTTTTCGATGACCGAGGGCCAGTCCGTGCCGGTCGCCTCGGCAGCGAGGTCGGCGACGGTCGGCAGGGCGCGCGGCGCGGGGGAGGCTTCCGCATTGGTGGCGGCGACCTTGAGCGCGGAGACGCTCTTGGGCTTGTGCGGCGAGGTCGCGGCTTCGAGCGCGGCTTCGAGGTCGGCCTCGGTGATGCGCCCGGACCGGATCGCGGCAGTGTAATCCGCCGCCGTCTGGGTCGCGCGGCTGCCGCTCACCCGGGCAAGGCGCGCAGCGGCAGTGGCGAGGTCTTCCCTGGTCTGGCCGAGGAAAGGATTGACCGCAACCGTCGCGTCGAGCGGGAAGGCCGGGGGATCGCCCGCGCGGCGGCTTCGGCGGCTTCGAGGACCTTGGAAAGCCGGACCGGGGTGATCTGGGACTGCTTGAGGAACATGGCGTGTCTCCGGAGAAATCTGGTGTCGGGGCGATCAATTCGAGCGCGTCGTGCGGAAGCCGCCGATCGCCCGGTCGAGCAGCGCGTTCATGTAAAGGCCGTTCGCGAGGTGAACGCGCAGGCCAGCGGTCGAGGGGTGGTGCGCCCATTGCGGGAACAGCGCCTGGGCAAAGGCGACCACGCCGAATGAGACGACCGCGACCACGATCAGTGCCCATTCGAGATCGCCCGGGACCGGCGCAGCGGGAAGCAGCGGACCCCACGCGGCTTCGGACAGCACGTGGAAGGCGAAATAGGCGATCGCGGTGGCGAGCGAGGCCATCGCGGTGCGCTTGGTCAATTCCATCGGCGCACGGTCGGCGAGACCCTGGGCAACGAGGTAGGCGACCCCGAAGATCAGGATCGTGCCGAGCGCCAGCGCCTGCGCGCTCTTGGGCCCGAACAGCGCGGTGAAGGCGAAGGCGATGCCGCCGTAGAGCAGGATCGCAAGCCCGAAGCTCTTGAGCACCGCACCGAGATCGGCCGGGGCGACCGGGCCGGGCCGGCGGATGCTCGCGACATCCTCGACCGCGCCGCCCGAAGAGAGGAAGGCGTGCGCCTTGTAGAGCGAGTGCGCGACGATGTGCAGCAGCGCCAGCGTCCACAGGCCGAGCCCGCACTGGAGCAGCATGAAGCCCATCTGCGACACGGTCGACCAGGCGAGCGCCGTCTTGACCGCGCTCTGGGTGAGCATGACCGCCGCGCCGAACAGCGCGGTGAACCCGCCGAGCATGACGAGCGCGGCCATCGCGCCCGAACTCGACTGGACGAGCTCGGCATTGGCGATCAGCAGCACGCCGCCCGAATTGATGATGCCCGCGTGGAGGAGGGCCGAAACCGGAGTCGGCGCTTCCATCACCTCGGTCAGCCAGCCGTGCACCGGGAAGGCGGCGGTCTTGAGGCCCGCGGCGATGACGATGCAGGCGATCGCGGTGGTGGCGGCAAGGTCGATACCCTGCGCCGTGACCGAAGCGGCGAGAGCGGCGAGGTCTGTCGTTCCGTAAGTCAGCGCGAGGATGCCCGCCGCCGCGACGAGCGCGACATCGCCGAAGTGCCACACGATCGCGAACTTGGTCGCCGCGCGGTGCGCTTCGCGCCGTTCGGGATAGAACAGGAGCAGCTTGCGCAGGGTAAGCCCCACGAGGAAGGTCGCGATGGCGAGCGTGGTGAGGCTCGCGGCCTGCGCGAAGACCAGCACCGCGGCTAGCGTCGCCAGCATCAGGGCGTGGAACAGGCCCTCACGCTCCTCGCCGTCGAGATAGGTGCGGCTGTAGCGCATCACGATCCAGCCGATGAAGCCGACCAGACAGGCCATGGTGGCCGCGACGAGATCGGCGCGCAGGCCGACCGCGAACAGGCCGGAACCCGCCGCGATGCCTTCCGCCTGTCCGAGGATCGCCTCAACCAACCCCCCGATCGTCAGCCCGAAGGCGACCAGCGCCGCCGCTTCCGACAGGCGCGGCAGGGCGCCTGGACGCTTGCCCGGCCTGGCGAAGAGGGGAAGCGCTGCGAGCAGCAGCACTATCGGGGCGAGGAAGGACAGCGAGAGGTCGAAGGGCATGGTCGGTCTCCGTGAAAACAGTCGGAGGGCGGGATAGCGGGCCTCTCGCATCGATAAAATTTCATATTTTCGTTTGCATCGTTCTGTTTTATGGAACTGAGTTATGCTGAACCTTCACCACCTCCGCCTGTTCCGCGCGGTCGCCCGCGAAGGCACGCTCACCGGCGCGGCGAAGGCGCTCAACATCTCGCAGAGCGCGGTCTCGACCCAGATCAAGGCGCTCGAGGCATCGCTCGGCCACGACCTTTTCGAGCGGCGCGGGCGCAATCTCGTCCTGACCGAGGCGGGCCGGATCGCGCTCGACCATGCCGACGAGATTTTTCGCGCGGCCGATCATCTCTCTGCGACGTTGAAGAGCGCAGGGGGACAAAGGCGCGTGCTGCGGATCGGGGCGCTGGCGACGCTCAGCCGCAATTTCCAGATGGAGTTCATGGGGCCGCTGCTGGGACGCGAGGATGTCGAGGTGGTGCTGCGTTCGGGCACGCAGCGGACCCTGCTGCGCGAGCTGGAGGCGCTGTCGCTCGACGTGGTGCTGACCAATCTCCAGCCCGCGCGCGACGCGGCAAGCCCCTATCTCGTCACCCGCCTGGCCGAACAGGGGGTGAGCCTCGTCGGCCCGGCCGACACGCCCGCACGCGGCGACCTTGCCGAGCTGCTCGCAAACGAGGTGCTGATCCTGCCTACCCCGGAAACCGCGCTGAGGGCGGGGTTCGACGCGCTGCTCGACCGGATGGACATTGTCCCGCGGATCGCCGCAGAGGCCGACGACATGGCGATGCTCCGCCTGCTTGCCCGCAGCGGGGCGGGGCTCGCGGTGATCCCGCCGATCGTGGTGCAGGACGAACTCGCCAGCGGGGCGCTGGTCGAATTGTCGCGCCTGCCCGAGATCACCGAGGTGTTCTACGCGGTCACGATCCGCCGCCGCTTTCCCAACCCGCTGCTCGGCGAAGTGCTCGAACGGGCCGAGGGCGCGCTGGCCGATTGAGCGGGGGGGGGTGTGCACGGCCCTTGCGGCGCTTTCCGCCCGGCAGTAAGGCCCCGCGCTCCATCCGAGAGGCTTTCATGCACGAGCAGAACACCGCGCTCACCGGGCGCCCCGTCATCTCTTCCACCGGCCTGTTCACTCCGGCCGAATCGATCACCAACGCCGAACTGGTCGAAAGCTTCAATCGCTTCGTCGACCGCCACAATGCGGCCAACGCCGCCGCGATCGAAGCGGGCGAGGTCGAGCCGCTCCAGCATTCCTCGGTCGAGTTCATCGAAAAGGCGAGCGGGATCAAGGCGCGCCACGTCATGGCCAAGGCGCCGATCCTCGATCCTGACATCATGGCCCCGCGCTGGGACGAGCGGGGCAATGACGAGCTTTCGATCATGGCCGAGATCGGCGTCGCCGCCGCGCGCGAAGCGCTGGAGCGGGCCGGGCGCGATCCGAAAGATGTCGATGCGGTGCTGTGCGCGGCGTCCAATATGCAGCGGCCCTATCCGGCGATGGCGATCGAGATCCAGCAGGCGCTCGGCATCGAGGGCTTCGGCTTCGACATGAATGTCGCGTGCTCTTCGGCGACCTTCGGCATCCAGACCGCGGCGGACTATGTGCGCGCAGGGAATGCGAAGAGCGTGCTGGTGGTGAGCCCCGAAATCACCTCGGGCCACCTCAACTGGCGCGACCGGGACAGCCATTTCATCTTCGGCGACGTCGCCACCGCGGTGCTGGTCGAGGATGCGGCGATAGCCCCGAAGGCACATTGGGATATCCTCGGCACCAAGCTCAAGACGGTGTTCTCGAACAACATCCGCAACAATTTCGGCTTTCTCAACCGCGCCCATCCCGAAACCGCCGATGCGGCGGACAAGCTGTTCGTCCAGGAAGGACGCAAGGTGTTCAAGGAGGTCGTCCCCATGGTCGCGGCGATGATTCTCGAGGAAGCCGAGCGGCTGGGACTCGACCCGCAGGGGCTGCGGCGGCTGTGGCTGCATCAGGCGAACGCGGGGATGAACCGACTGATCGCGCACAAGGTGCTCGGCCACGAGGCGAACGAGGACGAGAGCCCGACCGTGCTCGACACCTACGGCAACACCTCGAGCGCGGGCTCGATCATCGCCTTTCACCTCCACAGCGAGGACATGGCGGCTGGAGACACCGGGCTCATCTGCAGCTTCGGTGCGGGCTATTCGGCGGGGACCGTGTTCGTGCGCAAGGCCGCCTGAACGCTTGCGGGAGCGCTTGCGGGAGTGGGCGCCAGACCCTAGATGCCCTTCATGGCAGGCGAAATATACGACAATCAGGGCCGCGGCGATGCCGCCTGGTCCTGGCCCCCGATCCATCCCGAGGGACGCAAATTCGGGCTGATCGCGGTTGCGATCGCCCTTGTGCCGTTGCTGCTCCTCGATTGGGAGATCCTCGGCTGGCCGCTGCTGCTGTTGTCGCTGGGCGTGTTCGCCTTCTTCCGCGATCCCGAAAGGGTCGTGCCGCAGGCCGAGAACGCGATCGTCGCGCCGGCCGACGGGCTCGTCTCGCTGATCGCGCAGGTCGAGCCGCCCGAGGAAATGGTCGCCGACGACGGGTCGGGCCATGCGGGCCTTTCTCCGGGGCCGGTCACGCGCATCTCGATCTTCATGAGCGTGTTCGATGTTCACATCAATCGCGCGCCCGTCGCGGGGACGATCCGGCGGCTGGTCTATATCCCCGGCAAGTTCATGAACGCCGACCTCGACAAGGCGAGCGAGGAGAACGAGCGCCAGCATATCCTGATCGAGCGCAGCGACGGCGTTTCCATCGCCTTTACCCAGATCGCGGGGCTCGTCGCGCGGCGAATCGTGCCTTTCGTGAAGCCCGGCGACACGGTCGCCAAGGGGCAGCGGGTCGGCCTCATCCGCTTCGGCAGCCGGGTCGATGTCTATCTGCCGGCCGGGACCGATCCGAAGGTGCTGATCGGGCAGAAGGTGATCGCGGGCGAGACGGTGCTTGCCGAACTCGGCACGCAGGGGCTGATCGAGGGCATCGCCCAGTGACCTCCACCGTTACCGAGGCCGAAGGGCCGAGGCGCGGGTGAGCCGGCCGCCGCGCCGCAAGGGCGGGCCGGTGGTGCCTGCGCGCATCGGCCCCAAGGCGGCCGAGGACGAGGACGGCAAGGCCGCTCCCGACGCGACCGGACTGACGCTGCGCGCCATGCTGCCCAATGCGATCACCGCCGCGGCGCTATGTTCGGGGCTGACCGGCATCCGTTTCGCCATCGAAGGCGAGTGGGCCTATGCCGTGCTCGCGGTGATCCTTGCAGGCGTGCTCGACGGGATCGACGGGCGCATCGCGCGGCTGCTCAACGCCCAGTCGCGCTTCGGCGCCGAACTCGACAGTCTCGCCGATTCGCTCTCCTTCGGCATGGCGCCTGCGATCATCCTTTACCTGTGGTCCTTGCAGGACTTCGAGCGTTTCGGCTGGTTCGCAGCGCTCGCCTTCGCGATCTGCTGCGCGCTGCGGCTCGCCCGTTTCAACGCGCGGATCGATGTCGACGACCAGCCGCACAAGTCGGCCGGCTTTCTTACCGGCGTGCCCGCGCCGGTCGGGGCGGGCCTCGCCTTTGCACCGTTCTACCTGTGGCAGGAAACGGGCTTCGCCCTGTTCCGCGATCCGGTCGCGCTGTCGGCGTGGCTCGCGTTGATCGCGGTGCTGATGATCTCGAACATGGCGACGCTGAGCTGGGCGGTGGTCCGCCCGCGCCGCAATATCCGCCTGTTCCTGATCGCGCTCGCCGCGCTGTTCTTCGCCGCTCTCCTGCTTGAACCGTGGTGGTCGCTCGCCACCATCAGCCTCGGCTATCTCGCGATGATGCCCTACGGCCTCGTCCGCTATGGCCGGATCAAGCGGCGCCGCGCAGCCGAAGCGCGTGAGCGGGCCGATCCACAGCCGCAAGGCTAGGGCGAAGCGCGCGCGCCCGGCTGCGGCGCAGGCGCATTTCGCGATGTTCGACTTCGGGAACGAAGCCCGCCGCCAGCAGCGCGCGTTCGCGCCGGATCGAGGCCAGCGCGTGCCGCGCCCGCAGCCAGGAATCGACCAGCGTAAGGATTGTGGCGATCGCGGCGATGGTGACGAGAGCGGCGATGGCGGTTGCGATCATGGCGGAGTCCCCTGATTCGTGCGTTCAATCTTTGTTCTGCACGCCTTGTTCCTTAAGTGTTCTCCCGGGTCAAGCGTTTTGTTCCGTGAATGTTCCACGTGTAACATTTCGGTGGCTTTTTGCCCGCCGAGCGGCTAGGGCGCGCGGCACTCGTGACCGGCGAGGCGCGAATCGCGTCCCGCACCGGCCGCGAAATTCACATGGAAGGCGCACATACCGGTGCCGCAGGCGGGCGATCCGCACGCGGTTCCAGCTTTCCAGAGGAACAACCGGAAAGGAAATACCTATGGCGGCCACCACCGTCACCATGCAGCAATTGATCGAGGCCGGCGCGCACTTCGGCCACCAGACCCACCGCTGGAACCCGCGGATGAAGCCGTACATCTTCGGCGCCCGCAACGGTGTTCACATCATCGACCTGTCGCAGACCGTGCCGCTGTTCGCGCGCGCGCTCGATTTCGTCGAACAGACCGTCCGTGCGGGTGGCAAGGTGCTGTTCGTCGGCACGAAGCGCCAGGCGCAGGAGCCGATCGCGGAAGCCGCGCGCGCTTCGGGCCAGCACTTCGTCAACCACCGCTGGCTCGGCGGGATGCTGACCAACTGGAAGACGATCAGCCAGTCGATCCGCCGGTTGAAGACGCTCGAGGAACAGCTCTCGGGCGACACGCACGGCCTCACCAAGAAGGAAATCCTCCAGCTCACCCGCGAACGCGACAAGCTGGAACTTTCGCTCGGCGGCATCCGCGACATGGGCGGCATCCCGGACGTGATGTTCGTGATCGACGCCAACAAGGAAGACCTCGCGATCAAGGAGGCCGCCGTGCTCGGCATCCCGGTGATCGCGGTGCTCGACACCAATGTCGACCCGACCGGAATCGCCTTCCCCGTACCCGGCAATGACGATGCGAGCCGTGCGGTTCGCCTCTACTGCCAGGCGGTCGGCGAAGCGGCGCGTGCGGGCAAGGGCGGCGCGGCCTACGAATCGGGCGATGATGTCGGCGCGATGGCCGAACCGCCCGCGGAAGCCGCTGCCGAGGAAGCTCCGGCCGAAAGCGCCTGAGGCGATTCCCGCGCGTCAATCGCGCGTCACAATCAACGACTAGCGCGCCGGGCATCATCCAATGGGTGAACCCCGATGCCCGGGCGCCCACACCACGTAAAGGAAACCGAACATGGCCGATTTCACCGTCGCCGATGTGAAGAAGCTGCGCGAGAAGACCGGCGCAGGCATGATGGACGCCAAGAAGGCGCTGACCGAAGCGAATGGCGACATCGAGGCCGCCGTCGACGCGCTGCGCGCCAAGGGTCTTGCCACCGCCCAGAAGAAGTCGAGCCGCACCGCGGCCGAAGGTCTTGTCGGCGTCGCCGTCGAAGGGACCAAGGGCGTTGCGGTCGAGGTCAACTCGGAAACCGACTTCGTCGCCAAGAACGACAAGTTCCAGGACTTCGTGCGCAAGACCACCGCGGTCGCGCTCGGCCTCGGCAATGACGATGTCGAGGCGCTCAAGGCTGCCGGCTATCCCGATGGCGGGACCGTTGCCGACAAGCTGACCGACAATGTCGCCACCATCGGCGAGAACCAGCAGATTCGCCGCGTCAAGACGATCTCGGTGACGCAGGGCGCGGTCGTGCCTTACGTCCACAACACCGTTTCGCCCGAAGCGCAGGATCTCGGCAAGATCGGCGTGCTCGTCGCGCTCGAAGGCGATGCCTCCGCCGACGTGCTCGCCACGCTCGGCCGCGACATCGCGCAGCACGCCGCCGCCATGTTCCCGCAGGCGCTCGACGCCGACGGGCTCGACCCGCAAGTGATCGAGCGCGAGCGCGCGATCGCCCGCGAAAAGGCGGCCGAAAGCGGCAAGCCCGAGAACGTCCAGGAAAAGATGGTCGAAGGCGCGGTCAAGAAATACGCCAAGGAAAACGCGCTTCTGAGCCAGGTCTTCGTCAAGGACGGCAAGGCCACGGTCGAGGAATACGTCGCGCGCACCGCCAAGGAAGCGGGCGCCACGATCAAGCTCGTCGACTTCGTGCGCTTCCAGCTCGGCGAAGGCATCGAGAAGGAAGAAAGCGACTTCGCAGCCGAAGTCGCGGCTGCCGTCGGCGGCTGAACTTCGCCTCTTCGCGCATTGAAAGGCCGTCGGGGTTTCACGCCCCGGCGGCCTTTTCGCGTCTGGGGTCAGAGCGCCGACTGCCTCTCGATCGCCTCGCTGGCAGGCGACAGAGTGAACACCATCCCGTCCTCTCCGACAACGATCTCGCCGCCGAACCTGTCCGGCGCATCGCCGAGGAAGGCGGGATGGAGAAAGGCGCTCGGCAAGGGCGGGACTAGGTGGGAGAGCACGAGCATCCGCGCGCCCGCCGCCTCGGCGCTCGCCGCCGCGTCCTCGGGCGAGGCGTGGTAGTCGAGGATGTCGCGCGTGATCGTCGCGACATTTTCGTCGCCATTGTCTTCCAGTGCGTCGGTGAGGTGGCGCACCAGTTTCGGCTGGAGCGCATCATGGACGAGGATGTCCGCGCCCTTGGCCATGCGCTCGACCATGTCGGTCCGGGCGGAATCGCCGCTGATGACGACCGAGCGCCCCTTGTAATCGAAGCGGTAGCCGACAGAGGGCCGCACCGGATCGTGATCGACCGGAAAGGCGGTGACGGTCAGTCCGCCCTCGTCGAGCACCACGACCGGCTCCGCGCCGATCTCGAAGGGCAGGGCGGTCAGCCCTCCGCCGCTGGACGGGACGATGTTCTCGCCGTGGTGCGCGACGCGGTAGGAGTGGTCGAGCGAATAGGCCATGTTGAAGCCTTCGACCACGGTTTCGACCCCTTGCGCGCCGTGAACCGGCAGCGGAGCGGCCTTGGTCCCTTGCGTCCAGTAGAGCAGCGCGAGCGGGCCGATTCCGTCGATGTGGTCGGAATGGAAATGGGTCAGCAAGAGGCCGTCGAGCGAGGCAAGATCGAAGCCCATCAGGTTGAGATTGCGCGCGCCGCCTTCGCCGATGTCGACGACATAGGCCCGGTCCCCCGCGACCACGAGATTGCAAGGCCCGGCACGCTCGGGATCGGGCAGGGGGGAGCCGGTGCCGCACAGGGCGAGATGCAGCCCCTCCCCGAACTGAAGCCCCGGCCCGCCGGCCCGCTCCGCGGCGGCGCTGGCGAAGGCGCGCTCGCCCAGCGGGCGCTGGAACACGAAGACGAGCACCGCCACGCCCACCAGAAGCGCGCAGATGCCGAGCGCAATCCATTTCTTCACCGGCCCGTTCCCCCAACCTTTCCCCCAACCTTTCCCTTTGCGCGGCCTATCCTGCGTGTCTAAGGGAAGCCGCAAGGATAACTCCAAGCGGACAATTGTCACCCATGCCCATTCCCGAGACCAAGCGCGTCCTCCTGAAGCTTTCCGGCGAGGTGCTGATGGGGGAACAGGAATACGGCATCGACCCTGAATATGTCGCGCGCCTCGCCGAAGAGGTGAAGGCAGCGAAGGACGGCGGGCTCGAGGTCTGCCTCGTCATCGGCGGGGGCAATATCTTCCGCGGGATCGCGGGGGCGGCCAAGGGGCTCGACCGCACGACCGGCGATTACATGGGGATGCTCGCGACCGTGATGAACGCGCTCGCGATGCAGAACGCGCTCGAAAAGCTGGGCGTGCAGACCCGCGTTCAGTCGGCGATCCCGATGTCCAGCGTGTGCGAGCCCTACATCCGAAGGCGCGCCGAGCGGCATCTCGAAAAGGGGCGGATCGTGATCTTCGCCGCGGGCACGGGCAATCCCTTTTTCACTACCGATACCGGCGCGGCGCTGCGCGCGGCGGAGATGAACTGCGACCTCTTGATGAAGGGGACCAGCGTCGACGGCGTCTATGACAGCGATCCCAAGCACAACCCTGAGGCCACCCGCTTCGAGACGGTGAGCTATGACCACGTCCTGTCGCAGAACCTCAAGGTAATGGATGCGACGGCGGTGGCGCTTTGCCGGGAAAACGATATCCCGATAGTGGTGTTTTCGATCCGCGAAAAAGGCAATGTTGCGCGCGTGCTTTCGGGCGAGGGCGTGCAGACGATAGTGAAGAAGGACGATTGATCCATGCCGCAATATGACAAGGCCGATATCGAGCGCCGGATGAAGGGCGCCGTGGATTCCCTGAAGAGCGACCTTGCAGGGCTTCGTACGGGCCGCGCCAATACCAGCCTGCTCGATCCGGTGCAGGTCGAGGTCTATGGTTCCATGATGCCGCTGAACCAGGTCGCGACCGTCTCCGCGCCCGAGCCGCGGATGCTGAGCGTGCAGGTGTGGGACAAGTCGAACCTCACCGCAGTCGAAAAGGGAATCGCCCACGCCAATCTCGGTTTGAACCCGATGATCGACGGCCAGACCATCCGCCTGCCGCTACCCGACCTCACCGAGGAACGGCGCAAGGAACTCGCCAAGCTTGCCGGGCAATATGCCGAGAAGGCCAAGGTCGCGATCCGCAACGTGCGTCGTGACGGAATGGAAGCGCTCAAGGCCGACGAGAAGAAGAAGGAAATCTCCGAGGACGACCGCAAGCGGATGGAAGACGAGGTCCAGAAGCTGACCGACAAGCACGTCGCCGAAGCCGACGAGGCAGCGGCGAAAAAGGAAAAGGAAATCCTCACGCAGTAAGCTCCGGCGCGTGACGGACTTTCCGTCTGGAGGCACTATGGGCGCCACGCCCGCGACAAAAGAGGCCCGCGCCCGCGTCTCCGGCGGGGAGGATCCGCGCGCGCGCCATGTCGCGATCATCATGGACGGGAACGGGCGCTGGGCGAAAAAGCGCGGCCTGCCCCGTGCGGTCGGCCACCAGCGCGGGGTCGAGGCGGTGCGCCGGCTGGTGCGCGGGCTCGAGCCGATGAATCTCGAATGCCTGACGCTCTACGCCTTCTCATCCGAGAATTGGAAGCGCTCGCACGACGAGGTCGACGACCTGATGAACCTGATGCGCAAGTTCATCAAATCCGACCTTGAGGAATTCGTCGCGAACGGCGTGAAGCTGAAAATCATCGGCGATTGGCAGGCCCTCGCGCCTGATATCGTCGCCATGCTCGAGGACGCGCTCGCGCGCACCGCGAACGGCAGGCAGACGCTCGCAGTGGCGCTCAATTACGGCGGCAAGCATGAAATCGCCCGCGCCGCGGCCAAGGCGGCGGCGAAGGGCGCGGTCACGCCCGAGACGATCGAGGCCGAACTCGACACCCACGACCTGCCGCCGCTCGACCTGCTGATCCGCACCAGCGGCGAAATTCGCCTGTCGAATTTCCTGCTGTGGCAGGCGGCCTATGCCGAGATGCTCTTCGTCGACACGCTCTGGCCCGATTTCAAGCCGGAACACCTCGCGCAGGCGCTCGACGATTTCGCGCGGCGGGAGCGGCGCTATGGCGGGCGCTGAACCGCGCCTTACGCGGCTGCGTTCGGTCGGCACGGACCTGTCGGTGCGGCTGGCCTCGGCGGTGGTCATGGTGGCAGTCGCGGGCGCGGCGCTGTGGCTCGGCGGCTGGGTGTGGTTCGGCTTTTGCGCGATCCTCGCTCTCGGCGTGCTGTGGGAATGGAACCGGATCGTAAAGGCTTTCGCGGGCGGGCCGCTGGCCGAAATCGCATGGCTGTTCGGCGGGGCCTGCTATGTCGGCGGGGCGGCGCTCGCCATGATCATGGTGCGTAGCGGGGCCTTGGCGGCGGAGGGCGGCGGTTACAGCGCCGTCGTGGTTCTGGCGAGCTTCCTTGCGCCCATCGTGGCGGTGGATGTCGGCGCCTATTTCGCCGGGCGCATGATCGGCGGGCCGAAGATCGCGCCCAAGATCAGCCCGTCCAAGACCTGGGCGGGGCTCGGCGGCGGAGCGTTCGCGGCGAGCTGCGTGGCGATATTCAACGAGGTGCTCGACATCGGTCCGGGCGGAACGATACCTGGCGTTTCGGGGTCAGGGATTGCGTTAGCGGTGCTTGCAGGCGTGCTGATCGCAGTGGTCGCGCAGGCCGGGGATTTCTTCGAAAGCTGGATGAAACGGCGCGCCGGGGTCAAGGATTCGAGCGGCTTGATACCGGGCCACGGGGGGCTGTTCGACCGGCTCGACGGGTTCATCGCGGTGTTCTTCGTGCTGTTTGTGGTTGCCCTCCTGCCCGCTTATCTGGGATGAGACGGGCATGAGAACGCTTACGCTCCTGGGCGCGACCGGATCGATCGGGGCATCGACCCTCGACCTTGTGCGCCGCAACCGCACCGACTGGCGCATCGAGGCGCTGACCGCCAATTGCTCGGCGCGCGAACTGGCCGCGCTGGCGGTGGAATTCGAAGCCAAGCTGGCAGTGGTTGGGGACGAGACCTGCCTGCCCGAATTGAGGGACGCGCTCGCCGGAACGGGCATCGAGGCCGCCGGTGGCCCGCGCGCCTTGTGCGAGGCGGCGGCGCGGCCCGCCGACCTCACTGTCGCCGCGATCGTCGGCTGCGCGGGGCTCGGCCCGGTCATGGCCGCGATCGAGCGCGGCGGCACGGTCGCGCTCGCCAACAAGGAGGCGCTGGTTTCCGCAGGCGAGGTGATGACCGCCGCAGTGGCGAGGCACGGCGCGACCCTGCTTCCGACCGACAGCGAGCATAACGCGATATTCCAGTGCCTTGCGGGCAACAGCTTGGACGATGTTGCAAGGATCACGCTGACCGCGAGCGGCGGCCCCTTGCGCACCTGGTCGAAAGACCAACTCGCCAAGGCCACGCCCGCGCAGGCGGTCGCCCATCCCAACTGGTCGATGGGGGCGAAGATCAGCGTCGATTCGGCGACGATGATGAACAAGGGGCTCGAATTCATCGAGGCGCACCATCTCTTCCCGGTCGGGCTCGACCGGTTGCGCATCGTCGTTCACCCGCAGAGCGTTATCCATTCCATGGTCGAATACCGCGACCGCTCGACGCTCGCCCAGCTCGGTCCGTCCGATATGCGCGTGCCGATCGCATCGTGCCTCGCCTGGCCCGCGCGGATGGAGACGCCATTGGAACCGCTCGATCTCGCCGCGATCGGGGAACTCACCTTCTTCGCACCGGACGAGGTGCGCTTTCCCGCGACACGGCTCGCGCGCGAGGCGATTCACGAAGGCGGCGGCGCGCCCGCCGTGCTCAACGCCGCGAACGAGGTCGCGGTCGCGGCCTTCCTCGCCGGTCAGATTGGGTTCAGCCGGATTACGGCAGTGGTGGAGGACACGATGAGCCGCCACCGCGCGGCCGCCCCCGGCAATCTCGACGACGTGCTGGCCCTCGACACCGAGGCGCGCGCCCATGCGGGGGAGATACTGGAGACCTTCGCCCTTGTTTGAATCGCCCCCTTTCTGGATGTACCTGATCGGCTTCGTGCTCCTTCTGGGGCCGCTGGTGACGGTGCACGAGCTCGGCCACTACCTCGTCGGACGCTTTTTCGGGGTCCATGCCGAGGCGTTCTCGGTCGGCTTCGGCAAGGAGATCGCGGGCTTCACCGACCGCCGCGGCACGCGCTGGCGGCTCTCGCTCCTGCCGCTGGGCGGCTATGTCCAGTTCAAGGGCGACATGAACCCGGCGAGCGTCCCCGATGCCGAACCGGACGACGCGGCGAGCGCGGAGGAAATGCGCGGTTCCTTCCAGCACGCCGCCCTGTGGAAGCGCGCGCTGATCGTCGCGGCGGGGCCGGTCACGAACCTTCTCGTCACCATCGCGATCTTCGCTTCGCTCTTCGCGATCTTCGGCAAGCCGGTGATCGACGGGGTCGAGGATTCGCGCATGGTCGCCGTGCTCTCCGAGCAATCGCCCGCGAGCGAGGCCGGGATCGAAGTCGGCGATGTCATCCTTGCGATCGATGGCGAGCCGATGGCCGATTTCGACGACATCAGGGCGGCCGTCGCGATCCACCCGGGCGAGCGCATGATCTTTACTGTCGAGCGCGGCGGCGAGCGGGTCGACATTCCCGTGCGCACCGCGCGCGAGAGTCGTACCGACCAGTTCGGCAATACTAGCGCGATCGGCTTCATCGGCGTCGGACGGCCGGCCGGCGGGCGCTACGTTTTCGAGCCCGTCGGCCCGCTCGAGACGATACCGATGGCGGCCGAGCAAACCTGGGACGCGCTCGGCATGATGCTGACGGGCATCAAGCAGGTCATCACCGGCGAACGCTCGATCAAGGAGCTTGGCGGGCCGGTCAAGATCGCGAAATATTCGGGCGAGCAGATGAGCCTCGGCATCGTGGCATTCGTCAATTTCGCCGCGTTGATCTCGCTTAATTTGGCATTCATCAACTTCTTGCCAATCCCCGCGCTCGATGGCGGGCACCTCGCCTTCTACGCCGCCGAAGCGATCTGCCGCAAACCGGTCGGGCCGCAGGCGACCGAATGGGCCTATCGCACGGGCATCTTCCTCGTGCTGGTGTTCATGGCGGTGGTGACGGTCAACGATGTCACGTCGCTGCCGATCTTCGGGCCGCTGTTCGGCAGCTGACGCAGGGGAAAGGTGTCGACACGGCGGCGCGGCCGGGCCCTCGCGGCTTGATTGCGGGCCGCGTTTGGGCCACAGGCGGGGCGCTTGAATTCGACCGGGTGGGGAGACCCGGACTTGTTTCCGACGCGCTCGCCCGGCGGGTGCGACAATGACGGGTTAGACGGGACTACAGACCTTGATGGATCGATCCACCCAGGCGGGCAGCAAGCCCGTTGCACACCGGGCTGTCGCGGCCGATGCGAAGCGCAAGGGCGCGCTCGGCGCGACCGGGCGGCTCGTGCTCGCCCTGACCTGCGGCTCGATGCTCGCCGGCGTGCCGTACGAAGTCCGCGCGCAGGACGAGGCAGCCCAGCCGGCTCCGACTCCCGCTCCCACTCCGACGCCGACGCCGACGCCTGAACCCGCGCCCGAGCCCAGCGCGAACATCATCCGCACGATCAGCGTCGCCGGGGCCGAACGGCTCGAGCCGACCACGATCCTGTCCTACATCCGCCTGCGGGTCGGGCAGGAATACACCTCGGTCGCGGCCGACCAGGCATTGAAGGATCTCGGCGCTACCGAGCTGTTCTCGAATTTCTCGATCCGCAACGACAATGGCAATGTCGTCATCACGGTCGAGGAAAACCCGGTCATCAATCGTATCGTGCTCGAAGGCAACGACCGGCTCGATGCGGAAAAGATTCTCCCCGAGATCAAGCTCGCCCCGCGCCAGATCTTCACCCGCTCCAAGGTCCGCGCGGACGTTGCGCGCATCATCGAACTCTACAAGCGCCAGGGCCGTTTCGCCGCCACGGTCGAGCCCAAGATGGTTCAGCTTCCGCAGAACCGCGTCGATGTCGTGTTCGAAATCAGCGAGGGGCCGAAATCCAAGGTCCGCCAGATCAACATCATCGGCAACGAGCAGTTCTCCGACGGCGAACTGCGCGGCGAGATGGTGACCAAGCAGTCGCGCTGGTTCCGGTTCTTCTCGTCCAACACCAGCTACGACCCCGACCGGCTCGCCTTCGACCAGCAGAAATTGAGGCAGTTCTACCTCACCGAAGGCTATGCCGATTTCCGCGTCGTCTCCGCCGTCGCCGAGCTGACGCCGGACCAGGAAGACTTCATCATCACCTACGTCGTCGAGGAAGGCGAGCGCTACAAGTTCGGCGACGTGAAGGTGGAAAGCCAGCTGCGCGATTTCGACAGCGAATCCATGAGCCAGCGCCTGCCCATGAAATCGGGCGACTGGTATGACGCCAAGGCGGTCGAGGACACGGTCGAGCAGCTGACCGAGCTTGCCGGCCGGTTCGGCTATGCCTTCGCCGACGTCCAGCCGCGCTTCGACCGCAACAAGGACGAGCTCGAGATGAACATCACGTTCATCCTGCGCGAGGCGCCGCGCGTCTATGTCGAGCGGGTCGACATCAACGGCAACACTCTGACTCAGGACAAGGTCATCCGCCGCGAATTCCGCCTGTCCGAAGGCGATGCGTTCAACTCGCTCGCCGTGCAGCGCACCACCGCGCGCATCAATTCGCTGGCCTATTTCCAGGAAAATTTCGAGGTCAATCAGGTCGAAGGCAGTGCCCCCGACCGGATCGTGCTCGAAGCCAACGTCGAGGAACAGCCGACCGGCGAATTGCAGTTCTCCGCGGGCTTTTCCTCGATCGAGCAGTTTATCCTCGCCGCCTCGATCCGCCAGCGCAATTTCCGCGGGCGCGGTCAGACCATCGGGCTGTCGGTCAATTATTCGCAGTTCTCGCGCTCGGCGCAGGTGAGCTTTACCGAGCCTTACGTCTTCGACCGCAACATCTCGGCCGGGATCGACATCTACCGTCGCGATTTCAACAGCTTCAACTTCCGCGGGCAGGACCGCAACACGACCTTCGAACAGGCGACGACGGGCTTTTCGATGCGGCTCGGCGTGCCGCTTACCGAATATATGTCGCTGGTCGGCAGCTACACGCTCAACTACGACGAGGTCAGCCTCGACGAGAACCTGTTCTTCTCCGACCTCGACGGCGACGGGGTGCGCGAATGCGACCCGCTGCTGGCCGGTCGCTTCCTGTGCGACGCGCTGGGCAACCGGCTGAGCTCGATCCTCGGGGTCAGCCTCAATTACAACTCGCTCAATTCGCGGATTCGCCCTTCGCGCGGGCGGCTCGTCACGCTCACTTCCGAATTCGCCGGGCTCGGGGGCGACGTTCGTTACATCCGCTTCCGCGGGCGCGCACAGCAGTTCTGGAACGTCGGCAACAGCGGCTTCATCTTCTCGCTGCTGGCCGAAGGCGGGACGATCATCCCGCTGCAGGATCGCGGCGGCCCGAACGTCGACGATGTGCTCCTGACCGACCGCTTTTTTCTCGGCGAGCCGCAGATCCGCGGTTTCGACATCCGCGGCGTGGGGCCGCGCATCCTGACGCAGCCCTACGTCACCGACGAGGACGGCAACCGCGTGCCCATCACCAACCGCCGCCAGGTCCGCGACGACGCGCTGGGCGGCCGCAACTACTACCTCGGCCGCGCCGAGCTCGAGATTCCGCTCGGCACCGGCGCGCGCGAGCTTGGCCTGAGGCCCTCGATCTGGGTCGATGTCGGCGCGCTGTGGGGCGTCGACGCGCCGGTGCTGCAGGACAATCCCAACGGCATCCAGTCGGTCGACGGGGACGGAAACCCGATCTTCATCGATCCCGACGGCAATCTCACGCTTGCACCGCAGCAGCCGGACGGCACGCCGAACAACCCGGCCATCCGGCCCAATTCCGCGATCCGCGAGGTCTTCCTCGGGGATTCCCCCAGCCCGCGCGTCACTGCCGGGATCGGGGTCAACTGGAACTCGCCATTCGGGCCGTTCCGCATCGACTTCGCCCAGACGATCCGCAAGGTCGAGGGCGACGACGACAAGACTTTCACGTTCAACGTAGGAACCCAGTTCTGATGAAACCGATTGTTACCCTTCTCGCTTCCGCCGGCCTTGCGCTCGGCTCGCTCGCCGCCGTGCCGGCCGCCGCCCAGGTCGAGGGCAAGATCGCCACCGCCGACCGCACCCGCACGATCATCGGGACGAGCGCTCTGCAGAATGCCTTCCAGCAGATCGAGACGACCTATTCGGCGCAGATCGAACAGATTCGCACCAAGCAGCAGCAGCGTCAGGACCTGCTCAAGCCGTTCGACAAGAACGGCGACAACGAGATCGACGATGCCGAATACGCGCAGTTCGAGGCGACCCCCCAATTCGCCACGCTGCAGACGCTCGACCAGGAACTGAACGCTCTGTCCAACCAGGTCGAACTGGCGCGGGTCTTCGTGGTCGAACAGATCGCGCAGCAATATCTCCCGGCGCTGCGCGAAGTCGTGCAGCAGCAGCAGATCGCGCTGGTGCTAAACCCGGGCGCGCTCGCCGTGCCGTCGCAGGAAGCCGACATCACGCAGGCGATCGTGACCTCGCTCAACACCAAGGTGCCCTCGGTCGGCGTGGTCCCGCCGCAGGGCTACCAGCCGAGCCGCGCGGGCGTGCAGCTGACCCAGGACATCGAGCAGACCCTGCAGGTCATCTCGCTCCTGCGCCAGCAGCAGGCGGCGCAGCAGCAGGGCCAGGGCCAGCAGCAGCCTGCCAACCCGCAGGCGCCGCAGGGCCGCTGAGCTTAAAGGGCAAGCGAGAGGCAGGCCATGAGCGAGACCGGCGACAACGCGGGCGGCGCAAACGCCCCGATCACCGACTATGACATCCACCGCATCCTCAAGGCCCTGCCGCATCGCTACCCGCTGCTGCTGGTCGACCGGGTGAAGGCGCTCCATCTCGGCGAGCGCATCCACGCGGTGAAGGCGGTGAGCATGAACGAGGAGTTCTTCCAGGGGCATTTCCCGGGCGCTCCGATCATGCCCGGCGTGCTCCAGATCGAGGCGCTGGCGCAGGCCGCGGCGGTGCTCGGGATCGAGACGCTGGAGCTCGCGGGCACGGGCAAGCTCGTCATCTTCATGGGCATCGACAGCGCCAAGTTCCGCGCGCCCGTGACGCCCGGCTGCCTGCTCGATCTCGAGGTCGAGTTCCTCCAGCAGCGCCGCACGATCTACAAGTTCAAGGGCCGCGCGAGCGTTGAAGGCAAGACCACCTGCGAGACCGAATTCACCGCGATGATCGCTGACCCGCCAGAGTGATTGGGCGCGCCCATCCGGGCGCGCGTCCTCGGTGCCGTTCCCTCCGCTCCGCTCCGGGGCACCTGCGGGCGGGCGCTTGCCCTTGCGGTCGCTGGCGCGACCGGGGGTGGTAAGGCCGGCCGACGGTTCGACATCTCCGGTTGCAATTTCGCGCGGGCACGTTAATGGGCGCGCTTTCCCCGCAACGGCGATCCCGGTCGGTACCGGGACCATGCTAGCAAGGACACAGGACATGAAGGCCGAAGGGCATCCCGACTATCACATGATCACGGTCAAGATGACCGATGGCACCGAATTCCAGACCCGCTCGACTTGGGGCAGCGAGGGCGACGTGCTCGCGCTTGAAATCGACCCCAAGACCCACCCGGCCTGGACCGGCGGTCGCCAGCAGGTCCAGGAAGGCGGCCGCGTCGCTGCCTTCAACAAGCGCTTCGGCGGGCTGACGCTCAAGAAGTGATGCGACAGCTGGGTCGCGCGCCAGCGCGGCCCTGCTCGCAGCGTCATCCCGGCAGAGATCGGGATCCCGTGCGATAATGCGCCGGCAAGAGGGCGGCCCCGCGAGGAGCCGCCCTTTTGCGTGCCCTCACGCCGCGCACTTGATGCAGCGAGTCGCGATCGGGCGCACCTCCAGCCGCTTGCGGTCGATCTCGGCCCCGCAATTCGAACAGGTCCCGTAGGTTCCGTTCTCGATCCGCACCAGTGCAAGCCGGATTTGCGCGATCTCGGCGCGCAGCACTTCGTCCACGCCTTCGAGCGCCTCGTCGTCGGCGAGGTCGATCGCCTGCTCTTCCCAGTCGTCGTCGAGCGGGTGGCGCAGATCGTCCTCGATCACTTCCGCCCGTTCGAGCAATTGGTCGAGCCGCGTCCGCAGCTGCTCGGCGATGTCGGCATATTGGCTCATGTCCATCCCCACTCCTTCTCCCGATACCACTTGGTTATGACGTATTTTACGCCTTTGCGCACCTTCATTCCGTGGTGGAGCGTGTTCGGGTTGACCCGCCCGTCGGGCCGGGCGTTGTTCCAGCACAAGAGCTTGCCCGGCTCGGGCTGGAAGGTCTTGCCGATCGCCTTGAACCGGGTCGCGCCGCCCGCCTCGACAGGGTTGAGGTAGATCATGAAGGTCCAGGTGCGCTGGCCCGCGACGGCGCAGAATTTCTCGTAGTCGGGGCCGCCGGGGGTGAAATAGTCGGTGTGCGGCTTGAACTCCTGACCCACGGCATAGCGCTGCCCCTGCACCGGTTCGCCGAATTTCGGGTCGATCCCGTTGAGGTCGAATAACAGAGCCTCGAGGTTGCGCACCGCCGACTCGCCGGGATCGAGGTCGCAGGTCTCGCTGGTGCGGAAATAGGCGTCCCCGTTGTCGTCCGCGATGGTCGAGGGGCGGCGGTCCTTGTCGATCAGCGCGATGAGCGCTTCGCACAGGTCCGGCGACAGAAAGTCGCGGTGCTGGAAAAGCTCGGCCTTGGGCGTCGGCAGGCGCTGCACGCGCGGATTGGCGGCGAGGCGCTCGGCAACGGACAGGGCAGAATCGGCTATCGCATCCATGACCTGCGAAGGATAGGTCGCGGCCGGGCCGAAACAAGGGCGTAATAATCTTGCGCGAAAGCCGTGATCCGGCAGTTTTCGCTTCCCATCAATGCGGCTTTGTGCAACAGGCTCGCGCCCGTTCATCGCGCTCTTGACCGGGCGCGCGCGCGGCTTAAAGCGCCCCTCCTTGCGCGGACTTGACGGCGGCCCGGGTGGCCGTGTCGGGGCGGGGCATATGGCGATCGTAGCTCAGCTGGTTAGAGCGCCGGTTTGTGGTACCGGAGGTCGCGGGTTCGAACCCCGTCGATCGCCCCATCATCCCCCCTTGCACGCTGACCCCGGTTTTCGCCGCGATTTTCCCTTCCGCGCGCAAGGTGAAGGCTTTTGCGTATGACCGCGTTCTGGACCCAGCCCGATTTCGATGCCCATGAAATGGTGCATTTCGTCCATGATCGCAAAAGCGGCCTCACCGCGATCATCGCGGTCCATTCCTCCCATCTCGGTCCCGGCGCGGGCGGCACGCGGTTCTGGCATTATGCCGATCCCGAAGCCGCCGTGCGCGACGCGCTGCGCCTGTCGCGGGGGATGAGCTACAAGAACGCCATGGCCGGCCTCCCGCTGGGCGGGGGCAAGGCGGTGATCCTCGCCGATGAAAACCGCACCAAGACGCCCGAAATGCTCGCCGCCTTCGGCGCTGCGATCGAGGGGCTGGGCGGGCAATATGTGACCGCCGAGGACGTCGGCATTTCCGAGGCCGACATGGTCGCGGTTTCCGAAAAGACCCAGCACGTCACCGGCCTGCCGGTGAGGGGCGAGGGCCTCGCGGGCGGCGATCCCGGCCCCTTCACCGCGATCGGCATCGCCAAGGGGATCGCGGCGGCGGTGCGTTACAAGCTGGGCGCGGACAGCATGGAAGGCGTCCACGTGGCGCTGCAGGGCACGGGCAGCGTCGGCGGCGGGGTCGCCCGCCTGCTGGCCGAACAGGGCGCGCGCCTGACGCTGGCCGATATCGATGCCGAAGGCGCCAAGGCGCTCGCCGACGAACTCGGTGCCGAGACGGTCGCGGCGGACGCGATAATGGCCACGCCCTGCGACGTGTTCAGCCCCAATGCGCTGGGCGCGATCCTCGATGCGGACAGCATCGCGAAGCTCGACACGAAGATCGTCGCGGGCGGGGCCAACAACCAGCTTGCCCGCGCCGAGCATGGCAAGACCCTGTTCGAGCGGGGCATCCTCTATGCCCCCGATTACGTCATCAACGCGGGCGGCATCATGTCGGTCGGGACCGAATATCTCGCGCGGCGCGACGGGCGCGTGGGCAAGGTGGAAGAGGTCCATGCCCTGCTCGACCAGATCCCCGGACGGCTCGAGGCGATCTGGAAGACGAGTGAGGAAACCGGCGAATCGCCCGATGTCGTCGCCGACCGCATGGCGCAGGAACTGATCGGGCGCGCCTGACCGGCGCCTGCCGAGGCTGCGCGCGGGCGCATCTTGTGCTATTGGCGCCTTTGCTGCAGGAGGTCTTGCGACTTTTGCAGCCTTGCGAGGGGGCGGGGCGTCACTACAAACATGCGAGGGATCATCTGACCGCATGCACATCTACGCCAACCCCAAGCGCTTTCTCGGCATAGCCAAGTGGCTGACGCCGCTCCTGTTCTGGAGCGGGCTCGCTCTTTCGGCGGCGGCGGTGGCGTGGGGGCTGTTCATGGTCCCGCCCGACCGGCTGATGGGCGAAAGCGTGCGCATCCTGTTCATCCATGTCCCCGCCGCGTGGCTCGGCATGGGGGGCTGGGCGGGGATCGCGATTTCCTCGGTCATGCTGCTGATCTGGAAGCACCCGCTCGCAGGCATTTCCGCGCGCGCGATCGCCGTTCCGGGCATGGTCTTTACCGCGATCTGCCTTGCCACCGGCTCGATCTGGGGCCGGCCGACCTGGGGGACGTGGTGGGTGTGGGACGGGCGGCTGACCTCGATGCTTGTCCTCCTGTTCCTTTATGCCGGCTATATCGCGCTGGTGCAGGCGACCACGCGCGAGGGCGGCTCGCCCCGGATCGCGGCGATTTTCGGGCTCGTCGGCGCGGTCAACATCCCGATCATCAACCGCAGCGTCGTGTGGTGGAACTCGCTCCACCAGCCGCCCAGCATCACCGCGGGCAAGAGCGCGATCGACGGCGTCTTCCTCGTGCCCCTGCTCGCCGCCGTGGTCGGCTTCTCGCTCTTGTTCGGCGCCATCGTGCTGATGCGGATGCGCGCCATCATCGCCGAGGCGCAGGTCGAAGCGCGGCTGAAGCGTCGGGCACTCGACGACGATCCGCCCCGCGCCGCCCCGTCGGGCGAACCCGCCATGGGGGGCGCCTGATGCGCGAGGCGCTCGAACACTGGGATTTCGTGATCGCGGCCTATGCGATCGGCGTCGGCGGGCTTGCGCTGCTCACCGCGTGGAGCTGGCGCACGATGCGCCGGGCCGAGGCGCGCCGCGAGGAACTGAGGAAGAAATGAACACCACCACCGGGCTCAAGGCCAAGCACCAGCGCATGGTCCTCGTCGTCATCGCGCTCGTCGCGATCATCGGCGCGGGGCTGCTCGCGGTGTGGGGGCTGAGGAACCAGGCGAATTATTTCTACCTCCCCGAACAGATGGCCGAAGCGCCGCCCGCGGTCGGGCAGGCGGTGCGGCTCGGCGGGATGGTGCAGCCGGGTTCGATCGAGACGATGGCCGACGGCGTGACCGTGCGTTTCGTCGTGACCGGCAACGAAGCGAGCACGATCCCCGTACGCTATTCCGGCATCCTGCCCGACCTGTTCGTCGAAGGATCGGGCGTGGTCGCCGAAGGCAGCCTGCAGGGGGACGGGACCTTCCTCGCCACCAACCTGCTCGCCAAGCATGACGAGAACTACGTGCCGCGCGAACTCGAAGGGCTCGAGGCGCACCAGAAGGCTGAAACCGTCGCCGAGACGACGGTCGGCATCGAACCGAGTTCTTGAGGAACGGAAGCCGACATGATCGCTGAACTCGGCCTTGCCGCCCTATGGCTCGCCGCTGCGCTCGCGGTGCTTCAGATGGTTTCGGGCGCGCTCGCGCTGCGCTCGGGAGAGGGCGAGGCCGCGCCGATGGCGCTCTACGCCCGCCCGGCCGCGATGGTGCAGGCCGCACTTGCCGTGCTGGCTTTCGGCCTGCTGCTTTACGCCTTTGCGGTCACCGACCTGTCGATAAAGCTGGTCGCGACCAATTCCCATTCGATGAAGCCCTTCGTCTACAAGCTGACGGGGACCTGGGGGAACCACGAGGGCTCGATGCTGCTGTGGGTCGCTGTGCTGGCGCTGTCGGGCGGGCTGCTCGCCGGGGCGGAAAAGCGCCTGCCGGAGCGGACCATGTCGGCAACGCTCGCGGTGCAGGGCTTCGTCGCATTGGGTTTCTACGCCTTCCTGCTGCTGTCCTCCAACCCGTTCGAACGCCTGCCCGTGCCCGCACCCGAAGGCTCCGGGCTCAACCCGCTGCTGCAGGACATCGGCCTCGCTATCCATCCGCCCACGCTCTACATCGGCTATGTCGG
Organism: Erythrobacter sp.; assembly: GCF_011765465.1. Taxonomy (NCBI): domain Bacteria; kingdom Pseudomonadati; phylum Pseudomonadota; class Alphaproteobacteria; order Sphingomonadales; family Erythrobacteraceae; genus Erythrobacter; species Erythrobacter sp. The sequence continues at coordinate 1,534,073 of NZ_CP050265.1, read as the reverse complement.
CCTGTCGGTCGCCTTCAGCCTCGCCATGGGCGCTCTCATCACCAAGCGCGTGACGCCCGAATTCGCGCGCGTCATGCGCCCCTGGGTGCTGGGGGCGTGGGTGTTCCTGACCTTCGGCATCACGGCGGGCTCCTACTGGGCCTATTACGAGCTGGGCTGGGGCGGCTGGTGGTTCTGGGACCCGGTCGAGAACGCGTCGCTGATGCCGTGGCTCGCGGCGACCGCGCTGCTCCATTCGGTGAGCGTGCTGGCCGCGCGCGATGCGCTGAGGACTTGGACGATCATGCTCGGCGTGCTCGCCTTTTCCATGTCGATGCTCGGCACCTTCCTCGTGCGTTCGGGCGTGCTCACCAGCGTCCATGCGTTCGCGGTGGACCCGGAGCGCGGCACGTTCATCCTCGTCCTGCTCGGGCTTTATATCGGCGGGGCGCTCGGCCTCTTCGCGTGGCGGGCGAGCTCCATTGCCGAGGGCAAGCGTTTCACCGCGACCAGCCGCGAGGGCGCGCTGGTGTTCAACAACGTGATGCTTTCCGCGATCCTCGCGATCGTGCTGCTGGGCACGCTCTACCCGCTCCTGACCGAGGCGTTCGACGTGCGCGTTTCCGTCGGTCCGCCCTATTTCAACCCGGCCAGCGCGATCTTCGCGATCCCGATGTTCCTCGTCATGGCGGTCGGCCCGCTGCTGCGCTGGAAGGACGACAAGCCCGCCCGCATCCAGTTCGAACTCTCCCTGCTGGCCGCGATTCTCATTTCGGCGATCTCGCTTATCGCGATCCTCGGCGATTATCCGGTCCTCCCGGTGCTGGGTCTCGCGCTTGCCCTGATGCTCGGCGTGGCGGCTTTCCTGCCGCTGCGCGGGCGCAAGCTGTCGCGCGTGCCGGTCGCGGTGTGGGGCATGGTGCTCGCCCATTTCGGAGTCGCGGTCGCGCTGTTCGGCATGGCGAGCGAGAGCGCCTTCACCGAGGAACGCCTCGCCGCGGTCGCGCAAGGGCAGAGCGTCGAGGTCGGCGGGTTCGACGTGACGCTCGAGAATGTCGCGCCGGTCGCAGGGCCGAACTGGACCGCGATCGAAGCGCGCCTTGCCGTCAGCCGTGACGGTGGAGAGCCGATCATCATCGCTCCGCAGGCGCGCAATTTCTGGTCGCCCCCGCAGGCCACCAGCGAAAGCGCGCTCGTCACCCGCTGGAACGGCCAGCTTTACGCCGTGATCGGGGACGAGGCGGGGGTCGATGCGGCGGGAAATCCGCGCTGGCAGCTGCGCCTTTGGTGGAAGCCCTTCGTCACCTTCATCTGGTACGGCGGCCTGCTGATTGCGCTGGGCGGCATCCTGTCGATCGCGGGCCGTGTGCAGGTCGATCTCAAGCGCCGCACCGCCGCCCGGCTCGGCGATGAGAGGCGCGAAGACCTGCGCGCGCTCGGCGCCGGTCCCAATGCGCCCCCTGCCGCCCCGGAGCCCGCCGAATGAAGCGCCTCGCCTATATCGTGCCGCTGGCGATCTTCCTGTTCCTTGCCGGCCTGTTCGCCTTCCAGCTGACCCAGCCCAAGGACCAGTTCGTCAAGAGCACCATGATCGGCAAGCCCCTGCCCGACTTCGCGCTCGACCCCGCGGCACCGGGGCTTGCCGGGGCTTCGCGGGAGGATTTCACGCGCGGCGAGGCCAAGCTGCTCAACATCTGGGCGAGCTGGTGCGTGCCGTGCATCGCCGAAGCGCCGCAGCTTGAGACGCTGGCCGAGGAAGGCGTCGATATCGTCGGCATCGCGATCCGCGACCGGCCCGAGGATGTCGCGCGCTTCCTCGAACGCTACGGCAATCCCTACAGCCGGGTCGGGGCGGATGCGATTTCCGAGGTCCAGCTCGAAATCGGCTCTTCGGGCGTGCCGGAGACTTTCGTGATCGATGGCGAGGGCGTGATCCGATACCAGCATATCGGCGACATCCGCGCCTCCGACGTGCCGAAACTGCTCGAGGAACTGGAGAAGGCATCGTGATGCGTCTCCTCGCCCTCATGCTGGCGCTGCTGTTGCCGTTCGCGGCACAGTCCCAGCAGGCCATGCCGCCCGCGCCCTATGCCTATACCCAGCTCGCGGACCCGGAACTCGAAGCCGAAGCGCGCGATCTGATGCTGACCCTGCGCTGCCTCAAGTGCCAGTCCCAGTCGATCGCCGATTCCGACGCGCCGATGGCGGGCGATATGCGCCACCAGGTTCGCAGCCGCCTGCTTGCCGGAGAGGAGCCGGATGAGATCCGCGCCTGGCTGGTCGAACGCTACGGCGACTATGTCAGCTATTCGCCCGAGGTTTCGAGCACGACCTGGCCGCTCTTCGCCATCCCCGTGGTGCTGCTCCTGCTGGTCGGGGGCGTGCTGCTGCGGCGGCTCGGCCGCAGGCGGTCGGACGGGGAAGGGGAGGCGGCATGATCGGCGGCTGGCTCGCCGTGCTGGCGCTCGCTTTCGCCGCCTTCGCGCTGGCGGCTTTCCTGCTGCGCCTCCCGCGTGAAGGCTTCGCCGTGTTCGGCGCGGCTCTGCTGTTCGGCCTTGCGGGATACGGGTTGCAGGGCTCGCCCGGCCAGCCCGCCTCGCCGACCGAGCGCTTTGCCGATCCTTCCGCGAACGGCGAGGAGATGGTCGAGGCGCGCCGCTCGCTGTTCAACCCCAACCGGCCCAAGCCCGACTATCTCACGATTTCCGACGGCTTCGCCCGCAATGGCCGGTTCGAGGAAGCGGCCGGCCTGCTGCGCAAGGGGCTGTCCGACAATCCCGGCCATCTCGAGGGCTGGCTCGCACTCGGCATGGCGCTGACGGGCCATGCGGATGGGCAGGTCACCCCGGCGGCGGCCTATGCCTATGGCAAGGCGCGCGCGCTCGACCCGCAGAGCCCGGCGGCGGACTATTTCCTCGGCTTTTCCTATCTGCAGTCCGGGCAGGTCCGCGCCGCGCGCGAGACATGGGCGGGCCTCGTCGCGCGTTCGCCCGAGGACGCGCCGTGGGTTCCCGAACTGACCCAGCGCATCGCCGAGCTCGACCGGATGATCGCCAATGCCCCGATGCTGCGCTGAAAGGGGCGGCGGGCGGCGCTTGTTGCAGGCGCGAAGAGGCGGTGCTAATCGGCGCTCCGCCGGCGTCGTGAAGGCACGCCTGGCAGGATTGGAGTCGGGCTCAGCGCGCGGCTTCAGGGCAGTACCGGCAATTCGGGAAATCCGAGAAGCATGAGCGAAACAGCAGCGCCCGCCCACACGCCGCCATCCGGCGGCCACTCGCACAGCGCGTCGAAAACGGCGCTTGCGGTCGGGGCGATCGGCATCGTCTTCGGCGATATCGGGACGAGCCCGCTCTATGCCTTCCGCGAGACTTTCGCCGGGCCGCACCCGCTCGCGCTCGACGATGCCCACGTGCTCGGCGTCATCAGCCTTATCTTCTGGTCGATGACGCTGGTCGTCGCAATCCAGTACGTCACCATCCTGATGCGCGCCGACAACAAGGGGCAGGGCGGGAGCCTCGCGCTGGTTGCGCTGATCAGCCGCAGCCTGTCGAAGTCGCGCTATGGCTGGATCGCGGTCCTGCTGGGCGTCTTCGCGACGAGCCTGTTCTACGGCGATTCGATGATCACGCCGGCGATCTCGGTCCTCTCCGCGGTCGAGGGCCTGACCGTGGTAGACGAGGGGCTTGAGCAGTTCGTCATCCCGATCGCGCTCGCGCTGCTGGTCTTCCTGTTCGTCCTGCAGAAACGCGGCACGGCCAAGGTCGGCGCGCTCTTCGCGCCCGTCATGATCGTCTATTTCACCGTGATCGCCGCGCTGGGATCGTGGCAGATCATCCAGACGCCGGCGATCCTGTGGGCGCTCAATCCCTATCACGCGATCAATTTCTTCGTTCTCGACGGCTGGCTCGCCTTCCTCGCGCTGGGCAGCGTCGTGCTGGCGGTGACGGGTTCGGAAGCGCTCTATTCCGACATGGGCCATTTCGGGCGCGGGCCGATGCGCCTGTCGTGGTTCGGCTTCGTCATGCCGTGCCTGCTGCTCAACTATTTCGGGCAGGGCGCGATGGTCATGGGCCTGCCCGATGCCGAGGCGGCGGCGGCGATCCAGAGCCCGTTCTTCTTCCTCGCCAACGAGGAATGGCGCCTGCCGCTGGTCTTCCTCGCGACGGTCGCGACCTTCATCGCCAGCCAGGCGGTGATCTCGGGCGCGTTCTCGATCACCCACCAGGCGATCCAGATGGGCTTCATCCCGCGCCTCAACATCCGCCACACGTCCGAAACCGAGGGCGGGCAGATCTACATCCCGGCGGTCAACTGGGCGCTCATGGTGGCGGTCGTCATCCTCGTCCTCACCTTCCAGAATTCGTCCAACCTCGCCAATGCCTACGGCATCGCTGTGACCGGCGCGGTGACGATCGACACCCTGCTGATGGCGGTCCTGTTCGTCAGCGTGTGGAAGTGGAAGTGGTGGTACGCCGCACCGGTCGTGATCCTGTTCCTGATCGTCGACGGGGCCTATTTCGCAGCCAACCTCACCAAGGTGTCCGAAGGCGGGTGGTTCCCGCTCGCGGTCGGCTTCGTGGCCTTCACCCTGCTCACCACCTGGGCGCGCGGGCGCAAGCTGATGCGCGAACGGATGAGCGAGGTCGCGCTGCCGATGGAGATCTTCGCCAAGTCGGCCAAGAATTCCGCGCTGCGCGTTCCCGGCACGGCGATCTTCATGGCCTCGAGCACGGCGGGCGTGCCGTCCGCGTTGCTCCACAACATCAAGCACAACAAGGTGCTGCACGAACGCGTCGTCATCCTTACCGTGGACATCGCCGACGTGCCCTATGTCGATCCCGACACGCGCTGCGAATTCACCGACATGGGCGACGGCTTCTACCGCGCGGTGCTCCACTACGGCTTCATGGAGGAAACCGACGTGCCGGTGGGCCTCAAGGGGATGGAGCGCTGCGGCGGCGCGTTCGACATGATGCAGACGAGCTTCTTCCTCTCGCGGCAGACCCTGCTGCCGTCGGAAAAGCCGGCCATGCCGATCTGGCGGGAAAAGATCTTCGCCTGGATGCTGCGCAATTCGGCGAGCGCGATGGACTTCTTCAAGCTGCCGACGAACCGCGTCGTCGAACTGGGCAGCCAGGTCGAGATCTGACGGCGCACCCTCGCGCGATCCTGAAACCCGCCCCCTCGTTCGCGCGTTTCATTATCCATGGAACCGGGCACTTTCTCTCCCGAACACATCTCGTGGACCGAGGCGGCGCTGCGCATGGGTTGTGCGATCGTGCTGCCGCTGGTGATCGGGCTCGAACGCTTCATCCGGAAAAAGCCGATCGATTTCCGCCCCTTCGTCATCATCTCCGTGGCGGCCTGCGGCCTGTCGATCGCCTCGCTCGAACTTGTGCACAAGACTTTCGACGAACAGCTCGTCGTCGATCCCACGCGAACCTTCGAGGGCGTCGTCACCGGCATCGGTTTTCTCGGGGCGGGCGCGATGTTCCGCGAGAAGAACTTCGTGCAAGGGGCAGGCTCGGCCGCAGCGATCTGGGGCGCGGGGGCGATCGGGATCGTGTGCGGGATCGGCTCGCTCTGGCTGGCGGGGCTGATCGCGCTGCCGATCTTCGCCGTGCTGGTGCTGAGCGGCCCCTTTATCGGGCGCTACGATCCCTCGAACGGGGACCACGATCGGGAAGCTGACGACTAGTCGCTCACCCCCCGGTCGGCGGCTCGTCCTTGAGCACCTCGTCGGCATCGTCGATGGACAGCCCGTGCTTCATCAGCATCGGGATATTGGCGAAGGTGAACAGGAAAGTGAGCGGCAGGAACACCCACAGCTTCGCCCACAGCCAGCCTTCGAAATCCATCGTCGCCACCAGCACCTCGTTGAGCCCGGCGAGCAGCAGGAAGAAGAACCCCCAGTTGCGCGAAAGCTTCAGCCAGCCTTCGTCGGACAGCCCCTCGAAAGCGGCTTCGAGCAGGATTTTCAGCAACGCGCGCCCCGCCAGCCAGCCGCCGATCAGGGCGACGCCGAAGACGGCGTAGATGATCGTGGGTTTGAGCTGGATGAACTTCTCGTCCTGGAACCAGATGGTGAGCGCGCCGAAGCCGACGATCAGCGCGGTCGAGAACCACAGCATCGGCGAGACCTTGCCGAGCAGGAATTTCGAAACAAGCAGCGCGACCACGGCGGCGACCATGAAGGCGCCCGTGCCGTAGACGATCGCGATGATGTCGCCGAGGCCCGGCTCTTCGGGCGCGGACAGGCGATAGACCGCGAGGAACACCACCAGCGGCCCGTAATCGACCGCGACGTTGAGCCAGCCCGAGCCTGCCTTCTTCTCTCCGGCCATCACGCCACCCCCGCGATGACGCGCGCGACGAGGTCGGGGTCGAAGGGGCGCAGGTCCTCCATCTTCTCGCCCACGCCGATCGCGTGGATGGGAAGCCCGTATTGCTCGGCCGCGGCAACCAGCACGCCGCCGCGCGCGGTGCCGTCCAATTTGGTCATGATGAGGCCGGTCACGCCCGCCACCTCCTTGAACACATCGATCTGCGACAATGCATTCTGCCCGTTGGTCGCATCGAGCACCAGCACCACGTCGTGCGGGGCTTCGGGGTTGAGGCGGCCGAGCACGCGGCGGATCTTCGCCAGTTCGTCCATCAGCTCGCGCTTGTTCTGGAGGCGGCCTGCGGTGTCGACGATCAGCGCGTCGATGCCGGTGTCGGTCGCCTGTTTCACCGCGTCGTAGACGATGCTCGCCGGATCGCCGCCTTCGGGCCCCTTGACGATGTCGACCCCGGCGCGCTCCGCCCAGGTCGCGAGCTGGCCGATGGCGGCGGCGCGGAAGGTGTCGCCCGCGGCCAGCAGCACGCCGTAATCGTCCTCCATGAAGAGGTGCGCGAGCTTGGCGATGGTCGTCGTCTTGCCGCTGCCGTTGACCCCGATCACGAGAATCACCTGCGGGCGCGGAAAGGCGGTGATTTCGAGCGGTTTCGCAACGGGGCGCAGGATTTCGGCGATTTCGGCGGCGACCGCTTCCTTCAGCTCGGCCTGCGTGATCGTGTCGCCGAAGCGCCTCTCGGCGAGCTTCGCTCGGATGCGCCCGGCGGCGGCGGGGCCGAGGTCGGAGACGATCAGCGCGTCCTCGATGTCGTCGAGCGTCCCCTCGTCGAGCCTGCCGCCCGCAGCGAGCCCGGTGAGATTGGTCGCGAGCCGGTCGGAGGTCTTGCGAAAGCCGCCGAGCAGCCGCTCGCTCCAGCTTGCTCTCGCGTCGGTTTCCCCATTGCTCATCGCAGCATTCCTTGTTCGATTGCGGACGCCGTGACCGGCACGATTGCGCCCGGCGCGGTGCCTTCGGGCAGCTTCACCCGGGCGTAGTTGGGGGCATAGCCCGTGCCGTCACGCTCGGCGAGGACGGGGAGGGTTTCGCCCACAAGGCTTTCCAGCCAGGCCTCGCGGCGGCGGGCGACGGCGGCGCGCAATTCGACGGCGCGGGCCTTGATCGTCGTGCGCGCGTGCTGCGGCATCCGGGCGGCGGGTGTGCCGTCGCGCGGGGAGAAGGGGAAGACGTGGCCGTGGACGATGTCCGCTTCCTCGATGATCGACAGGTTGTCCGCGTGGTGCGCGTGCGTTTCGGTCGGGAAGCCCGCGATGAGGTCCGCGCCCACCGCGATTTCCGGCCGCCGCGCCTTCAGCCGGGCGACGAGGTCCACCGCGTCGGCCCTGCTGTGCCGCCGTTTCATGCGCTTGAGGATCAGGTCCGCGCCGTGCTGGAGCGAGAGGTGGACGTGCGGCATCACCCGCTGCTCGCCCGCCAGAAGCTCGAACAGCACCTCGTCTATTTCCACCCCGTCGAGAGAGGAAAGCCTAACCCTCCTTAGTTCGCGAAATTCATTCAGGGTGGCCTCGATCAGTGCACCGAGACGGGGCGAGTTGGAAATATCCTGTCCCCAGCTTGTCAGATCGACACCGGTGAAGACAATTTCCTTAGCCCCCGCAAGAATATGTCCTTCAACCGCGCGCAGCACCTCGGGGATGATCAGCGAGCGGCTCTTCCCGCGCCCTGCGGGGATCGAGCAGAAGGTGCACGAATGGTCGCATCCGTTCTGCACCCCGATGAAGGCGCGGGTGCGGCGCGGCGGCGGCGGCGCTTCGGCAAGCGGCGCGTTCCAGCTTCGCGCATCGAGCTTCGCCGCATTGGCCACGATCCCGTCGACTTCGGGCATGGCGGCGATTTCGTCGCGCTCGGTCTCCGCCGCACAGCCGGTCACAACCAGCCGCGCATCGGGCCTCTCGCGCCGGGCGCGGCGGATCGCCTGGCGGGTGTTTCGCACCGCCTCGTTCGTGACCGAGCAGGAATTGACGATGACGAGGTCTTCGCCCTCACCCAGCATCGCGCGGATCGCCTCGCTTTCCGCGATGTTGAGGCGGCAGCCCAATGAGATAACCTCGGGCGAGAGGATTTCCGGCCCCTTCACGCGAAATCGTCCCATTCGAACGTTCCGCTGAACACGGGCGCGGCCGGGCCGGTCATGCGGATCTGCTGCCCCGCGGCCCATTCGATCGTGAGCGGACCGCCGCGCTGGAGCACGCGCACGCGCGGACCCGCAAGCCCCTTGCGGATCGCCGCGACGGCGGTGGCGCAGGCGCCGGTCCCGCAGGCATGGGTCAGCCCCGCGCCGCGCTCCCACACGCGCAGCACGAATTCATCCGGCCCCATGGCGCTCGCGACATTGACGTTGACGCGTTCGGGAAACAGCGGGTCGTTCTCGATTCTAGGACCCAGTTCGGCAAGGTCGACCGCCAGCGCATCCTCCACGAAGAACACCACGTGCGGATTGCCGATATTGACCGCCATCGGGTTTTCGAGCGCGCCGTCTTCCGTCGGCCAGCCGACCGGCATCGCGCTCGTGTCCATCGCATAGGCGAGCGGGATCGCCTCCCAGTCGAAGCGCGGCTCGCCCATCAGCACGCTCGCGCCCTTGTCGCCCGGCTCGACCGCGATCAGCCCGCCCGCCGTTTCGACCCTTGCAGGCGCTCCGTGAAGCAGGGCGACCGCGCGCGACGCGTTGCCGCAGGCCTCGACCTCGCTGCCGTCGGAATTGAAGATCCGCATCCGGAAATCGCCCCCCGAAGCGGGATTTGCGGACGGCTCGAGCACGATCACCTGGTCGCAGCCGATCCCTTCGCGCCGGTCGGCGAGCGCGCGCGCCACCGCGCCGGTCATCGCCGGAAGCGGGCTTTCGCGGCCATCGAGCACGACGAAATCATTGCCGAGCCCGTGCATCTTGGTGAAGGGAATGCGCATCGCTTTGCGCATCTATGCACGGGGCGGGGCTACGTCCAGTGGAGAGCGCCCGGCAGGAGAGCGGTGGATCAGCGCCCGGCGCGGCGCGGCAGGATCGGCCCGCCGTCGAGCGCGGTCCCGCCGGGGTGTGTGCCGCTTGCCCCCTTGTCGCCCGCCTTCATGCCGCCGGCCTCGGCCTCTTGCGCCGCAGCCGCCGCGCGCCCGGCAAGCGCCTTGAGATCGGGCAGGTCCACCGGGATCGTCGGCGTCTCGCGCCTGCCCGCCAGCCGCCCGGCAAGGCCGAGCCGTTCGCGCACCTGCTCGGCGGTTTCGGGGCGGCCGTAGAGATAGCCCTGGCCGTTGAATTCGCCCATCTTCTTCAGCGCGGCGAGGATGTCCTCGCGTTCGATCCCCTCGGCGGTGATCGGCATTTCCAGACCCCGCCCCAAGGAGACGATCGCATCGACGATGCGGCTCTTGCCCCCGTTCTCGGTAAGATCCTTGATGAAGGAACGGTCGATCTTCAGCCGGTCGAAGGGAAGCGAGCGGAGCTGTTCGAGGCTCGAATAGCCGGTCCCGAAATCGTCGAGGCTGACCTTGACCCCCTGATTGCGCAGGCTGGTGATCATGGTCCGCACGAGGCCGATATTCTCGTGCAGGCAGGATTCGGTGATTTCGATTTCCAGCCGGTGCGCGGGGAAATTGTATTCGACGAGGAGCTTGAGCAGCTTCTGCGCGAACCACGGGTCGCGCAGCTGGAGCGGGGAGATGTTGATCGACAGCGTCAGCGCCTCGTCCCAGTCGCGCGCATCGGTGAACGCCTGGCGCATGAGCTGTTCGGACATCTCGCCGATCACGCCGATTTCCTCGGCCACGGGGATGAAGATTTCCGGGCTGACGAGGCCGAGAGTGGGCGAGCGCCAGCGCGCGAGCATTTCGAATCCGACGAGCTCGCCCGTTTCGAGATCGACCTGCTGTTCGTAGAAGGGCACGAATTCGCCCTTGGTCAGGCCGCGGCGGATGCCGGTTTCGAGCTCGTTGCGGAACCGCAGCTCGTTTTCCATGCTCGGCTCGAACCAGAAAAAGCGGTTCTTGCCCTGCTTCTTGGCCTGGTACATCGCGATGTCGGCGCGGTGGAGCAGGGTATCTCCGGTCGCGGTGAGCGGCTCCCCGCCTTCCGGGCAATGGTCGCTCGCAAGGCCGACCGACATCGTCACCTCGAGCGTCACCCCGTCGAGCCGGAATGGCAGGGCGAGCCCTTCGAACAGGCGGATGGCGAGATCGTCGATGCGTTCGCGCCGGGCCGGGTCATAGGGCGTGACGAAAGCGAATTCGTCCCCGCCGAGCCGGGCGAAACGGGCGCTCTTGGGCAGGACGTCGCGCATCCGTTCGGCGAACTGGACGAGCACCTCGTCGCCCGCCTTGTGGCCGTGCATATCGTTGACCTGCTTGAAATTGTCGAGGTCGATCATGCCGTAGGCGACCGCCTGCCCGCGGCTTTCGGCGCGCAGGCGGAGCGCTTCGGTGACTTCGCCCATGCTGCGGCGGTTGAGGCACCCGGTGAGCGGGTCGCGCTCGGCCAGCTCGCGCGCCTGAGCC